>CAYVDA010000020.1:0-8385 GCA_964450635.1 uncultured Faecalimonas sp. | reverse complement strand
TGACATGCATTTCGCGCGCAAAACGCTCCGATTGGTTACAGGTGGAAAGGAGAAGGAATATGAAGAAATTATTTTTTGTATACAATCCCAATGCCGGAAAAGGCCTTTTGAAACCGAAGATATCTGATATTGTAGATGTATTTGTAAAAGCAGAATATGAAGTGACGATTTATCCGACCCAGAAGAAGCAGGACGCCTATGAGAAGGTGCGGGACCTTCAAGGAGAGTATGATCTGGTGGTATGCAGTGGCGGAGACGGCACCTTGGATGAAGTGGTAACCGGAATGATGAATCGGGACGTGAAGATTCCCATCGGCTACATTCCAACCGGAACCACCAATGATTTTGCCAATAGCCTTGGCATTCCGAAAAAGATTTTGCAGGCTGCAGATGTGGCGGTAAACGGAAGAGAATTTCCGTGCGATATCGGCTGGTTCAATGAAGATAATTTCGTTTATATAGCGGCATTTGGCCTCTTTACGGACGTGTCCTACCAGACCCGGCAGGAGATGAAGAATGTGCTAGGGCATCTGGCTTACCTGTTAGAGGGTGCCAAACGACTTCATGACATTCCGTCCTATCATATTCGTGTGGAACATGATGGAGAAGTGGTGGAAGATGAATTCATCTATGGCATGGTAACCAACTCCAGATCTGTAGGCGGTTTCCGAAATATGATTGGAAATCATGTCGTGTTTGATGATGGTGTGTTTGAGGTGACGATGATTCCGCGTCCGAAGACCTTACTTGCGTTGCAAGAGACCATTTCTGAACTTCTTAAGCCGCCGGTGCAGGCAAAGCATATGTATGCCTTTAAGACCAGCAAGGTAACTTTCGAGACACCGGTTGCTATTCCGTGGACATTAGATGGAGAATATGGCGGAGACCACAGCAAAGTTGTAGTGCGAAATGATCAACAGGCCCTGAAAATCAGGGTGGAAGATGCCGGCAGCCTGAGTAAATGGCCGGAAAAATTTGAAAAGGAAAAAGAATAAAATGGAAAAAAGAGAGAAATTTTCATCCCGACTGGGATTTATCCTGATTTCAGCAGGATGTGCGATAGGGCTGGGAAATGTATGGAGATTCCCGTATATTACCGGTCAATATGGAGGAGGAGCATTTGTGCTTTTGTACCTGTTCTTCCTGATTGTGATGGGACTTCCGATTGTAGTTATGGAATTTTCCGTAGGAAGAGCCAGCCAGAAAAGTGTTGCCTGCTCCTTCGATGTGTTGGAACCGAAAGGAAGTAAATGGCATATTTACAAATACTTTGGGATTGCAGGAAACTTCCTATTGATGATGTTTTATACCACCATTGCAGGATGGATGGTTGCCTATTTCGTAAAAATGCTGCGAGGCGAGTTTGTAGGCGCAAACACCCAGAAAGTAGAAGAGATCTTTAAACAGCTGACAACCAATCGAAATGAGATGATTCTGTGGATGCTGCTGATTTGTCTGGTAGCACTTGTGATCTGCTCCTTTGGTTTGGAAAAAGGAGTGGAGCGTGTGACCAAATATATGATGGTTAGCCTCTTCTTTATTATGATTGCTTTAATTGTTCGGGCGCTGTCCCTGCCAAATGCCATGGATGGAATCCGCTTCTATTTGAAACCGGATTTTGGGAAAATGGTAGAAAATGGATTAGGAACCGCGGTCTTCGCGGCTATGGGACAATCCTTCTTTACTTTAAGTTGTGGAATCGGAGCTTTAGCAATCTTCGGAAGTTATATAGGAAAAGAGCGCGCGCTGGCCGGGGAAGCAGTCAGCGTTACCCTGCTAGATACCATGGTAGCTGTTATGGCAGGTTTGATTATCTTCCCGGCATGTTTTGCCTTCGGAATCAATCCGGGAGAAGGACCGGGACTGGTTTTTGTAACCTTGCCGAATGTTTTTAACGAGATGACCGGTGGACGGATTTGGGGCGCCTGCTTCTTCCTCTTTATGACCTTTGCGGCATTGTCGACAGTCATTGCTGTATTCCAGAATATTATTGCCTGCTTCTGCGATTTGACCAAATGGTCGCAGAAAAAAGCATCCATTTTCTGTGGGATTCTGATTGCTATTTTGTCCTTGCCATGCATCTTAGGTATGACAGACTGGGCAGGTTTTCAGATTGGCGGAAAGAATATTATGGATCTGGAAGACTTCCTTGTCAGCAACAATTTGCTCCCAATCGGTTCTCTGGTTTATCTGATGTTCTGTGTCAGCAAACGAGGATGGGGCTGGAAGAATTTCTTAACAGAAGCCAATAGTGGAAAAGGCTTGAAAGTGCCGGGTGGCAAAGGAATGCTGATCTATCTGAAATATATTTTGCCGCTTGTTATCCTGTATATCTTTGTACAAGGATACGTATCCCTCATAAAATAATAGAAAAATTTCGAGAGATTAAAAAAAGTACTTGCATATTGTTAAAAAATATACTATAATATGCAAGTACGGTTTAAGGCCCGTTGGTCAAGCGGTCAAGACGCTAGCCTCTCACGCTGGAATCAGGGGTTCGATTCCCCTACGGGTCACTAATGGGGGATGAGTTTTCATCCCTCTTTTGTTTTATAAAATAGTTTTATAAAACAGGGGTGCTTCCTTTCGGAGCATAATTTTTCAAAATGGAGGATATACATATGTTAGTATCAGCAAAAGAGATGCTTGAAAAAGCAAAAGCAGGTCACTACGCAGTAGGACAGTTTAACATCAACAACTTAGAATGGACAAAATCCATTTTACTTACCGCACAGGAGTGCAACTCACCAGTAATTCTTGGTGTGTCTGAAGGTGCAGGAAAGTATATGGCTGGATATAAGACAGTTGTAGGTATGGTGAATGGAATGTTAGAAGAACTGAACATCACAGTTCCGGTAGCACTTCACTTAGACCACGGTAGCTATGAAGGATGTATGAAATGTATCGAAGCAGGTTTCTCATCTGTAATGTTCGATGGTTCACACTATCCGATCGAAGAAAATGTTGCTAAGACAACAGAATTAGTTGGAATCTGTAACGAAAAAGGAATGTCACTGGAAGCTGAAGTTGGAGCAATCGGTGGAGAAGAAGATGGTGTTGTAGGAAAAGGTGAATGCGCAGACCCGAACGAATGTAAGGCAATTGCAGACCTTGGTGTAACCATGCTTGCAGCAGGTATCGGTAACATCCACGGAAAATATCCGGAGAACTGGGAAGGATTAAGCTTCGAGACTTTGGATGCAATCCAGCAGTTAACAGGAGATATGCCATTAGTACTTCACGGAGGAACAGGTATTCCGGAAGATATGATCAAGAAAGCAATCGACCTTGGTGTTGCTAAGATCAACGTGAATACAGAATGCCAGCTTGCATTTGCAGCAGCAACTCGTGAATACGTAGAAGCAGGAAAAGATTTACAGGGTAAAGGCTTTGACCCACGTAAATTACTTGCTCCGGGTGCAGAAGCAATCAAAGCAACTGTAAAAGAAAAAATGGAATTATTCGGTTCTATTAACAAAGCTTAATAAAGTATATTAGAAATTTAGGCGGCAGAAATCAAGTTTCTGTCGCCTTTCTTTCTTGCTTTTTGTCTGTAAATAAGGTATGTTTATAAGTATACATGGAAAGAAATGCAAAAGAGGGAACAGATATGAGTGAGACAATCAATGTAACAGAGATTTTTGGGGAAAACGTATTTAATGACTCTGTCATGCAGGAGAGACTGCCGAAAAAAGTATATCAGGAATTAGTAAAGACCATCCAGGAGGGGAAAGAATTAGATACCGCTATGGCGGATGTGGTTGCCCATGAGATGAAAGAATGGGCCATTGAAAAGGGCGCGACCCATTATTCCCACTGGTTCCAACCATTGACCGGAGCGACGGCAGAGAAACATGATGCCTTCATTTCTGCACCGAAGTCCAATGGAAAAGTTTTGATGGAATTTTCGGGAAAAGAATTGGTAAAAGGGGAACCGGATGCGTCTTCCTTCCCATCCGGAGGTCTGCGGGCGACATTTGAGGCTCGTGGATATACTGCTTGGGATTGCACCTCGCCGGCATTTGTCAAAAAAGATGCTACAGGAACAGGCATACTCTACATCCCGACCGCTTTTTGTTCGTATAAAGGAGAAGCTTTGGATCAGAAGACACCCCTTCTTCGTTCCATGGAAGCCATAGATAAACAGGCCATTCGTCTGCTTCGCCTCTTTGGGAATACCACATCCCAGAAGGTAACACCGTCTGTGGGCGTGGAGCAGGAATATTTTCTGGTAGACCGGGATAAATATTTAAAACGAAAAGATATGGTCTTTACCGGCCGCACCTTATTTGGGGCTATGCCGCCGAAAGGACAGGAATTGGATGATCATTATTTTGGGGCGATTCGGGAACGAATTGCTATGTTCATGAAAGATGTGAACGAAGAACTGTGGAAATTAGGGGTATCTGCGAAGACTCAGCATAACGAGGTGGCACCGGGACAGCATGAGCTTGCACCGATTTATGCCCAGTGCAATGTGGCAGTAGACCACAACCAGTTGATTATGGAGACCTTGAAGAAGGTGGCTTATCGTCATAACCTGCATTGCCTCTTGCATGAGAAACCTTTTGCAGGGGTCAACGGTTCCGGTAAGCACAATAACTGGTCTCTTGTAACAGATGATGGAATCAATCTTTTGGAACCGGGCAAGACGCCACATGAGAATACCCAGTTCTTACTGGTGTTGACTTGCGTTTTGAAAGCGGTAGATAAACATGCAGATCTTCTTCGGGAATCGGCGGCAGATGTGGGAAATGACCATCGTCTGGGTGCTCACGAAGCGCCTCCTGCTATCATTTCCGTATATTTGGGAGAACAGTTAGAAGATGTGCTCGCACAGTTGATTAACCGTGGGGAAGCGACACATAGCTTGCGTGGAGAACGATTGCACACAGGAGTTGCCACCCTGCCGGATTTCCGAAAAGATGCTACAGACCGTAACCGTACCTCACCATTTGCCTTTACCGGTAATAAATTTGAATTCCGTATGGTGGGCTCCAGAGATTCGGTAGCGGCACCGAACGTGGTACTCAACACCATCGTTGCAGAGAGCTTCAGCGAGGCCTGCGATGTATTGGAACAGGCAGAAGATTTCGAGACGGCAGTCCATGATCTGATTGAGAAATATGCGACAGAACATCAGCGGATTGTCTTTAATGGAAATGGATATTCCGAGGAATGGGTGGAGGAAGCGGCAAGAAGAGGGCTTCCGAACATTCGCACCACGGTGGATGCCATTGCCAGTCTGACGACAGAAAAAGCAGTGGACGTATTTGGTAAATTTGGTGTATTTACCAAGGCGGAATTGGAATCTCGTGCGGAGATTCAGTATGAGACCTATGCCAAGGTCATCAATATTGAGGCAAAGTCTATGATTGATATTGCCAGCAAACAGATTATTCCGGCAGTAATCAAATATATCACCTCCCTTGCTGCTTCTATCAACGAAGTGAAACAGGCTTGCGGGGAAGCAACAGTAGAAGTGCAGACAGAACTGCTGACAGAATGCTCTGCCCTCCTAACTGAGACAAAGAGAGCGTTGCAGAAATTAGCAGAGGTGACCGAAAAAGTGGCAACAAAAGAAGAAGGAGAAGTGCAGGCGAGAGCCTTCAAGGATGAGGTTGTGCCGGCTATGGAAGCCCTTCGAAGCCCAGTAGATCGCTTGGAGATGATTGTCAACAAAGAGATGTGGCCAATGCCATCCTATGGGGATTTGCTGTTTGAGGTCTAAGAGACAGTAGAAAAAAGAAAATTGTATAAGAGAGACAACCCCATCCATGGTAAATGGATGGGGTTGTTTTTTGTTTTTTTGTGGAGGCCTATGGTAACGTGAGCCTCGATACCCTAAAGGGAATTCTTGCAACATTTGAATAAAAGCGATATGTAAATTCTCTCATATAAAGTAAAAAGACCAGTGGGGGAGCCACTAGCCTTTTTGAGGGGAGTATAAATAATTAATAAGGGGTTGTAGAAATCGCTTTCTACAAGGGCTAGTATAATATACATTGGAAAAAATTGCAAGAAAAATATTCAAAAAAAATAGTTTTTTTGAAAAAATGGTGTTTCGTGCATAGAACACCATGGATTTTCCATACTAACCATGTAACCAGAGAGTTTAGGAGGAAAAAATCATGGACAAAAACAAAAACATGTCGAATGGCGGTTCTAACAAAAATGTTAAGAATAACAGCAATTCCAACAAGACAAATAACGGGACAAATGCAAGTGATTCCCAGAACAAGAACAAAAATAAAAGCAATATGAGTGACAACTACTAAGAAGGTGGGGCTTTCCGAAAGGAAGGCCTCATTTCCTGTTGAAAACTCCTTGACACAGGAGCTCAGTACCACGTAATATAGAAAGAAAAGCATCGAAAGAGGAAAAGTATGGATAGATTGGAATTGATTGCGCCGTGCCATTTTGGCTTGGAGGCAGTTCTAAAACGAGAGATACAGGATTTGGGATATGAGATTGCCTGTGTGGAGAATGGTCGGGTACATTTTTATGGAGACGTGGCGGCGATTTGCCGTGCGAATATTTTTCTGCGGACCGCAGAGCGCGTGCTGCTCAAAGTAGGCACCTTTACAGCCCGCACCTTTGAAGAGCTATTCCAGGAGACGAAGAAGATTCCGTGGGAGCGCTATGTGGCAAAGGATGGTAAATTCTGGGTAACAAAGGCAGCTTCTGTAAATAGTAAATTATTTAGCCCATCGGATATTCAGTCCATTATGAAAAAAGCGATGGTAGAGCGAATGAAAGAATCCTATCACATGGATTGGTTCCCGGAGACGGGAGCGTCTTATCCGGTGCGGGTGTTCCTGATGAAAGATGTGGTCACAGTGGGGATCGATACCTCCGGTGTATCTCTTCATAAGAGAGGATATCGGCAGCAAGCCGGAAAAGCACCGATTACAGAGACATTAGCAGCGGCATTGATTCTGTTGACACCATGGAAGCGGGATCGAATCTTTGTAGATCCGTTTTGTGGAAGTGGAACATTTCCGATTGAGGCAGCTATGATTGCAGCCAAGATTGCGCCGGGAATGAACCGTTCCTTTACTGCAGAAGAGTGGGAGAATCTCATTCCGAAGAAGGCTTGGTATGAGGCTATTGATGAGGCAAATGACAGGATTGAGGATGACATCGAAGTGGATATCCAGGGATATGATATTGATAAAGATGTGCTTCGTGTGGCAAGAGAGAATGCGAAAGAAGCTGGCGTAGAACATTTAATCCATTTTCAAGAGCGAGATGTCAAAGATCTGCGCCATCCAAAAAAGTACGGATTTGTCATTACCAACCCACCTTATGGGGAACGTCTGGAAGAGAAGAAAGATCTGCCGCCTCTCTACCGGAATTTTGGAGAGAGCTTCAAGAAGCTAGATAGTTGGTCTGCCTATATGATTACCAGCTATGAGGATGCAGAGAAATATTTCGGCCGAAAAGCGGACAAGAACCGTAAGATCTATAATGGAATGTTAAAGACCTATTTCTATCAGTTCCAAGGTCCGAAACCACCGAAAAAGAAACGTGAGGAATAAGAAGATGGAACGCAAGATTATATTTGCAACAGGAAATGAGAATAAGATGAAGGAGATTCGCATGATTTTGGCGGATCTGGGGATGCCGATTCTGTCCATGAAAGAAGCAGGGATTGATGTGGATGTGGTAGAAGATGGCACCACCTTTGAGGAAAATGCGATCATCAAGGCTACAGAGATTGCCAAATGCGTGGAAGACAGCATCGTACTTGCAGATGATTCCGGATTGGAAATCGATTACTTAAACGGAGAACCGGGCATCTATTCGGCTCGTTATGCGGGTGTGGATACTTCTTATGATATTAAGAATCAGCTTCTGTTAGATCGCCTGGATGGTGTGCCGGATGAAGAGCGTACCGCACGATTTGTCTGCGCGATTGCAGCGGCACTCCCGGATGGAAGTGTGGAAGTGGTACGTGGAACCATCGAGGGAATCATCGGCCATGAGATTGCAGGTGAGAATGGATTTGGATATGATCCGATTTTCTATTTACCGGAGTACGAATGCACGACTGCACAGTTAGAACCGGAGAAGAAAAATGATTTAAGTCACAGGGGGAATGCGCTCCGCCTCATGCGAAAAAAATTAGAAAATTTATAAAAAATATTTCATTGTCCTAAGAAAGTTGGCACGACAAATGGCTTAAAATCGGGGTTTTCGGCCAAAAACGAAAAAAATGAAAAAAATTTAAAAAAGTTGTTGACATTTCCGTGGCACACCGCTATAATAGCTATTGTGTCACGGAAACGGGGGACAAAAGAAAGAATAAGAACGGGGTGTGGCTCAGCTTGGCTAGAGCGCCTGGTTTGGGACCAGGAGGCCGCAGGTTCGAATCCTGTCACC
>CAYVDA010000019.1:0-28323 GCA_964450635.1 uncultured Faecalimonas sp. | reverse complement strand
TCCATATCGGTTGCCATGTAAGCAGAGATATAACCTCTGTCAAACTGCATACCTTCTACCAGATCCAATTCTGTCTTCATGGTCTTAGATTCTTCAATTGTAATCACACCATCGTGAGATACTTTTTCCATCGCTTCTGCAACCATCTCACCAACAGCCACATCGCCTGCAGAAATTGCTGCTACATTAGCAATTCTCTCTCTGCTTTCTACTTTGCTGCTCATTGCTGCCACAGCTTCTACTGCGGTCTCCGTTGCCTTCTTCATACCTTTACGAAGAACGATTGGGTTCGCACCTGCTGCTAAATTCTTCATTCCTTCATTCACCATGGCCTGTGCAAGAACCGTTGCTGTTGTGGTTCCGTCACCTGCAACGTCATTCGTCTTCGCTGCAACTTCGCGGATGAGCTGTGCACCCATGTTCTCAAATGCATCTTCTAATTCAATCTCTTTTGCAATGGTAACACCATCATTGGTAATCAACGGTGCGCCGAAGGATTTATCCAATACAACATTTCTTCCCTTTGGTCCGATTGTCACTCTTACGGTATCTGCCAGCTTATTCACACCAGCTTCTAATGCATGTCTTGCGTCTGCTCCATATTTAATCTCTTTTGCCATTGTCTTCTACCTCCTGATCTCTGTCTTATTTGATAACAGCTAAAATGTCATTCTGTTTTACAACTAAGTAATCTTCTCCATCTAATTCTACTTCTGTTCCTGCATATTTGGAATAAATGACTTTATCTCCTACAGAAACTAACATGGTCACTTCTTTTCCATCTACGATTCCACCCGGTCCTACTGCTACAACTTCTGCCTGCTGTGGTTTCTCTTTGGTCTGTCCCGGAAGAACGATTCCTGATTTGGTCGTCTCTTCTGCTTCTATTTGTTTTAATACAACTCTGTCTCCTAATGGTACTAATTTCATAAGTATAACCTCCTTTATTGCTGTTAGCACTCATTTATTTCGAGTGCTAAAAATCACTTTAGTAATAAAATAGCACTACCCTTCGGTTTTGTCAACCGAGTTTATAGTATTTTTATAAAATCCATTTTGAATATAGAATTTTACCACAGTTCCTTCCTCACTGCGATACCGCTCTTTCACAATCCCTTTGGCGCACAAGAGCTGTGTTCCTTCTTGAATCTGGCACCGGTATCGGGCATCCAGAGAAATCTCTGTCAGAGAATCCTCTAATAATTCCAGGTAAAATACTTCCTGTTTCTCTTCATAACGAAGCAGCCGACAGGCATATTCTTTCTTTTCTCTCTCCATCCCTGTCAGAATGGTTTTCTCCATCCGCAGTGTAGCCATCTGTTTTTCCATGTCCTTTTCTCCTTCAAAAAAAGGATGGGACCTCTTTTAGATTCCATCCTTTGTATTGCCTATTCTGCCGTCTCCGTCCGAAGACCTTCCAGTTCTTCATAAATAAAATCATTTAAAATGCGGACATAAGTTCCCCGCATACCGGAAGAACGGGATTCGATAACTCCGGCGCTCTCTAATTTCCGAAGCGCATTGACAATCACGGAACGGGTAATTCCGGCCCTGTCTGCAATCTTGCTTGCAATCAACAGACCTTCCGAACCTTCCAATTCATCCAGCACTTCTAGCACAGCGCGAATCTCCGAATGAGACAGGGCGCTGACAGCGGAATGAACTTCCTTCGCCCGGCGGCTCTCTTCTGCCACTTCCTCACTAACAGAACGCAACATCTCAAGTCCCACAACCGTCGTCGCATATTCGGTCAGAATAATATCATCAATCTCATACCAATCGGCTCCTTTATAGAGGAACAAGGTACCAAGTCTCTCCCCGGCGATCTCAATCGGTGTAATAATCGCCTGATGGTTTCTTGCAAAAGCAGGTGAAAATCCAAGAGTCTCCAGATTCACATTCTCTTTCGTCGACAGGATACTAAGCATACGCTCATTAAGCAGCACATCTACAAAATCGCCCACCTCACCAGGAACCAGTTCTCCAAGCTTCTGAATATGCTCGCAGGATCCAAGTCCTAAGAGCTTGCCCTTCTTACTGATTACCATGACATTGGATTCCAAAATCTCTACTAGCACCTTGCAAATATCATTGAAAACTACTTTACTGGAATGATTGTTATGAAGTAATTGATTAATCTTCCTTGTCTTATCTAACAATTGTACGCTCATCTTCCACCTCCCGAAATCTGCCATCGGTTACAGGAAAAAGTATACCATATATTGTCAGAATATTCAATCTCGTTTCTCCATTTTGTGACTACATTCCGGGTTTGTACACAATAGTTTATTCCCTTTTTCTATCATATATGCCCCACATTTTGGACAGGGCTTTGCTGCCGGCTTCTGCCAGGACATAAAATCGCATTCCGGACTATTCTCGCAGCCATAATAGATACGACCTTTCTTGGTCTTGCGAAGCACCACGTCTTTTCCGCACTGCGGGCAGGCTACTCCAATCTTCTCCAGATATGGCTTCGTATTACGGCACTCCGGAAATCCCGGACAAGCTAAGAATTTGCCATGTGGTCCATATTTAATGACCATATGTCGCCCGCATTCTTCACAGACTACATCTGTCACCTCATCTTCAATCTTCACATGTTCCAATTCTTCCTGCGCAACCTTTACCGCTTCCTCCAGGTCCGGATAGAAATTACAGATAATGGATTTCCATTCTACATTGCCTTCCTCTACCTGGTCCAACAGACCTTCCATATTGGCTGTAAAATTCACATCCACAATGCTCGGGAAGGATTTGATCATAATCTGATTAACCGCATCTCCAAGTTCTGTCAGATAGAGATTCTTCTTCTCTTTTGCTACATAGCGTCTGGCAATGATGGTGGAAATGGTCGGTGCATAGGTGCTTGGTCGTCCAATCCCAAGTTCTTCTAGCGTCTTTACAAGTGAAGCTTCTGTATAATGAGCCGGTGGCTGGGTAAAATGTTGTTGCGCCTGCATGTCGGTCTTGCTCAACACAGAATCCACGCCAAGGCTCTTTGCCAAAACCATCTTCTCTTCTTTTTCTTCTCCTGCCTCCACATAGACCGCTCGGAATCCCTCAAAAACCACCTTGGAAGTAGCTACGGTAAACCGATATTCTCCGGCACCGATTCGCACCGTAGTAGTCTCATATTTGGCCGGATTCATCCGGCTTGCCACGAATCGTTTCCAGATTAACTGATACAAACGGAACAGATCTCTTGGCAATTTGTCCTTCATTACAGCCGGACTCTTGGTAACATCTGTCGGACGAATGGCTTCATGGGCATCCTGAATCTTCTTCTGGTTATTCTGTGCCTTCAAGCCTTTTGCCGCATAGGCAGCTCCATACTGCTCTGCAATATAGCTGCGTGCTGCTGCATCTGCTTCCTCAGAAATTCGAGTGGAATCTGTACGCAAATAGGTGATCACACCATCTTCGTACAATTGCTGCGCCACCCGCATGGTCTTCTGGGTTGCAAAATTCAGCGCCTTGGAAGCCTCCTGCTGCAAGGTACTAGTGGTAAACGGAAGGGGCGCCTTCTTCGTACGCTCCCCAATCTTCACATCTTCTACATAGAAATGAGCATCCGCAAGGGCTGCCTGAATCTTCTCCAACTGTTTCTTCGAAGAAATGGTCATCTTTTTCTTATCGGTTCCATAGAATTTGGCTACCAATGGCTTCTTCTCTCCTTCTACCGCCAAAGTCACGTCCAAAGACCAATATTCTTCCGGGATAAATGCGTCAATCTCCGCTTCCCGGTCCGCAATGATTCGCAGAGCTACGGACTGCACACGACCAGCACTTAAGCCACGTTTTACCTTTGCCCAGAGAACCGGACTGATGCGATATCCCACTACCCGGTCTAAGGCACGGCGGGCCTGCTGGGCATCTACCAGATTCATATTCAATTCTCGTGCTTCTTTAATTGACTCCCGAACAGCCGTCTTGGTAATCTCGTTGAAACTGATACGGTAAACTTTCTTATCAGACAGCTTCAAAGCTTCATACAAATGCCATGCTATGGCTTCTCCCTCACGGTCAGGGTCAGTTGCCAGATAGATCTTGTCTGCTTTCTTTACTTCTTTTCGCAGTGCTGCCAAAAGATCTCCTTTTCCTCGAATGGTAATATATTTTGGTTCGCATCCATGTTCTACATCAATTCCCAGTTGACTTTTCGGCAAATCCCGCACATGCCCGTTGGACGCCAATACAACATAACTGCTTCCCAGAAATTTCTTAATTGTCTTCACTTTCGCCGGTGATTCCACAATTACCAGATAACGTGCCATCTTATCCTCCCCTTATATGTCTGCTTTATTTACATCTTACATAATAATTCTTGGCTATTTCCTGAATATATCCTTTCCATTCCAGCTCAAACAATACGCTCATAATTCTGGCAATGGGCAGCCCGGTTCCTTCTGCAATCTCCGCCGGACTTTTGGGATACAAATCGAGACAAGTGTACACTAATTTTTCTTCACTTTCAAGAGAATTTTTATTTTCTATATTTTTTTCTATTTTTTCCAAACAGGAAATTTGCAATTCTTCTAAGAAATCTTCCACTGAAACAATCACACCGGCGCCTTGTTTTAGAAGCTGATTGCACCCGCGGCTTAAGTTGCTATTTACCGGCCCCGGCAAGGCATAGACGTCCTTCCCCTGCTCAAGAGCCTGGTCTGCCGTGATTAAGGAGCCGCTCTTTTCTTTGGCCTCGATCACCACAACCACATCCGACAGACCACTGATGATCCGATTCCTGGCCGGAAAAAATTGTGGAAGAGGCTGCATTCCCGGTGGCTGCTCTGTCAGGATTCCTCCTCTTTCCAAAAGTTTCTCATATAATTTTCGATGTTCTCTTGGATAACAGACATCCACTCCACAGCCAAGGACTGCAAAACTCTCTCCCCCGGCTTCTAAGGCTCCCATTTGGGCCGCTCCGTCGATGCCTCTTGCCATACCGCTAATCACCTGTACTTTGCAAAGAGCCAGCGCTTTTCCCAATTCCTTTGCCATACTTCTTCCATACTGGCTGCATTCTCTTGCTCCTACGATTGCCACTGTTAACCGATCCTCTGCCGGCATTTTCCCGGCCACATATAGTTTCTTCGGCGCTCCTTTTAGTGGTTTGAGGCGTTTGGGATAGAGGGGATGATCTGCTTCTAACATTCTATATTGCATAGGCGTCACCCCCTTGGAAATGGTGATCCGGCAAGCGATAGGCAAAGGCTTCTGCCAAATGTTCCCGGCAGATCTTCTCACTGCCTTCCAAATCTGCGATGGTGCGAGCCACTTTCAAGGTTTTATGATAGGTCCTTGCCGTCAGATTCCATTTTTGGAATCCCAGGCTCATCAACGCTTCCTCTTCTTTTCCCAGAGAGCAGAATCGCTCTACGTCTTTGGTTCCCATTCTGGCATTGGTGACAAACGACTCCTTCACATACCGCTCTTTCTGCCGTTTTCGTGCCGCCACTACTCGTTTGCGAATGGCTTCCGACCCTTCTTCTTCCTGCTGATTGGTCAGCTGCTCATAAGGAATCCGCTCTGCCTCCACGCATAGATCAAATCGATCCAAAAGTGGCTGACTAATCTTCCCATGATAATGACGTATCTGGTTTTCCGTACAGCGGCAGCGATTGCGGTCCGGATAGTTGCCACAAGGGCAGGGGTTCATGGCCGCCACCAGAAGAAACTTCGCCGGAAACCGGTACTCCCGTCCGCCTCGCATCATGCGTACGGATTCATTTTCAATCGGCTGACGCAGGTTTTCCAGAAGTTGCCGGGGAAATTCTGCCAATTCATCCAAGAATAAAATGCCATAGTCTGCCAGGCTGATTTCTCCGGGTTTTGGCACTGCGCCTCCCCCTAGCAATCCTGCCCGAGTCACCGAATGGTGCACTTCCCGGTAGGGACGACTTGTGATCAGAGGCTGGTCCTCATCCAGTTCACCGGCAATACTATACAGCATCGTTAATTCCATACTTTCTTCTTTCGTAAGTGGCGGCAGAATCGTAGGAATCCGTTTGGCTATCATGGTCTTTCCTACCCCCGGCGGCCCGATCATAAGCAGGTTGTGCTCTCCCGCCACTGCAATCTCCACCGCACGTCGAAGGAGCTTCTGCCCTTTTACTTCTTTATAATCTAATTCTGTTTTTCGCTGGCTCTTTTCTTTTGTAGATACAGGGTACTGTCTGGCCTGGCAGCCATGGCAGATCCATTGACACAGTTCCTGCAAATGTGAGAATCCTACCATCTCAATTCCTTCTACCAACAATCCTTCTGCCAGATTCCCTTCCGGCAGCACACAGGTCTGAATTCCCTGCTTCTTTGCTTCCATTACAATAGGAAGAATTCCCGGCACGCCTTTAATACTTCCATCTAAGCCCAATTCTCCTATGAACAGCATTTTCTCTTTTTCCACCTTCGGTATCTGACAGAGTGCTGTCAATATGGCAACCGCAATGGGAACATCGAATCCGGTGCCCCGCTTCCTCACATCTGCCGGCGCCAGATTGACCACAATCCGTTTGGGTGGAAACTCGAAGCCCGTATTACGAATGGCACTTTTTACCCGATCCCCTGCTTCCTTTACTTCTGCAGACAGATAGCCTACCATATGAAAAACAGGCAGACCATTTCCCACATCTGCTTCCACATTTACAAACTCCGCCGCCAACCCTGTCAGCGTCGCAGATAATATATTACATACCAAATATACACATCTCCTCTCAAAAGGGAAAACATGTGGCTGATTCGCCTATGGATGATAAATAGAACACTTGGTTCCTACAAAAGATAGTATGAACATTTTTTCACATTTCCCAAAATCTGTCAATAGCATTTCTCTGAAAAGATTGCCTAAAAAAGACAAGTCGGAAACTGTCAACAATGATTTTGTCCTGTCATAAACTAATGGTAAATCCGCTAAGAGGTGCTTTTCTTGCATACATTTCCCCCACCCCTGACTGCTGACGAGGAAGCATATTATCTGCAAAGATATATGGAAGGAGACCTTGAAGCGAAACACATTCTGATTGAGAGAAATCTTCGCCTAGTTGCTCATATTATGAAGAAATACCAACATTTGGGAGAAGACATGGAGGACTTAATCTCCATCGGCACCATCGGGCTGATGAAGGCGGTCATGACATTTAATCCGGAGAAGAACAATCGCCTTGGTACCTATGCCGCCCGGTGTATTGAAAATGAGATTTTGATGCTGCTTCGAAATCGCAAAAAGCTGTCCCGGGAAGTCTCCCTATACGAACCCATCGGCACAGATAAAGAAGGAAACAAGATCCAATTATATGATATTATCGAAACCTCAGAAAAAGGGATTCAGGATCGGATTGCCCTAAAAGAAGACATCAAAACCCTCTACGAAAAGGTAGAAACGGAGCTCTCACCCCGGGAACGATTGGTCTTAAAAATGCGTTATGGACTCTATCACCAGGAAGAATATACCCAACGAGAAATCGCCGCCCACCTTGGCATCTCCCGCTCCTACGTTTCCCGTATTGAAAAAAGTGCAATAGAAAAACTGCGGAGATTTTTTTAATCTCTCCGCAGTCTGCTTATTCGGCTCTTCTTAATATATCATAGGTATCTACTTTGATTCCCAAGTCCACATATAGAACCTGTTTTGGATGTGGCGCACTCTCCATCGGTGTGCCATCTTCTGCCTGGATTCCTTTGACTGTCACCTGAACATTCTCTCCATTTGGCTTCATGACCTCAATGGTCTCCCCCACAGAGAATTTGTTCCGTTGTTCAATCCGGTACATGCCATCCTTCTCTTCTCCAATAATTCCCAGGTAGGTATATTCCCGCACATAGGTATTACTGTCATAGATCTGACTTTCTTCATTCGGCTTTCCAAAGAAGAAACCGATAGTGAACTGCCGGTAGGTACAATTGGAAATCTGATCCAGATACCATGGCATATTCTTCCGGTATAATTCCGGATCTTTCTGATAATCATCAATGGCTTTTCGATAGGTTCTTGCTACCGTCGCCACATACAAGGCCGTCTTCATACGCCCTTCAATCTTCAAGCTGTCCACACCTGCATCAATCAATTCCGGTATATGTTCAATCATACACAAATCCTTGGAGTTGAAAATATAGGTTCCCCGCTCATTCTCAAATACCGGCATATACTCACCCGGTCTTGTCTCCTCTACGATGGAATATTTCCATCGACACGGATGGGTACAGGCACCTTGGTTCGCGTCTCTTCCCACCAGGTAATTACTCAAAAGGCATCGACCGGAATAGGAGATACACATTGCTCCGTGGACAAAGGTCTCAATCTCCATATCCTCCGGGATGTTCGCTCGAATCTCTTTGATCTCTGCCAAAGACAATTCCCTTGCTGTTACCACACGGGTTGCTCCTTGTTTATGCCAGAACCGGAAGGTTCCATAGTTGGTATTGTTGGCCTGGGTACTAATGTGTCGCTCAATCTCCGGACACACTTCCCCGGCAATCTCGAAAATCGCCGGATCTGCAATAATAAGGCCATCCGGCTTTATCTCGCGTAATTCTTCAAAATAGGTTCGTACCCCTTCTAAATCCTGATTGTGTGCTAAAATATTAGCCGTTACGTAGACTTTTACATCTCGCTCATGGGCAAATGCTATTCCCTCTTTCATCTCTTCCATAGAGAAATTCTTGGCTTTTGCACGAAGGCCAAAGGCCTCCCCTCCAATATAAACGGCATCTGCTCCAAAGATAACAGCGGTCTTTAGCACTTCCAAGCTACTAGCCGGAATCAGTAATTCTGGATGTCTCGCCATGTTCTTATTCCTCACTTATTTTTGTACTTAATGCCACTCCATCTCCCAACGGGATAATGGATGTCAGCAATTGTGGATGGTGTTTTAGGGTATAGAGATATTCCCGCATACGGCTGTGAATGGTTCGATTCCTCCGTTCTACTGCGAAACGGGATTCCATAATATCCCCATCCTGAAGAACATTATCGGATACCAATACACCATCTTTTTTCAAAAGTCGCATTACTTCCGGAAGATAGGCAATATACTGCGCTTTGGCTGCATCCATGAAGATAAAATCATAGGTGTCTTTCAGCCCTTTCATCACTTCCAGCGCATCCCCTTCCAGAAGGGTAATGCTAGTTTCTTTCCCTGCCCTTTTGAAATTCTCCCGGGCAATAGGAATTCGTTTTTCATATTTTTCTATGGTGGTGATCTGACAGCCTTCCGGGGCATACTCGCTCATCAAAAGAGCAGAAAATCCCACTGCCGTTCCCACTTCCAGAATCTTCATTGGTTTGGTCATGGAGAGCAGTACTTTCAAAAAGCTCTGCATCTCTTTTCTGATAATCGGCACATAACTATCCAATGCTTCCTGTTCAATGGTCTCCAACAACGCACTGTTCTCCGTCTCCAGAGAATGCATGAAAGATACCATACGTTCTTCTACAATCATCTTCTTCCTCTTATACATCTACATCCATGATAATCGGCAGAATCATCGGTCTTCTCTTCGTCTTCTTCCAGATGAATTCATTCATGGTATCACGGATCACTAATTTGATCTTGCTCCAGTCAACATGTCTTCCTGATAAGCATCTCTCCACTGCATCGGATAAGACCTGTCTTGCCTCTTCCATCAGATCCTCCGACTCTCGAACATAGACAAATCCACGGGATACAATATCCGGTCCTGCAAGAAGGCGATTGGTTCTCGCTTCTAAGGTCAGAACCACTACCATGATTCCATCTTCTGCCAGATGCTGTCTGTCTCGCAGAACGATATTTCCTACATCTCCTACACCGAGACCATCTACCAAGATGCCGCCTGTCTGTACGCGATCTACAATGGCTGCCTTCTCTTCATCTAATTCCAATACATCTCCGGAATGCATAATGAAAATATTCTCTTTCGGAATGCCAAGGGACATCGCAATGCCTGCATTGGCTTTCAAATGGCGAAATTCTCCGTGAACCGGAATGGCATATTTTGGTTTCAGCAGGGAGTAAATCAGTTTTAATTCTTCCTGGCAGGCATGTCCGGATACGTGTACATCCTGGAAAATCACGTCTGCGCCTTTCTCTGACAATTCGTTGATCACGCGGGAAACTGCCTTTTCATTTCCCGGAATCGGACTCGAACTAAATACGACCGTGTCTCCCGGCATAATAGTTACTTTCTTGTGAATATCCGCTGCCATACGGGAGAGTGCTGCCATCGACTCACCCTGGCTTCCGGTTGTAATTAAGACCGTCTTCTCCGGCGGATAGTTCCGAAGCTCGTCAATCTCAATCAAGGTACGATCCGGAATATTCAGGTAACCAAGTTCTGAAGCGGTGCTAATGATATTAACCATACTTCTTCCTTCGACTACTACTTTTCGATCATACTTATATGCGGTATTGATAATCTGTTGCACACGGTCTACGTTGGAAGCAAAGGTCGCCATAATAATCCGGGAACTGCGATGTTCCGAGAAAATCTGGTCGATGGTGCTACCTACCGTACGCTCAGACATGGTAAATCCTTTTCGCTCTGCATTGGTACTATCTGACATCATAGCCAGAACGCCTTTCTTTCCAATCTCCGCAAAACGCTGCAGATCAATGGCATCTCCATATACCGGTGTGTAATCCACCTTGAAGTCACCGGTATGAACCACGATTCCCGCCGGGGAGTAGATGGCAAGGGCCGATGCATCCTGAATACTATGATTTGTACGAATAAATTCAATCCGGAACTGACCTAAGTTAATGGACTGGCCATAACGAACGACTTTTCTTCTGGTCGAACGGAGCAGATTGTGTTCCTTTAATTTATTCTCAATAATGCCCATGGTAAGTTTGGTCGCATAGACCGGCAGGTTGATATCTTTCAACACATAGGCCAATGCCCCGATATGGTCTTCGTGACCATGGGTAATCACAAATCCCTTCACTTTACTAATATTATCTTTTAAATATGTGACATCCGGAATAACCAGGTCAATTCCCAGCATATCATCTTCCGGAAATGCCAATCCGCAGTCTACGACAACAATACTGTCCTCGTATTCAAATGCGGTAATGTTCATTCCAATCTGTTCCAAACCACCCAATGGAATGATCTTTAATTTTGAACTGCTATTTTTTCTCAAATGATTACCTCCACATCTTCCAATAGTTCTTCAAACACTTTGAGTACGGCCGTCAGTTCTACGTCATCTTCCACAATTTCATACAGGCTTTCTACATCTTCCTGTGCGCTGGTATCCTTCAAAATCAGGCACTCTGCATCATCATCATCCGAATCCGTTACCAGAATGTATGTATTGCCGTTTACTTTTGTCTGTTCTAATACATAGAATGCAACTTCTGTATTATCTTCAAGCTGAAATATTATCTTCTCCATAAAAAATTATCCTCACGATTCCATTTGTTCCATCCGTATGTGATCCAGATAGCCCTGCAAAATAATTGTAGCAGCAATCTTGTCCACATACTGTTTGCGGTCCTCTCGTCTCACCTGACTCTCCATCAATACTTGGTTCGCCATGATCGTGGTCAGACGCTCGTCCCACATGACCACAGGAAGTCCTGTACGCCGTTCCAGTTTCTCTTTTAATTCCAATGATTTTTCCGCACGTTCTCCAATTGTATTATTCATATTCTTCGGTAAACCGATTACAATCTCTTCGACTTCGTACTCTTTGGCTAAGGCCTCAATCCTTGCCAATGTCTGACGTAATTTGTTCTCTTCTTTTCGGTGTATGGTCTCGATCCCCTGGGCCGTCAGTTTCAAGGCATCACTGATTGCCACACCCACGGTCTTCGATCCATAATCCAATCCCATAATCCTCATGACCAATTATTCCCAATCGTGATGCTGAATATACGCCTTTAGCATCTCTTCTACTAATTCGTCACGTTCCATCTTCATAATCAGACTTCTCGCCCCATTATGACTCGTAATATAGGTCGGGTCTCCTGACATAATATAGCCAACAATCTGGCTGACAGGGTCATACCCTTTTTCACGCAGAGCCTGATACACAATTTCCAGAATATCTTTTGCCTGAATTTGTGTTCCGTTCCCTACTTGAAAAAATTGTGTGTTACTTAATCTGCTCATTGTTCCACGTCCTTTTCCCAATTTCTCAACTATCATTGTAATATAAATGGTGCGAAAATTCAACGCATGATTTGACAATCTTGTCCGATTCTCACACATCTTTCCTGATTCTGTAAATCCTCTGAATTCTCCAGGGCAACTTTGATATATTCTCTGGTATGACCCACCTGCCATACCTTACCATCTATCTCGATCGGTTCTTCAATCAGAACTTCTGCTTCCTTGCCCATCCAGCTCTCTTCGTATGCGTTTCGTCTTCGTTCATCCAGTGCAAGCATCTCATTGCTACGCAAGGTTTTCACCTCTTCCGGTACCTGATTCTCCATCACTGCCGCTTTGGTTCCTTCCCGTTTGGAATATTTAAAAATATGGGTCTCGTAGAAATGAATTCCTTCCACAAAGGCCTTGGAAGCTTCAAATTCTTCCTCTGTCTCCCCCGGGAAACCTACAATCACATCTGTTGTCAACGCCGGATTGTCAAAATAGGTCCGCAGAAGCTGACATTTCTCTTCATATTCTTTCGCGCTATAACGACGATTCATCCGTTTTAACGTCTCATCGCATCCGCTCTGAAGGGACAGATGAAAATGCGGACAGATCTTTGGCAGAGACGCCAGGGTTTTGGCAAATTCATCCGTGATGATTCGCGGCTCTAAGGAGCCCAAACGAATCCGGGTAATTCCCTCGATCTCATGGACAGCCAAAATCAGGGATAGGAGATCTTCGCCCTCCAAATCTACCCCATAGGAGCTCAAATGGATCCCGGTCAGCACCACTTCTTTGTAGCCTTTCTTTGCCAGGGTCTCCACTTCCGCAAGCACCTCATCCTTGCTGCGGCTTCGCACTCTTCCTCTTGCAAAAGGAATGATACAATAGGTGCAGAATTGATTGCAGCCATCCTGCACTTTGATATAAGCCCGGGTATGCTCCCCTGTCCGGGTCAGATGCATCGGTTCATATTCCTTGGTATGATTGATGTCGATGACTGCCTTCTGGGCACATTTTTCTTCTTCCTGTTTTTGAAGAAGTTCGATCAATTCATGTTTCTTATTATTTCCGATAATAATATCGATGTCTTCCACCGATCTATCAATATTCTCCTGCGCCTGAACATAGCATCCTGCCGCTACAATCAAAGCCTCCGGATTCTGTTTTCTGGCCCGGTGCAACATCTGTCTGGATTTGCGATCTGCCATATTGGTTACCGTGCAGGTATTGATAATATAGACATCTGCCTTTTCATGAAAAGGAACAATCTCATATCCATTTTCTTCCAATAATTCCTGCATAGCCTCGGTCTCATAGGCATTCACTTTGCAACCCAAGTTATGAAGTGCCGCTTTTTTCATTTTATTTTTTCCTTTCTTTGTTCAAATTGTTCATTGACTTTTTCTCCATTTCATCATAAGATGATGACAAATATAGGAAATATAGGAGGAAATTCCAATGAAAACAGTAGACATTAAATTAGACACCATCGACAAAGTAAAATCATTTGTAAATGATATCAGCAAATTTTCAGCTGACTTTGATTTAGTATCCGGAAGATACGTAATCGACGCAAAATCAATCATGGGAATCTTCAGTTTGGATTTATCAAAAGCAATCGCATTAAACATCCATGCAGATGGCGATGAGCTGAATGCCATTATGGATACACTCGATAAATACTTAGTATAGAATAGAATCACAAAGCCAAAGCCCCATATACATGGGGCTTTTTCCATAGGCTTTTTTATGGTTCCACCACAATGGTCTCTGTCGTTTTGATCGCTTCTTCAAATAAGGTATCAATGTTATCCTGTAATTTTTCTTCTGAGCGACGAATCACGCCAATGTTCGGTTTCGTTACCGGATGTTTCGCAACAAAGATCGTACAACAATCCTCAAATGGCAGAATCGATGTCTCGAAGGTATTGATCTTCTCTGCAATGGCAACGATTTCCTGTTTGTCAAATCCAATCACCGGACGATAAACCGGCAAGGTGCAGACATCGTTGGTTGCTGCCAGGCTCTGCATGGTCTGACTTGCCACTTGTCCGATACTCTCTCCTGTAATCAATCCTAAGCATCCGCTTTCTTTTGCAAAATATTCTGCAATCTTCATCATGTAGCGACGCATAATAATGGTCAATTCATCATGTGGACATTTTTCATAAATAGCCAATTGAATATCTGTGAAATTTACAATGTTTAACTTAATCGGTCCTGCGTATTTTGCTACTAATTTAGCCAAATCGATTACCTTCTGTTTGGCACGTTCGCTGGTATACGGTGGCGCATGGAAATAAGTCGCTTCCAAGGCAACGCCTCGTTTGGCAATCATATATCCGGCTACCGGGCTATCAATTCCGCCGGATAAAAGCAACATGGCTTTTCCATTGGTTCCTACCGGCATTCCACCCGGTCCCGGAATAATCTCAGAATAGATATAGATCTGTTCCCGCACTTCTACATTGAGCTTGATTGCCGGCTTGTGTACATCCACACGGATCTCCGGAAATGCATCTAAGATTGCTTCGCCAAGCTCGCAATTGATTTCCATGGACTGTTTTGGATAGCTTTTCTTTCCACGGCGGGCTTCCACTTTGAAGGTAGTATTCTTATCCGGATACATCTGATCCATATAATCGACAACCACTTCTTTGAGGCGGTCAAATCCTTCGTCTTCCACATGAACCACCGGACAGATGCCTACGATTCCAAATACGGTCTGAAGTGCCGCTACGGTCTCTTCATAATCATATTCTCCTTCACATTCTACATAGATTCGTCCCTGGGACTTGTGAATGCGGAATTCTCCATCCACCGGGCTAAGGGCATAGCGCATCTGGCGAATAAGCGCATCTTCGAACATATAACGGTTCTTCCCTTTGATTCCAATTTCTCCATATTTGATTAAAAATGCATGAAATGTCATTTCTTCTTCCTCATCTTTCTATCTTCTTGTATATCGGCGAAGCATCGGTACAATCTGTCTCAATACTTCCAGTGTATAATCCAACTCTTCCTTCGTCGTAAATTCAGAAAAGCTAAATCGTAAGGTGGCATCCAGATAGGCATGCTCTGCTCCAATGCCTTTTAGCACACCGCTAATAGCCGGATGGTTGGACGCACATGCGGAACCGGAAGAGACATAGATTCCTTTGTCTTCCAGTGCATGAAGTAGAACTTCGCTTCGAATACCGGCAAAGCCTACACTTATAATATGCGGGGCGCTTTTATCATCCCATCTGCCATGAATGGTCGTCTGTTCGATCTTCGTTACTTCTTCCACGAAATATTCTTTTCGCTCCCGCATAGCTTGAATCTTCCCTTCAAATCCGGTATAGATCTCTTTTGCCGCCTGCCCGATTCCGGCCACTCCCGGAACATTATCCGTGCCGGAGCGAAGATTCTTCTGCTGGCCACCACCGTGAAGCAATGGTTTGATCTTTACTTTTTCATTGATATAGAGAACACCAATGCCTTTTGGCCCATGAATCTTATGCCCACTGATGGATAGCAGATCGATTCCCATTCGTTTCGGATAGATCCGATATTTGCCAAATCCTTGCACCGCGTCCACATGAAAGAGAATCCGCGGATTGTAGGATTTGATGATCTTGCTTGCTTCCTCCAAAGGCTGGACAGAACCTACTTCATTATTCACATGCATAATGGATACCAATATGGTCTCCTCGCACAAGGCTGCTTTTAGAGCTTCTAAGTCTACTCTTCCTTCCTTGTCCACCGGAAGGTAGGTCACTCGAAATCCTTCCTCCTCTTCCAAATAGCGCATGGCATTCAAGATGGCCGGATGCTCGATGGAAGAAGTAATCAGATGTTTCCCGGCACGACAGTTGGCTCTTGCGCAACCAATTACTGCCAGATTATCGCTCTCCGTTCCTCCCGAAGTGAAAAAGATCTCTTTTTCCTGTACCTTCAGAAGCTTTCCAAAGATTTCTCTGGAGGTTTTCAAATATTTCTCGGCATCCACCCCTTTTTTATGCATAGAGGAGGGATTCCCGTAATCTTCACACATGACTCTGCCTACAAGTTCCCTGACGCTGTCATAACATCGGGTTGTGGCGGAGTTATCCAAATATACTTCCATGATATTTTCCTTGCTTCCTTTTATTATCTACAATATGTTACCCATTTTCCAAATGATACATCAAAATGGAAAGGGATGTTAAGGCCGCCGTCTCTGTCCGCAGGATTCGTCTTCCTAGGGTAATGGCATGAGCGCCATGCTCCATGGCATAAGTTACTTCCTCCTGCTCAAAGCCGCCCTCCGGTCCGATGAAAATCCCTACGGATTGGCCCGGTTGAATCTGCTTAATCAGTGCCTTGGTCTCTTCCATGCCTTCCGCCAATTCGTATGGAATCAGAAGCACGTCCAATTGTTTCCCATAAGCCACTGCCTCTTTGAAACTCATCACCGGCCCCACTTTCGGGATGCGACTTCTGCCAGACTGTTTGGCTCCGCCCTCGGCAATGCTATTCCAGCGTTCCACTTTTTTGGCTGCTTTTTTCTCATCCAACTTCACAACCGCTCGTTTGGTCGCCACCGGAATCATCTCATAGGCGCCAAGTTCCACTGCTTTTTGCACAATCCATTCCATCTTATCGCCCTTTGGCAGACCTTGGAACAGATAAATCCGGGAGGATAATTCTGTATCCTGCTCCACTTCTTCTAACAGATGAAGCATAATACAATCTTTCTCCATAGATGCAATCTCGCAAAGGTATCTTCGATTGTTTCCATCACTGATTTCCAGCTGCTCACCTATCTTCATCCGCAACACATTGCGAATATGATTGACATCCGAGCCTTCTATGGTAATCGTATCTTCACACACCTGATCCGGTGTTACAAAAAAATGATACATGGTCTTCTCCTAATTCTTTCTCGCTGTGACGCTACACCATTCACCCTGATGGGTTACTTCTAAGACTTCCAAACCGGCTGCCTCTACAGCAGCTACTACCGTCTGTTCTTTCTCTTCAATAATTCCACTGGTGATATAGATACCACCCTGTTTCATCTGATGGCAGATGACCGGTGTTAACGGCACCAAAACATCTGCTAAAATATTCGCAACTACAATGTCATATTTCTCATATCCGACCCGGTCTTGAATCTCTTTGTCATCGATGATATTACCAATCATGACTTCATAACGGTCACGGCTTACTCCATTCACTTCCATATTCTCATGGGTCGCATCGATGGCACATGGGTCCAAATCGGTTCCCACCGAATGAGCTGCGCCAAATTTCAGTGCAAGCATTCCTAAGATACCGCTTCCACATCCCACATCCAGAATCTCTGTCTCCTCATTGACAAACTTCCGCAACTGACGGATGCACAGCTGGGTTGTCTCATGCATGCCGGTTCCAAACGCGGTTCCCGGATCGATATGGATAATCATCTTATCCGAATCCTCCGGCTTTACTTCCTCCCAGGAAGGAATGATTAAGATGTCATCTACATAGAACTGATGGAAAAACTGTTTCCAATTATTCACCCAATCCACATCTTCTGTCTGAGACTCTTCAATGACGCAAGCACCTACGTTGGCATAGGCTTTCATCTCTTCTAGCTCAGATCGTACCATAGAGAGCATCTGCTCTTTATCATCCTCTTCTTCTAAGTAGAAGCTGATATAAGCCACGCCATCATCTGCCTCCATCTCCGGCAGAATATCCACAAACATCTGCTCTTTTTCTAACTGGCTCAAAGGGATCTTATCTTCGATCTCAATCCCCTGAATTCCCAGATCCATCAACATACTGCTGACTAGATCTTCACTTTCTGTCGTTGTCTGTAAACGAAACTTATTCCATTTCATCTTTTCATCCTCTTTTTCTTATCCAAATATTCCTAAATGTTCCAACAAAATCTTAATTCCCATCAGGATCAGAATCAATCCGCCGGCAAATTCTGCCTTAGATCTGTAACGGGAACCAAATACATTTCCAATCTTTACGCCAATGACGCAGATGATAAAGGTAATGATTCCGATAAAGCTGACTGCCGGTACAATGGCTACATCCAGGAAAGCAAATGTTACGCCTACCGCCAAGGCATCGATACTAGTTGCCACAGCCAAAGCCAACATCTCTTTTACCTGTAGGGAGTCACTCTCTTCCGGATCTTCCTCAGACAATGCTTCCCGAATCATATTCAGTCCGATAAATCCAAGTAATACAAAGGTAATCCAATGATCAATATTGGTAATCAGATTTTTAAACTGTATGCCAAGTACATAGCCAAGCAATGGCATTCCTGCCTGGAATATACCAAAATACAATCCCACAATGCCGGCTTTTTTTACTGTACATTTCTTCATTGCCAAGCCTTTACAGATGGACACCGCAAAAGCATCCATAGAAAGGCCTACTGCTATAATCAATAATTCTACTAAACTCAAAACGCATCCTCCACATCTCTGTCGTGCAATAGAATCTCTGCCATCTGTTTCACAGAGAATATCTTATCTTGGGTTAATACTTTCTCCATCCGAAGAAGGTTGAGGTCGGAATGCTCCACCTCCCGGGAATACCGGTGTGCCACATCCACAATATCATCAAAACTTAATTCTTCCCCATTCTGAATCCAAAGGGCAAAAATCAATTCTCGAATAATCAAAGTGCTCACTACAGCCAGCTGCATCTTCGAAAGCACCTGCTCATCATAGACACTGCCGCAGAAATAGACAAATACAAAATATACCATGAGCTGTTCCATGCAAACGGACCAGCTTTCGTAATTATCCACTTCAATCATCTGGTGAAAATTCTTCCACCGTCTCTCATAAGCATCCTGCCCTTCCCCAAAGAGGGCCCATTCAGCCCGTTTTACATAGTCCGGCCAGTCTTCCTTCAGCACTTCCAATTTTTTAAAAATGCGCACATATTTACGTAGCGTGCTGTAATAGGCATGATCGCCCATTTTTTCTTTCGCATATTTCTTCTGATAGACGAGATAGCCATTGTCCTGTCTTAGTTCCAAGAGAAGTTCATCAATCTGATAGAACTGTCCTTCGGATACTGCCTTTTGAATCTCTTCAGCAATATCCAGTGCCATCACTATTCGCCAGGTAAGATCCACTTTCCGGTTCTGCAAAAGAGCCACGATCGCATCCCTGGCATCCATCAATTTGGTAAAGAGGAGAAAATCGAAATCCTCATATTCTTCCTCTTCCTCCTCATCTTCCAGAGAAACGAAACGCACCGGTTCCATACAACCTAAGATCATCTTCGCAGCCTCCGGGCAGGATAGCGACAAACTACCTTCCCGCAAGCCTTCGTACTCTTCCATATGTCTCGGATAATTCTTACAGGTGTCACATAACATCTCTTCTCCTGCAACCAAATGCATCTCGCACAAGTCGTCATCCATCAGAAATGCGCATCGTCCTCTGCATTGGTGGAAACTCCCTTCCTCCCAATTGATGGACGCCTGCACCTGTTTGCCGAATTCTCCTTTCATATCCCGGTAGCGTTCCATGGATTCTTCGTCAATCATAATCGCCCATCCGGCACAGCAAGTATCCTTACATTCTGCTGCTACGCAACGAAATTTATCAAAATAATGTGGAAATAGATAACGCATTCCCTCGCCTCCGTTAAAGTCTGCAAACTATCTTGCCAGTCGCTCTTGTACCTGCTGCAATGTCGGCATTGCCGGAATGGCACCTTTCTTCTCCACACAAAGGCTTGCCACTGCATTGCCGAATCTGGCAAATGTATATAACTCTTCCTTCGTCAGCTCTTCCGGTCTCTTTCCGGATTCCTTTAATTTATGCAAGAATCCGCCCCAGAAGGAATCTCCGGCACCATTGGTGTCCGCCACTTTGCTGACAAATCCCGGCACCACTTGTCCACCGTCTTTGCTATATACATAGGCACCGTCTTTTCCAATAGTTACCACGGCAACCTTCACACCCTGGTCGTAGAGTGCTTTTGCAGCTCCTTCTACGTCCTCAATTCCGGTCAGCAAACCGGTCTCTTCATCTGAAATCTTCATGACATCCGCATACGGGATCAAGCTACGCATATGCTCCATAGCCACTTCCTTGCTCGGCCACAGGGAACCACGATAGTTCGGATCATAAGAAATGATGCTTCCTGCCGCTTTTGCTGCCTTGATGGCACTAAACGTCGTCGAACGTGCCGGCTCAGCGGTCAAAGACAAGGAACCTACATGGAAAATATGCGTATGTTCTACAATCTCCATCTTCAATTCTCCCTCTTCTAACTGGGTATCTGCTCCCGGTTTTCTTGCAAAAGAGAAGGTTCTCTCTCCATCCGGTGTGTGGCTGACAAATGCCAATGTTGTAAAATAGTTGTCATCCACGATTACATTATCCGTTGCAATGTCCTGTTGTTCCAATACCTCTTTCAAAAACAAGCCATGCATATCATTTCCTACTTTTCCGATAAATGCGGTCTGATCTCCCAATTTTCTCGCAGCTACCAACACATTGGCCGGTGCTCCACCCGGGTTCTGCGCAAACAATGCCTGTCCATCCTCATTTAATCCCTGCCATGTAAAATCAATTAAAATTTCTCCTAAAGCTGTAATATCGTACATCTGTTTTTCTCCTTCATCCGTTCCATTTTGGCATAATCAAAAAGAATGCCAATCCTACTCACTATGCTACCACATTTCCACTGGTTCTGGCAACAAAAAACTCCCGATTTCTTTGATTTTTGGCATCCTTTTTCCCTTGATCTATATTCTGTTTTTTTCGTCTTTTCTTACTTTACTTTGATAAGCTTCACGGCACTTACTTGCGGCGGGATGGACATGGTCATCTGTCCCCGGTCTATAACCCTTACCCGGTCCCCCTCCTGCAATTTCGGCATCTCTTCTAGCATCCCGGTCCACACCTGTACTTCCTGATTCTGAATATGCCCTTCCAATGCCTGAACCATCACATATTCTTCCTGCACTTCTTTCACTTCTGCCAGAAATTCATTTTCTCCTAATGTCTCCGTCTTTGCTTCATCCGGCCGGATCGTGCTCTCTTGTTTTGTTGTCTTACAGCCCAACATTCCTAAGGCCAGGCAACCTATCAAGAATCCTATTTTTATCTTTCTCATGGTTTCTTTATCCTTTCTGCTTCACTCGATTGTCTCATACTATCTACCGGCCTTTTATCCGCCAGTTTTTTGATTGATGTCTCCCACGCAATTCTTTTTTCTTATCCCAATATACTACTCCCTTGTTTCCCAGTCAATATGCCCTTTTTTATTTTTAGGGATTGACATTCTTAAAAATTGCTCTTATGATAAATCTCGTGGGGCGCTCTAGTGGCTGAGATGCACTAATTGGTGTGCAGTACCCTTAGAACTTGACCCGGGTAATGCCGGCGTAAGGAAGGAGAATTTCATATGAACAAATCAACGAAGAAACTGGTCTTTTCCGCTCTCGGAATTGCACTTGCATTTGTCACGTCTTATATTAAGCTGTGGGAAATGCCGATGGGAGGTTCCATCACACTATTATCTATGCTATTCATCTGCTTAATTGGATATTGGTTCGGAGCAGGCTACGGTATCATTACCGGAGTCGCTTATGGTATGCTCCAATTTATCGTGGATCCATACATGTTATCCATTCCGCAGATGCTCTTGGATTATCCTTTGGCCTTCGGTGCCTTGGGATTATCCGGCTTTTTTTCCAGGCGAAAATACGGCTTGCAGATTGGCTATGTCATAGGAGTCCTAGGACGATTCCTCTGTTCCACCCTATCCGGAGTTCTGTTTTTTGCAGACTATGCCCCGGAAGGTATGAACCCTTGGGCTTACTCTGCAGCCTATCAAGGATCCTATTTAGGAGTTGAAATGGCACTTACCTTTCTAGTCATTTCCATTCCTGCCGTATCCCATCTGCTTGCAAGAACAAAGCAGCAGGCAACGGATACGGAATAAAAAATCGAGTAGGATTTTCCTACCCGATTGTCACTTCGTGCAAGCACAATGCACATACTTCTACTCAGCCGGAAGTATGTGCATTCTTTTCTATTTCTTTATTTTTTTCGTTTTCCAAATTTCCATGTACCCGGCGCTAAGATCACAAGCATCGGGAATATTTCCAATCGGCCAATCAACATATCCAGCATCATAACCACTTTGGATAAGATACTAAAATGACTGAAGTTTCCGGTTGGTCCTGCCTCGCCAAGCCCGGGACCGATATTATTAAAAGTCGCCACTACTGCTGTAACCGTAGTAGTCATATCTTTTCCATCTAAGCTTACCAGCAATACGGATACAATAAATATCAGAACATAAGCTGCCAGATAAGCCAGCACTTTTTTCACCACGTCATTGGATACGACTTTGCCATTGCTATATACTTTCTGGACACTTCTCGGATGTACAATAGACTGCACTTCATTCTTTGCCGCCTTAATCAAGATTATCAAACGGGAGACTTTAAAGCCCCCTCCCGTACTTCCTGCACAGGCACCCATGAACATCAATACAACCAGTATCATCTGGGAAAAGGTCGGCCACAGATTAAAATCTGCGGTGGCATAACCGGTGGTACTGACAACCGTAGCTACTTGGAAGATGGACGTCTGAAATGCCTTCCCAAAGCTTCCTACGGAATCCATAATATTCACTGCAATCAGCAGGGCAGAACCGAATACGATCACAAGGAAATAGCGAAGCTCATCATACCAGAGTGCCTCTTTCGGTTTCCGCGTCAGCAGCAGATAATAGACCACAAAGTTGATCGAACACAGCAACATAAAAATGGTAATAATATTCTGTACCGCCACGCTATAGGTCATGGCACCGGAATTCAAGATTCCGAATCCTCCGGTACCTACTGTTCCGAAGGTCAATGTCAGAGAATCAAACAGATTCATCCCGGCAAGAAGCAGGGCAATGACTTCTGCAATGGTAAATCCCAAATAGATGCCATATAGAATCATGGCAGTCCGTTTTACTTTCGGAACCAATTTTCCAACCACTGGTCCCGGGCTCTCTGCCCGCATCAAATGCATATTGGAACCGCAGGACATTGGTAAGATTGCCATGATAAAGACCAGAACTCCCATGCCTCCCACCCAATGGGTAAAGGAACGCCAGAAAATAGCAGTATGGGACAATGCCTCTACGTCTGTCAAAATACTAGATCCGGTCGTCGTAAAACCGGAAATAGTCTCAAAAACCGCATCTATATAGAACGGAATCTCCCCTGTCAGGGTAAATGGCAGCGCTCCCACAAGACTGAGCATCAACCAGCTTAAGGACACACTGACAAATCCTTCCTTGGAATAGAACACCTGACTTTTCGGTTTCTTCCAACGTCCAATCGTACCTAACACCAGGCATCCTGCTGCCACACATAAGTAGACCAATCCTACTTTCTCCTGATATAGAAGTGATACAATGACCGGCAATAGCAAAAATGCGCCGTTAAAACTAAGTACCCACGCCAAAAGATAGCGAATCATTGAAAAGTTCATAACCTGCCTCCTACTTTAGCGCATCCTTAATATCATGAAATCCGGTGTGTGTTGTCAGGAGAATAATGGTATCTCCTACCTCGATGACACTCTGTCCATTTGGAATCATGGCATTGCCTTTGCGGGAAATGCAACCAATGAGTACATTATTCTTCAATGGCAATTCCTGAATCGGAATGCCTACCACCGGAGAATCCTCCCGAATCAACAATTCCAGAGCCTCTACTCTGTTATCATTGAGCCGATACAAGGTCTCCATCTCACTGCCAATAGAGTTCTTCATCGCCCGGACATATTTGATAATTGCTTCCGCTGTGATATATTTGGTATAAGCTACGCTTCCCAGGTCCAGGCTCTCAATAATATCATCATAGGATATGTGATGAATCTTTGTAATCAATTTCGCCTTGGAACAGCTCTTAGCATACAACGAAAGCATAACATTCTCTTCGTCAAATGTGGTATTGGCAATAAAGACGCCGGTACTCTCTAATCCTTCTTCCAAAAGCAAATCCTTATCTGTCGCATCACCACGAATCAACATGACCTTCGGCAAAATCTCTAATACATCATCGCATTTTTTCTCATCATTTTCGATGATCTTCACCTTCAGTCCCATTTCCATAAGCTGTTTCGCAAGATAGATTGCTGTTCTTCCAGCTCCGATAATCATAACGTCTTTGGCAATGGAGGTCGGCACGCCCATGGCCTTAAAAAATTCTACCGTGCGTTTCTCACTGCCTACAATGGTAATAATATCCTTGGCTCGTAGTTCGAAATTACCATCCGGGATGATCACTTCATCTCCACGCTCAACGATTGGAATCAAAAGTTCCCCTGAGAATTTTCCACTTAAATCTTTCAACTTGGTATTACACAGCGGGTTCCCTTCCTCTAGCCGATAATTCACCAATTCTGCACGGCTCTTCGCAAAAGAATCTACCTTGATTGCCGACGGAAATTTCAACTGTCGTCCCATCTCTTTTGCAGTTGCCAGCTGTGGATTGATTACCATGGAGAGCCCTAACTCTTCCTTGATGAAAGCAATCTCCTGAGAATTATAGATTGGATTGCTGACTCTGGCAATGGTATGGCAACCTCCGGCCTTTCGGGCAATGAGACAACATAATAAATTCATCTCATCGGAGCCGGTTACTGCAATCAAAAGATCTGTCTCTGCGATCCCCGCCTCTTGAAGGGTCTGCAAACTGGTTCCGTTCCCCACAACGCCAAGGACGTCGCACAGATTCGCCACATTCTCCACAACGCTCTCGCGTGTATCTACAATCGTAATATCATGCTTCTCCTGACTAAGCTGTTCGGCCAGCGTAGTTCCTACGTTTCCACAGCCCACAACGATAATCTTCATCTCTCTAGCTCCTATTATTTTCAACAAAAAGATTACGGGTACCAAAAGCAGTACCCGTAACCGATTATAGCACAACTAAATAAGTATGCAAGTCTATTTTCAATCTTTTATATTGGACAAAGGAACCAAATATTGTTCCCGTCGATTGGTCTGTTCTGCCAAATAAGATTTGTCCGCAGTTCCATGAAGTTCATGCAAGTATGCATGATGATTCTTCATAATTTCCTCGTTATTCTTACCAAGCATTAACATGGCGATGCTAGAGCACTGATCCGCTGCACGTTCCATATAAGTCAGGATGTCCATATAGATCAAACCGGCATTGATCGAACATACACCATGGCACAACCGGGCTGTATGGCGATCTTTCAGCATGAGTACCATATCGTCAATGACTTCTTCTAACGGTTCAATGCGGCGTGCGGTAGATTCGCTGGCATTCTGCAGAGCTTCTACAGTCAGGCGAAGAATCTCCGTAATGGAATTACTCAAAATCTCTAACTCTTTCCAAGCTCCTTTGGAGAACTGTAACTCTGTATCATGGAATTTCTTAGCCATCTCATCAAAGTTCGTAGCATAGTCTCCAATACGCTCAATATCGCGAATGCACTGCATCAAGATGCTTCTCTGTCGATTATCACTTTCCGCCTCAATGCTTCCTGACAGCTCAATCAGATAGTTGTCTGCACTGTCTGTAAAATGATCCAGACGTGTCTCATTTTCCGCGATCTGCTCGGATCGTTTTTCATCATACTTCTTAAACTGTTCCAAGCCAAGGCTGATGTTCTTCTTCGCCAGCTGTGCCATAGAAACAGCTACTTTCTCCACTTCAGCCAATGCAAGCTTCGGAGCAATCATCAATTTCTTCTCTAATGCTGCAAGTTCCGGATAAACGGTCTCTTCCACTTCATCATCCTTCACGACTGTACATGCAATCTTCACTAAGACATTGGTAAATGGCAGCAAGACAACCGCTGTAATCAAGTTAAACAAGGTCTGGAAGTTGGCAATGACACCACTGTTCGCTGTCGCACCCCACAATCCCGGGAAACCACCAAAATGCTTAATCAGTATCATCACAAGCATAAACAGCACCGTACCAATGGTATTAAAGATAATGTGTACCACGCCGGTTCTCTTGGCATCCTTCGAAGATCCAATAGAACATACCATTGCGGTGGTTACGCAAGTACCAAGGTTGATACCCATAATAATCGGATAGATCAATTCAAAGGTTAACGCTCCTGTGACAGACAATGCCTGCAAGATACCTACCATGGCAGAAGAACTCTGTACGATTACGGTCAGCACCAAACCTGCCAGGATTCCTACCAACGGCATGGACGCAAAATCTGTCAAAATACTCTTAAATGCGTCAGACTGGGACAATGGTTCTACTGCATCTGTCATAGACAAAAGTCCCATGAACAGAACACCAAATCCCATGGCAATCATACCGATGTTCTTGCTCATCTCGCTCTTTACGAACATGATTAAGATAATACCGATAATCAACGCAATCGGTGCTAATGTATCCGGTTTGAAAAAGGATAAAATAGAGCCACCTGAGGACTCAATATCCATCAAACGAATAATCTGTGCGGTTACAGTGGTGCCGATGTTGGCACCCATTACAATACTAACTGCCTGTTTAAAGTTCAAGATTCCTGCACCGATCAAACCAACGGTTAAAACGATGGTTGCGGTGGAACTCTGAATTACTGCAGTTACCAATGCTCCGGTAAGCATACCAAGGACAACATTGTGTGTCAACTTACCCAATACATTCTTCAATGCACTGCCGGAGCCCTGCTTCAAGCCGTCGCCCATAACTTCCATTCCATATAGGAACATTGCAAGACCGCCAAGAAGCTTAATTAAAGTTAATACGATTTCCATCTTCTTTTTCTCCTCTGTATCTTCAACATGTTTCCTGCATGGGCGGTATTTTTCAAAAAGCCCATACATTTTTATAATATCCCAAATATTAAGCTCTTACAAGTCAAATTTTACAAAGATTATAAATATTTTTTGTATTAATTTCACATAGCGAATCGATCTTACTCGATGACGTAGCATACGGACATCTCGAAGCATAACTTCTCGATATTCTTGCACCCACCGAATGTCATCCTACAAAAAAGGAGCAACCGCTTTCGCAGTTGCTCCTTCCTTATTCATGTATGAATCGGTACTATGATTAGTTACCCATCTGTTTTGCAACTTCTGCTGCAAAATCTTCATTCTTTTTCTCAAGACCTTCACCTGTCTCGAAACGGATGAAGTTCTTCAATGTGATGGTAGTTCCGTTTGCTTTACCAACTTCTTCAAGGTATTTAGCAACGGTCTGTTTTCCATCTTCTGCTCTTACATAAACCTGATCTAACAAGCAGATTTCTTTCATCTGTTTGTTGATACGTCCCATGATCATACCGTTGATTACTTTCTCCGGCTTCTGAGATTCCTGTGGGTCGTTCATGATCTGAGCAAGGATGATCTCTTTCTCATGTGCGATGTAATCAGCATCAACATCTGCCTGGCTTACATATTTTGCGCTCAGAGCAGCTACCTGCATTGCAACATTCTTCAATGCATCTTTGATCTCATCGTTCACTACTGCTGTATCAGCAGCAACAACAACACCGATTCTTCCGCCACCGTGGATGTAAGAAACAACAGTTCCGTTCTCAACAGTTACTTTCTCGAATCTTCTGATGCTGAGTTTCTCACCGATTACGGAAATCTTCTCAGTCAAAACATCATTTACAGTCTTGCTTGCATCTTCATTCCAAGCTTCTGCCAAGAATGCTTCCATATCTGTATTCTCTGTTGCCATTGCCTGATTCACAACACCTGTTACAAATGCCTGGAAATCAGCATTCTTAGCAACGAAGTCTGTCTCAGAGTTTACTTCAACGATTGCTGCTGTATTATCTTTTACATCAGCCATTACAATACCTTCTGCAGCGATTCTTCCAGCTTTCTTAACAGCCTTAGCTTCACCATTTTTTCTAAGGTATTCGATTGCTTCGTCCATGTTACCATTTGTTTCATTAAGAGCTTTCTTACAGTCCATCATTCCAGCGCCTGTCATCTCTCTTAATTCTTTTACCATGCTTGCTGTAATTGCCATGTCCTTATTCCTCCAATCTTATGATTAAGCTTCTTCAGATACTGTCTCTTCTGCTACTTCTTCAACAACGTCTTCAGAAACTTCTTCTGTATAAACTTCACCCTGGTTTGCTTCGATAACAGCATCTGCCATCTTACCAACGATCAATTTAACAGCTCTGATTGCATCATCATTACCTGGGATTACGAAATCCAATTCTTCCGGATCACAGTTTGTATCAGCGATACCAACTAAAGTAATTCCAAGAG
>CAYVDA010000018.1:0-28438 GCA_964450635.1 uncultured Faecalimonas sp. | reverse complement strand
ATGCAACTCAGACTAAAGTTATGGCTCTTCCAAACGGACAGTCTTTAGTTAAAGTTGTTTCTTGGTATGACAACGAAAACTCTTACACAAGCCAGATGGTTAGAACAATCAAATACTTCTCTGAATTAGCATAAGTATTGTTTGAGAGTTAGGATTCAATGGGGTCCGGTCTTATTGGACCGGATCCTTTTGTTTTGCCATACATCCGATTGCGGCTGCCTATGGCAGGTGGAGTCGGTTGCTATATTAGGAGATCTTTTTGGATTTCCGAAACAAAAATAAAGGAGATTATAGAAATGCTTAACAAAAAATCAGTTGATGACATTCAGGTAAAAGGTCAGAGAGTCCTTGTTAGATGCGACTTTAACGTACCGTTGATGGATGGAAAGATTACAGATGAGAACAGACTTGTAGCTGCTCTTCCGACAATCAAAAAACTTATTGCAGATGGTGGAAAGGTAATTCTTTGCTCACACCTTGGAAAACCGAAGGGAGAGCCGAAACCGGAATTATCTCTTGCACCGGTAGCAGTTCGTCTTGCAGAATTACTTGGACAGGAAGTAACATTTGCAGCAGATGATAACGTAGTAGGAGAGAATGCAAAAGCAGCAGTTGCAGCTATGAAAGATGGGGATGTTGTACTCCTTCAGAATACTCGTTACAGAGCAGAAGAGACAAAGAACGGAGAAGCATTTAGCAAAGAATTAGCATCTCTGTGTGATGTATTTGTAAATGATGCATTTGGTACCGCTCATAGAGCACACTGTTCTAACGTTGGTGTTACGGAATATGTTGATACAGCAGTAGTAGGATACTTAATGCAGAAAGAAATCGATTTCTTAGGAAATGCAGTAAATAATCCGGAGAGACCATTCGTAGCAATCCTTGGTGGAGCGAAAGTATCCAGCAAGATTTCCGTAATCGAGAACCTGCTTGACAAAGTAGATACTTTGATCATCGGTGGTGGTATGTCTTATACCTTCTCAAAAGCAATGGGAGGAAATGTAGGAAAATCACTTCTGGAAGAAGATTACTGTGAATATGCTTTGAACATGCTGAAGAAAGCAGAAGAAAAAGGCGTGAAATTATTACTTCCGGTAGATAATGTAGTAGCAGATGATTTCTCTAATGATGCGAACAAGAAAGTTGTTCCGACCGGTGAGATCGAAGATAACTGGGAAGGTCTTGATATTGGACCGGAGACAGCAAAATTATTTGCAGATGCTGTGAAGACAGCAAAGACTGTTGTATGGAATGGACCGATGGGATGTTTCGAGATGCCGAACTTCGCAGCAGGTACAGAGGCAGTTGCAAAAGCACTTGCTGAGACAGATGCTGTAACGATTATCGGTGGTGGAGATTCTGCAGCAGCAGTAAACCAGCTTGGATATGGTGATAAGATGACACATATCTCTACAGGTGGTGGAGCATCTTTGGAATTCTTGGAAGGAAAAGAATTACCGGGTGTAGCAGCAGCAAACGATAAATAAGCAAAGCGAAGATTCCGCTTATGCGGGAGCGCAGATATAATTTCAAATTGAAGGAGAAAAAAATCATGGCAAGAAAAATGATTATTGCAGGAAACTGGAAAATGAATAAAACTCCAAGCGAAGCAGTTGCTTTGATCAACGAGTTAAAACCATTGGTAGCTACAGAGGATGCTGACGTAGTATTCTGTGTACCGGCTATCAGCATTATCCCGGCTATGGAAGCAGCAAAGGGAAGCAATATCTGCATCGGTGCAGAGAACATGTACTACGAAGAGAGCGGCGCTTACACAGGAGAGATCGCTCCGAACATGCTCACAGACGTAGGAGTAAAATATGTAATCATCGGACATTCTGAGAGAAGAGAATACTTCGCAGAGACAGATGAGACTGTAAATAAGAAAGTGAAAAAAGCATTCGAGCACGGAATTACACCAATCGTTTGCTGTGGTGAGACCTTGACTCAGAGAGAACAGGGAGTTACCATTGATTTCATTCGTCAGCAGATCAAGATTGCATTCTTGGATGTGACTGCAGAGCAGGCTAAGACAGCTGTAATCGCTTACGAGCCAATCTGGGCAATCGGAACAGGTAAAGTTGCTACAACAGAGCAGGCACAGGAAGTATGTGCAGCAATTCGTGCATGTATCGCTGAGATCTATGATGAAGCAACAGCAGATGCAATCCGCATTCAGTACGGTGGATCTGTATCAGCAGCAAGCGCTCCGGAATTATTCGCTCAGCCGGATATCGACGGTGGACTTGTTGGTGGAGCAGCATTGAAACCAGACTTTGGTAAGATTGTAAACTGGAAATAATAAAAAAAGAACAGAGCCATTCGAGAAACCATGAGTGATTACTCGAATGGCTTTTCTTCATAACAGGAGGAAGAAATGAAAGTTAGAGTGTACGAATCCGTCCCGAATAAACAAACTTATTTTGTAGAAAAGGATCTCCTTTATGCAAACTATGAGGAAGAGGCAGAAGGTCAGATTGTGAATCTGATTGATGATATCATGTATCAGGAAATTCTTGGATTTGGTGGAGCATTTACAGAATCTACAGCCTATAATTATTCCTTGCTTTCAGACGAGGAAAAGAAGGAATTTATTGAAAAATATTATGATCGCAAAAAGGGTCTTGGCTATAATTTTGGACGAACCCATATCAATTCCTGCGATTTTGCTTTGGATGTATATGCATATGTAGAAGATGGGGATACGACACTGGAAAGTTTTAATATTGAACGAGATAAGAAATATATTTTGCCATTTCTGAAGGATGCATTGGCAGCGAGTCAGGAAGAGGTCGTTTTGTTCTCGTCTCCTTGGTCACCGCCGGCATTTATGAAGACCAGCCAGAGCGCTATTGCAGGTGGAAAATTGCTGGATACTTATAAACAGACATGGGCATTGTATTATGCGAAATATATTCAGGCTTACCGGGAAGAGGGAATTAAGATTTCTGCTTTGACAGTGCAGAACGAACCGAAGGCAGTACAGACCTGGGAAAGCTGCGTGTGGACAGCAGAGGAAGAAAAAGACTTTGTTGTTCAATATTTGGCACCGACTTTGGAAGCAGAAGGGCTTTCCGATGTAAAAATCATCATATGGGATCATAATAAAGAGCGGGTTTATGAAAGAGCGGCGGATATCTTAAGTGATAAAGAAGCTTATGAAAAAGTATGGGCAGTTGGTCATCACTGGTATACAGGAGACCACTTTGAAGGATTGGATCTGATTCATGAGCAATTTCAGAAACCAAATATTTGTACAGAATTTTGCTGTGAATCCCATACGGCGGATGCTATATGGACAGCAGAACGATATGCCAAATCAATTTGCGGAAATCTCAATCATTATATGATTGCTTCCTGTGACTGGAATATGATGTTAGATGAAGAGGGAGGACCATTTCATAATCGTACAGGCGGTGGCTGTTATGCTCCGGTATTCTACGATCGTGAGACGAAGAAATTAATCTATACACCAACCTATTATTACATCGGACATTTCTCTAAATTTATAGAACGTGGTGCAAGACGAATCGGATTTACCAAATTTGCAGACACCATATATGTGACAGCATTTAAGAATCCGGACGGGAAAATCGTAACGATCATCATGAATCCAACAGAGGAGAAGATGCCGATTCTCCTTCGTCATAAAAAACAGAATACGGAGTATACCATGGAAGCGCATTCCATTATTACTGTTGTGATGGAAGAGGATTAGAGGAAGGGATCGTATGAGAAAGATAGAAAAGATTACACAGCTGACCCAGAATCGGTATGTGAATCTGTTTGAGATGGATATGGATACCGATGGAAAAAAAGGAAAATATTATGTGGCATCCAGAGCCAAAGAGATTGAAGGGTTGAAGATTAAGACCCGGGAGAATACAGCAGATGGCGTGGTGATCTATAGTATTTACCGGGACGAAGAGACAGGGGAAGAAAAACTTGTTCTGATTCGTCAATATCGTGTCCCTCTTGATGATTACATCTATGAATTTCCGGCAGGTTTGGTGGAACCAGGAGAAGATTTTCATGAGGCTGGGGTCCGGGAACTGAAAGAGGAGACAGGACTTACCCTGGATCCGATTTCTGCAGATGAAATGTATACCAGACCTTACTTTATGACGGTAGGAATGACGGATGAATCCTGCGGAACGGTGTATGGCTATGCCAGTGGTACGCCGTCTAAAGAAGGCCAGGAAGAGACAGAAGAGATCGAGATTGTACTGGCTGATCGCAAGGAAGTAAGGCGAATCCTGAAGGAAGAACATGTTGCTGTGGTGTGTGCATATATGTTGATGCATTTTTTAAACACACCGGATGGGCATACCTTTGATTTCTTAGATGGTTCCAAATAAGAGATTTCAGGGACATGGAGGTTGCAAAGAAAAGCAAAATCATGTAGAATGTACAAGGTATGATATTTATTTCACAAGATAGGAGAGAAAGAACATGAGTAAAAAACCAACCGTGTTAATGATTTTAGATGGCTATGGACTGAATGACAGATGTGAAGCGAACGCTGTATGCGAAGGCAAGACACCGGTTATGGATCAGTTGATGGCAGAATGTCCATTTGTAAAAGGGAATGCCAGCGGAATGGCAGTAGGACTTCCGGATGGACAGATGGGGAATTCAGAAGTAGGACACCTGAATATGGGTGCAGGTCGTATCGTATATCAGGATTTGACCAAGATTACCAAGTCCATTCAGGATGGGGATTTCTTTGAAAATGAAGCACTTCTTGCAGCATGTAAGAATGCAAAAGAGAATAATAGTGCCCTCCATTTATTCGGTCTTGTATCTGATGGTGGCGTACATAGCCACAATACCCATATTTATGGATTGTTAGAGCTTGCAAAGAAGCAGGGATTAGAGAATGTATACGTTCACTGTTTCTTAGATGGACGTGACACACCGCCGGCATCCGGTAAAGATTTCGTACAGGAACTGGCAGATAAGATGAAAGAGATTGGCGTAGGAGAGATTGCATCCGTTATGGGACGTTATTATGCAATGGATCGAGATAACCGTTGGGATCGTGTAGAACTCGCTTACAATGCCATGGTAAAAGGGGAAGGTCTTACTGCTGAATGTGGACCGTGTGCGGTACAGGCATCTTATGATGATGGCAAGACAGATGAATTCGTGCTCCCGACAGTAATCGTTAAAGATGGTAAGCCGGTAGCTACGATTAAGGATAACGATTCTATTATCTTCTTTAACTTCAGACCGGACCGTGCAAGAGAGATTACCAGAACTTTCTGTGATGATGCATTTGACGGATTTGACAGAGGAGATCGCGTGAAGACAACCTACGTATGCTTCACAGAATATGATGTGACCATCGAGAACAAAAAAGTGGCATTTGTGAAGACAGAGATTACCAATACCTTTGGGGAATTCCTAGCAGCGAACAATTTGAAACAGGCAAGAATTGCAGAGACAGAAAAATATGCACACGTAACCTTCTTCTTCAACGGTGGCGTAGAAGAGCCAAATGCCGGAGAAGATCGTATCCTGGTAAAATCACCGAAGGTTGCAACCTATGATTTGAAACCGGAGATGAGTGCCTTTGAAGTATGCGACAAATTGGTGGATGCAATCAAATCTGACAAATATGATGTAATTATTATCAACTTTGCGAATCCGGACATGGTAGGACATACCGGTGTAGAAGAGGCTGCAATCAAAGCAGTAGAAGCCGTAGATACATGCGTAGGAAGAGCAGTAGAGGCAGTCAAAGAGGTCGATGGACAGATGTTTATCTGTGCGGACCACGGAAATGCAGAGCAGCTTGTAGATTATGATAATGGGGAACCGTTTACTGCACATACAACCAATCCGGTACCATTTATCCTGGTAAATGCAGATCCGTCTTACAAACTGCGGGAAGGTGGATGCCTGGCAGATATTGCGCCGACTTTGATTGAACTGATGGGTATGGAACAACCAAAAGAGATGACAGGACAGTCATTACTTGTAAAATAGTCCGTAGGAGGTCAAGCTATGATTATTTCTTGCATTGGAGATAGCCTTACAGAAGGAGATTACGGAATTGCCGGACAGCGCGGGATTGCAAATGTGAAAAAGGAAAGCTATCCATATTTTCTTCAGAAGATAACAGGCGCAAAGGTGCGGAATTTCGGGAAGAGTGGTTTTCGCTCCACCGACTATCTGCCTTACTATGAAGCGGGCAATGTAGATGTGACAGGATCTGATCTTATACTTGTGATGCTGGGAAGCAATGGGGATATGGACGATCAGAAGGAGCTTGCAGGCAATGAAGCTTACCGGGTGCTGATTGAGAAACTTCAGGCTGATGCACCACAGGCGAAGATTTACCTCTGTACGCCCCCTCATGTCACGGAGAATCCGGAATATTCTAATTGTGGATATGCACCGCATGTAGAGCGGGCAGTGGCATTTGTAAGAGCCTATGCGAAGGAGACAGGACATCTTTTGATTGAGACGGCCCTGTGCCCGGATTTTACGGCTGAGAATGAGCATCTCTATCAGCCGAATGATGGGTTGCACTTTGGAGAAGTAGGATATGAGAAAATGGCAGAATACATCTGGGAACAGATTCAAAAGATGTAGAAGTATAAAAGATGGCAACGGTGTGTCAAGAAGACACATGGTTGTCATTTTTTTGCGACTATTTTCCTGAAGATTTTATAAAATAGGTATCTTTGGGCATATTAAGGATATTAGTATGAAGGAGAAGATACCATTATGAGAGAAATAAAATTATGGAATGAGAAATGGGCATTTTCCAAGGAGGCGGCGATTGTTCCGAAAACCATGCCAAAAGATTGGTATTGGGTACATCTTCCACATACCTGGAATGCCATAGATGGGCAGGATGGAGGAAATGATTACTACCGTGGTCTTTGCTATTATGCAAAGACTTGCAGACGAGAGGATTTGCCGGCAGGAGAAGAGATCTATCTGGAGATTGGTGCTGCCAATTCATCGGCGGAAGTCTATGTTAACGGAAAGAAATTGGCATACCACCATGGCGGGTATTCTAAGTGGAGAGTACATCTGACACCAGCCTTGCAGGAGGAGAATCTGATTGTTCTGGCTGTAAGCAATGAGGAAAAGGAAGGGGTTTATCCCCAGATGGCAGATTTTACTTTCTATGGAGGACTCTATCGTGAGGTGCGATTAATCGGAGTGCCACATTCCCATTTTGCGCTGCAAGAGGAAGGAAGTGACGGAATCTACGTAACGCCTATTGTAGACGGAGAAGATGCAAAAGTAAAAATTCGCATGTCCTTAGAAAATCCACATTCAGGGCAGAGACTGCGCTATCGCATTTATGACAAAGAAGGGAATCTGGTGGCAGAATCCATCAAAACGGCCGGGGAAAGACAGGTGGATTTGGAATTGAAACAAGTGCATTTGTGGCAGGGAAGAAGGGATCCCTACCTTTATCGGGCAGAGGTGACGTTGCTGCAAGGGGAGGAAGTTCTGGATCAGGTAGGAACGAGTTTTGGATGTAGAAGTTTTGATATTCGTGGAGAAAGCGGGTTCTTCTTAAATGGAAAGTCCTATCCGTTACGGGGTGTGTCCAGACATCAGGACTGGAAAGGGCTTGGAAATGCTTTGCAAAAGGAACATCATCAAAGAGATATGGAATTGATCAAAGAGATGGGAGCGAATACCATTCGTCTTGCTCATTATCAGCATGATCCTTATTTTTACCAGCTATGCGATGAGGCCGGCATGGTGGTGTGGGCAGAAATCCCGTATATTTCCAAACATGTAGAAGCAGCAGAAGAAAATGCCATGCAGCAAATGCGGGAATTGATTATACAAAATTATAATCATCCCAGCATTGTAGTATGGGGACTTTCCAATGAAATTACCATGGCGGGAAAGACGGATGAGGGGCTTTTAGAGACCCATCGGCAGTTAAACCAGTTGTGTCATGAATTAGATCCAAGCCGAAAAACGGCTGTTGCAGTGGTATCTATGTGCGATATGGAAGATCCTTATTTGCAGATTCCGGATGTGGTTTCTTATAATCATTATTTTGGTTGGTATGGCGGTGAGACTTCCATGAATGGCCCATGGCTGGATCGTTTTCATGAGACCTTTCCAAAGATTCCAATCGGCATGAGCGAGTATGGATGCGAGGCTTTAGATTGGCATAGCTCCAACCCGGTGCAGGGAGACTATACGGAAGAGTATCAAGCCTACTATCACGAAGAACTTATCAAGCAACTTTTTACAAGGCCTTATCTCTGGGCAACTTATGTGTGGAATATGTTTGATTTTGGTGCAGATTCCAGACAGGAAGGTGGCGAAAACGGGCAGAATCACAAAGGACTTGTAACCTTTGATCGAAGCTATAAAAAAGATGCTTTCTATGCTTACAAAGCCTGGCTTTCTAAGGAGCCGTTTGTACACATTTGTGGGAAACGCTATGTGAACCGGGTAGAGGAAGTGACCCAGGTAAAAGTCTATTCCAATCAAGAGACGGTGGAACTATTTGCCAATGGAATCTCTCTTGGCAAACAGACCTGTCCCAACCATTTCTTTGTCTTTCAGGTTCCGAACAAAGGGGAAACGAGATTGGAGGCCGTAGCCGGCTCCTGCCGGGATGAGAGCCGGATTCGAAAGGTTTCGGTGTTTCATGAGGCTTACCGTTTGCAGGAAACGGGAACGGTGCTGAACTGGTTTGACATTGAGACCGTTCCGAATGGATTTTCCCTCCATGACAAAGTCCAAGATGTGGCGCGGACACCGGAAGGACGAGAAGTGATTGGAGAGATTGTCCGGAAAATGAGTGAGAACAATGCTATGTTCCAAGGGGAACATGGGGAGAAAATGGCGCAAATGCTGGGTGGTTTTACGGTTCTGCGTATGTGTAACCTTATGGGAGCAGTAGGAGCGAAGATGACAAAAGAAGAATTGCTAGCGCTGAACAAAAGACTACATGGAATCATTAGAGAGGACGGGGAATCTTAGATGGCAGGGAAGTCTTTTGGAATCAAAGATAAATTAGGCTATATGTTTGGGGACTTTGGAAATGATTTTACCTTCATTTTCTCCAGTATGATGCTGCAGAAATTCTATTCCGATTGTATGGGAATCTCTGTGGGAATCGTTGGGATTATGATGATGGCAGCGCGGTTCTTAGATGCAGTGACCGATGTGACTATGGGGCAGATTGTGGATCGTAGTCGTCCTAAGAAGGCTGGTAAATTCAAGCCCTGGCTTCTTAGAATGTGCGGGCCGGTAGCGGTGGCATCGGTTTTGATGTATGCCAACTGGTTTGCGGGTATGGATATGAGCTTTAAGATTGCCTGGATGTTTGTGACGTATCTGTTATGGGGGAGTGTATGTTATACAGGAATTAATATTCCCTATGGTTCCATGGCATCTGCCCTTTCGGCGGATTCCAGAGATCGGGCGCAGTTGTCCAATTGGCGCAGTATCGGAGCAACTCTGGCCGGAATGGTAATTGGTGTCATCCTTCCGCTATTTGTGTATTATACCGATCAGGAGGGAAATCAGATTCTATCCGGAAGCCGGGTTAGTCTTGCAGCAGTGGCATGTTCTGTGGGAGCAGTTCTTTGTTATCTGCTTTGCTATTTTTTGTGCACAGAACGGGTCAAAGTAGAGCAAAAGCGAGGGAAATTTGTCCTTTCCGCTCTCGTAAGAGGGCTTCTTTCCAACCGGGCATTAATCGGAATCGTGTTAGCTTCCGTTTGTCAACTTCTGGTACAGCTGACTTCCCAGACAATGCTCAATTATCTGTATCCAAATTATTTTCGAAACATTCAGGCCCAGTCCGTGGCAGGTGCAGTTGGTGTTGTGGTGTCCTTGCTTTGTGCCGGATTTACAGTAGGATTATCAGAACGATTTGGACGGAAAATGCTTGGTATGATGGCGGCACTCTTCGGAGCGATGGTATACTTTGTGGCGTGGCTGTTGCAGATCGAAAATCCTTGGATATTTACCGCCTTCTACGGTCTGGCTTATGTGGGACTTGCGGTCTTCGGATTGATTTGCTGGGCGATGCTTACGGATGTTATCGATGATACCCAGGTGCGAAGCGGCGTTCGTTCCGATGGGGAAATCTATTCGGTCTATTCCTTTGCTCGGAAAATCGGGCAGGCGGCGTCAGCCGGAGTAACCGGTGCGTTGCTAGCACTTATAGGATACCATGCAGAAACGGCATTTGAGCCTCGGGTGACGAAAGGAATCTATCAGCTTGCCTGTCTGGTGCCGGCCATAGGGTATATATTACTGGCGGTGGTATTAGGGTTTTTCTATCCCTTGGGAAGGAAACGGGTGGAGGAAAATAGAAGAAAACTAAAAGAAATGTGAGAAAAAAGAACCGATTGCTTTGGTAAAGATCAAAACAATCGGTCTATTTTCGTAGTAATATCCAAGTGTATGCTTGGAACTATCCTTGGTTAATGCAATCTAACATATTTTTGTGTTTCTCATATATTTTGATTTGAATGCTTGCTGTTCGTAATTTTCGGGAGTTACTTTGGCAAGACGAGAACGAAGAACAGAAACAAGTTCCTTGCTCTGTGTTTGTTCAACTATTTCCTCGGGAATTTCCGAGAGAAAATACAGTTCCTCATCGTCACAATCGTTTTGTAAGAACATTATTGTAGCGGAAACATCGGATGTAAACAATTTAATGGTAGCCTTCCAATAATCTTCAACCCAATAGTTATCCTCGCTTTCGACTATACGGAAATGCCTTTTTCCTGTGCTTTGCGAGTTTGCTTCATATACACCGATTTTTTTGTCGGCTCGTCAAATACACGGACATTCAGCAATTCGTTATGTTGGCAACCGCCCAATATGTATTCCCAAGCTGTCCGCTTCGTCTTACACTTACCGTGGTCAGGTAGCAAATGCGCCACCGCTAAGAAAAAGTAAAGATTAAAACAAATAAACGGCTATTCAAAATGCCACAGGTGAATAAGGAAGTATCTTAGAAAATGCGGTGTAACCTCAGAATGACGGGGTTACACCCTTTTCTTGTTAGAGAACATATTTTTTATGTTTGGGACATAAACGAATAATCAAGATTTGTATGAAAAAGTATAAATTCCCTCCGTTTACAGATAATAGAAATAGTATCAAAATAAAGGGGATAAAAGAGATGAAAGCAACAGGAATTGTAAGAAGAATAGATGATTTGGGCCGTGTGGTTGTACCGAAGGAAATCAGAAAGACTCTGCGCATTCGAGAGGGCGACCCGCTGGAGATTTTTACCGACCGCGAAGGAGAAATTATTTTGAAAAAATATTCGCCCATGGGAGAAATGGTCGGATTTGCCCGGCAATATGCAGAGAGTCTGGCAGGAGTGCTCGGTTGCACGGTCTGTATCACAGATCAGGACCAAGTGGTTGCGGCTGCCGGAGGTGGAAAAAAAGAATTGTTGGATCAAGCAGTTAGCAAGGAAGTTCTGGCAATTATGGACCAGCGTCAGATCCATATGGCGACCAAAGGAGAGAAAAATTATGCGCCTGTTACCAAGGAAGGGGAGAGCGAGTATATTCATCAGCTGGTTGCACCGATCATCAGTGACAGTGATGTCATAGGAAGTGTCATCTTATTAGATAAAAAGGAAAAGAAAAAGTTCGGTGAGATTGAACAGAAAGTGGCTGGATGCGCGGCTAGATTTCTGGGTGGACAGATGGAAGCATAAAAGAAGGAGAAAGAGTTTTTTTGCTCTTTCTCCTTCTGGTTTTGGATTAACGTATTTTTCCCTCTTTCCCTCGTTTTATGCCAAGCCGTAGAAGAATCAAAATACCTGCAAAGAGGAGCATTGCCCATATCATGGCAGGTTCATGCACCCCTTTAAGATAATAGCTGACCGGCAAAAAGAGCCGGGCGATTGGTACGACACTTACCAGATTCCCTATGTCTACAAAGACAGGACAAAGGAACAGGCACAGTAAAAGCAAGATAGGAATGGTCGCACATAAGGTATAGCGATTCGGCAACAGGGTTTTTATAAAATGGGTAAATGCGGTAATCAAAATACTGTATACAAACAGCAACAGGCATTCCCACAGCGGATTTGCCGAAAGGCCGGTACAGAAGATGGCAGCCAGACAGCCAATTCCTAGGAGAAACTGAGAGAGATAGAGATAGAATCCGTCAAACCAGTTTCGTTTATTTAAGGGAATCAGTCCCCAGACACCCTTCTCATCATCCTGTTGCAGGTAGAGGCCGCCAATCAGGGAGGCGGCAAGTAAAAGAACCGCAAGCATGCCACGAACCGGCATCATATAATAATTCACATCAGAATCTGCCATTAACTGATTCTCGCTTCCGTCTGCATACTGGAAATCAAAGACCATTTGTCCGGAATGATTTCGTTGGTAAAACTTTGTAAATGCGGGGAGGGAAGATGGCTCTTTCATGCGCTCTGGTTGTTCTGCTTCTAAAAATCCAAGAGAGACCTGCGGTGCATAGAGGGAGAAAATCTTTCCCATTACCATTTCATTTACCACGGTGGTGGTTACAGAACGTTCCTTCAGATAGACGGTCAGTCGTTTGGAAGTAGGGATTCGTTTCCCGGTTTGGTAGTAGGCAAGAAAAGCCATCTCGCTTCCTTTGGGAATCACATATCCGCAAGATGCCTGGTCAGAAGTAACAGCCTCCCTCACGGCCTCCAGACTAGGGCAGGAGTAGAAGGAAATTAAGGAAGAATCCGTCTGCAAAAGAAGTTCTAGGAGTGCAGAATCTTCCGCATAGACCGGGATTTCTACCATGGTAGATTTGTCCGCAGAAAAGCGGCCCAAAAGCAAGACCATAACCGGCAATAGAAGGAAAGTTAGAAGGTAGATTGGTCGCTTCCATAATCGTTTCTGGAAGAGCCAGCATGTATAGAAAAAACGTTTCATAGGGCACCTCCTTTTTGGTTAAATTGTCTCCGTTGCATTTGCCGATTTTGCATGGCAAGCAGGAGGGGATAGAGGACAACAAAAAGAATGGTAAGCAGCAAAGTTTTTACAAATGGTAGTAGCAAGGAATCACTACAGATTCCTGCGGTTAGGTAGTCGGCCATAACCTTCGTTGGCAGCCAGGTGGCTACTTTTTGCATCCAGGTTGGGAAATAAGACAAAGGATAAAAGAATCCGGACAAGAATGCCAGTAGCAAAAATACAAAAAAGAAGCATAACATACCGCTGATACCGTCTGAAAAAGCCTCGAAGATGCAAAGACATAGGGCACTCAAAAGGAGGAGGATTGGCAATAGTTTTACATAAAGGATTCCATAATCTGCAGAAATCCCATTTGTATGGGCCAGAATGCCAACTGCTCCATATAAAATGGTATATGGAATTGCAAAGAGAAGGCAGATACTTCCGAGTTTGGCGAAAGATTGTTTTGCCTTTGACAGACCTTGCCTTGCCAACAGATCCTGCATCATACGATTTTCCTTGCCAAGGACGCTGCCAAGGTTCAAACCGCACAGGCATAGAAGCAGGACAAATCCAATGACCAGATAGGAAAGCAGAGGATTGTCGTGGTTTAAGAGAGAGAGAGTTTCCTCTTTTAAAAGCCCTTCCCGATTGGCAATCTTCCACAGATAGGCTCCGGTTAAGGCATCTGCTTCCTGAATATAATCTTCGCCCCAAGTAGCATATAGATCTTGCATAGTATAGATGCCGGCCTTGGATTGGAGCATATATTCGGAAAGAGCGTCAGCGAGTTGTCGAAAGAGCAGGCTTGAGATTCCTGATTGGGACGTGCCAAATCGAAGGGTTACCGGTTCTTCCGTACCGTCATAAAGAGACTGAATATAGTGTTCCGGCACCAACAAAACGGCATCGAGTTCTTCTGCTTCTAACTGCTGCAGCCCTTTTTCTTCAGATACTTCCGTAAAGGTGCATTTCCCTTTGAGGGAAGGAGAGTTCGTCAGAAATTGAAGTCCAAATCCGATGAATTCCCGGTCCTGTTGGCTGTCTTGGTCATAGGCCACCCCAATCTGGAGAGAAGTCACCATCGATTGGGAACCAAAGAGGCCGGATTGCTGCGCCAGTGCAAGCAAAGCCAAAAGGCAGACTGCAATTAGGTTTACCAATAAACATTTCGGAAGCACTTTCCCAAAACGCTTGCATTCCAGTGAAAAATAGGTACGAAACATCCTAGGCCTCCTTTTTCATGGTTTGTGCCAGCTTTCCGGCAAGATGATGCACATTGCCGTCATAGGAAAATGGCTCTAACCGTCCGTTTGTAAAAAGATAATGCTGATCGCACAGATTGATCTCTTGTTCCTCGTGAGTGGCAAGGAGAATGATGCCGCCCCGAGATTTGAAGGCTTTTAAATAATTATGAATGCGTTCTTTACAGAGAAGGTCTAAGGCTGCTCCCGGCTCGTCCAAAAGAAGAATGGACGGGTCATTTGCGATAGCACAGCCGATGCTAAGACGCTTCTTCATGCCACCGGACATCTTGTTTACTTTTGTATGAAGAAAATCCGGAATCCCCAGCATGGCAAGGACGCCAGTGTCTAATTCTTTTTTGAGATCCAATATAGAATCGCAGTACCACAGCCGGAGATTGTCCTGTGCACTTAATTCCTCCATAAGGGGTGGTTGCTGGGGCACATAGCCGATTTTTTTTGATAAAAATTTCGCATGGGCAAATAAATCTTGATCATTTAGATAGAAATGTCCGGCATCCGGTTTTAGAACGCCGGCTAAAATGGATAAAAGTGTGGATTTTCCGCATCCGTTCACACCGAGAAGCCCAATGCATTCCCCAGGGTTTGCGGCAAGAGAAATTCCTTTTAAAATAGGCTTAGTGCCATAGCTTTTTTCGATTTGTTCGATTCTAAGTTGCATGGAGTACCCCCCTGATGATTCTCATTTTCCTCTATTTTATCATGGGAAGAGGGAAAAGACAATTGCGGTTATTGAAAGGCATAAAGAGGAAGATACGGGCATAGATTGTGACAAAAAAAGGAGGAAGAGGGGCTATGAAAAAAAGATCCTTTTCTATGTTAAAAAGCTTGCTTCTTGCCTATATGATTTCAGGTGTATGCTTGGTTACTTTGTCATTTCTCTTTTATAAAACCGGCATGAGTGGAGAAAAACTCCCGGTAATAATCGGCGTGATTTATTTCCTTTCCACCTTTTGTGGTGGGATGGTTATAGGGAAATCTATGAACCAACGAAAATTCTTTTGGGGACTGGCGCTGGGTATTTGCTATGTGCTTTTACTCTTTGGAATGTCTCTTGGAATTTACCGGGAATTTACAGGGAGCAGTGGACAGGTCTTGCGAACCCTTTGCTTATGCCTTGCAGGGGGAATGTTAGGCGGTATGGTGGCTTGAATTTCATGTTTACATATGATAAAATGAATATATCTATAAGAACAAAGGAGGAGAGACTATGTGGTGTGCAAATTGTGGCAATGAATTGCCGGAGAATGCTAGCTTTTGTGGAACATGCGGTGCGCAGGTAGCAGGTGCGGAAGCTTCCACAACATTCATGGAGGAAACGGGATTTCCGATGCCGGATGATCAGGGAGGCAAGAAGAAAGGATCGGGCAAAAAGATAGGCCTGATGGCAGTCCTTGCAGCAGTGTTGGTGGTAGTATTGGTGGTTGTATTTGCCGGAGACAGTCTGGCGAATTTCGTCCATAAGACCTTTCCAAATCTTATATTGATTTTTCAGATGCATTGAAAGAAGTCGATGTAGAAGCAGCAAGCTTCGATATGGCGAGCGTAAAGAACGTGCTGCCTAAGACACGCGTCGTGACAGATCTGTTAGAACGGTATCTGAATGTGGTATGTGAGCAGGTGGAGGATGCAGAGAAATCCAGCAAGAAATTAAGGGTCGGGGATGCATCCGGAACCTATACGGCATTGACAACCGAATTAGATGGAAAATTCCTTTATCGGGTTGCAGAAGAGACATTAGATACATTGGAAGATGATAAGGATGTAAAAGAATTTTTGACTGCCTTGGGAAAAGAATACAAAGAGATTAAAGTTTCCGATGTCTGGGACAGTATTGATGAAGCGAAGAAAGAATTAAAAAAGAGCAAAGACGAGATTGAAAAGATGGATGTGGAGATTCCGCTTACTATTTATGTAGATGGCACAGGCGATTTGGTAGGAGCAGAATTGGAAGCAGAAGGAATGAACCTGTCTTATCTGTCTTTGGAAGATGGTGCTAACGTAGGCTATAAAGTGAGTGCAAGCATGAATGGTGAGACACTTATGGATGCGACTGTTTCCGGCAAGAAAAAAGGAGATCTCTTTAACGGAATCATGTCCTTTAAGTGTGATCCGTCGCTTATGGGAGCAAGCAGCACCGGGGAATTAGAAGAGTTATTCACAGTAACCTATGGAGACTGGGATATGGACAGTGCGAAGGACGGTCAGTTAAACGGAACCATCGAATTAAATACCGAATATGTAGCAGCATTGAAGGGATATAGTATCAAACTTGTATGCGAGAGCGATGACAAGGAATCTGATTTTACAGGAAAAGTGATGGCAGGCAAGGATGAATTAGGAAGCATTTCTATCGGCTTTAAGAAAGATGTGAAATTAAAGACTTTAAAACCGGGTAATGAGAAGGTCTATACCACAGAGCAGATGGCAGACTACATGGCAGAACTGGACTTGAATACATTCATAAGCGACTACATGAAGAAAGCAGGTATTACCTGGGATCAGAATACCATGGGGAAATTGTTGGGATCTCTCATGGGCACTGGACAGAGCTATGATGATTCAGATGACTATGACTTAGATGACTATGACTTAAATGGCTATGACTTAAATGGCTATGATTTAGACGATGATGATTCAGATGATTTGTATGATGAACTGTACTAGAAACTGTTCCGGAATTTTGGAAAAAGGGACTTTTAAAAATGGGAAAGCTATGATATAATAGCAGAAGCTAACGTGAATTCAAGGAGGAAGCAAAGATGAAACATATTAAAACATTAAATACACAGACATTGAACAACACTTTGAAAAAAGGTGGATGTGGGGAATGCCAGACATCTTGCCAGTCTGCATGCAAGACATCTTGCACAGTTGGTAACCAGACTTGCGAACAGAAGAAATAAGCAAAGGAAGGAAGTAGCAGGCAGCGGCCTAGACTTAGGTCGCTGTCTGTTTATTCGATAAGAAGCTTTATGCAATTAAGTAACAGAAAGGAGTATCGATGTGATTCATCAGTACAAAAACAATGGGTATCAGATTGTGCTTGATGTAAACAGCGGTTCCGTACATGTAGTAGACGACATATGCTATGACTTGATTGCTTCGTTGGAAGCAATGAATCCGGAGCATACGCCACAGACCCTGCAGACAGAGGAGACTCTGGATAAGGTAGCCGAAGCATTAAAAGGACAGTATAGCAGAGAGGAACTTGCAGAAGCCATGGAAGACATTGTGGCATTAACAGAAGCAGGACAACTCTTTACAAAAGATACATACGAAGCCTATATCGGTGCAGTCAAGAGCCGCAAGACGGTTGTCAAAGCTCTCTGTATCCATATTGCACATGATTGTAACCTTGCTTGCAAATATTGTTTTGCAGAGGAAGGAGAGTACCACGGAAGACGTGCTCTTATGTCTTACGAGGTAGGAAAGAAAGCATTGGATTTTCTCATTGCCAATTCCGGCAGCCGGAAGAATCTGGAAGTAGATTTCTTCGGCGGCGAACCATTGATGAACTGGCAGGTGGTAAAAGACCTGGTGGCATACGGAAGAGAGCAGGAGAAATTACATGATAAGCATTTCCGTTTTACCCTGACAACCAATGGTGTTTTGTTAAATGACGAAGTTCAGGAATTTGTCAATCGGGAGATGGACAATGTAGTTCTGAGTCTGGACGGAAGAAAAGAGGTCAATGACCGGATGCGTCCATTTAGAAATGGCAGCGGAAGTTATGATCTGATCGTGCCGAAGTTCCAGAAGCTGGCAGATAGCCGGAATCAGGATCGGTATTATATCAGAGGAACGTTTACAAGGGATAATTTAGATTTCTCGAAGGATGTATTACATTTTGCAGATTTGGGATTTGAACAGATTTCCATTGAGCCGGTGGTAGGAGAAGATACGGATTTTTATTCTATCCGTAAGGAAGACTTGCCACAGATCTTTGAGGAATATGATAAGCTGGCGAAGGTGATGATTGAGCGGGAGAAAGAAGGAAAAGGTTTCAACTTCTTCCATTTCATGATTGACTTAGACGGTGGCCCGTGTGTGGCAAAACGTTTATCCGGCTGTGGTTCCGGTACAGAATACCTGGCGGTGACACCGTGGGGCGACTTGTATCCGTGCCATCAGTTTGTTGGAGAAGAGAAGTTCTTGATGGGAAATGTGGAGGAAGGCATTACAAGACCGGAGATTGCAGATGAGTTCCGAGGTTGTAGCGTTTATTCCAAAGACAAATGTAAGAATTGTTTTGCAAAATTCTATTGTAGCGGTGGCTGTATGGCGAACTCGTATAAGTTCCATGGTTCCATCCATGATGCTTATGATATCGGGTGCGAGATGCAGAGAAAGCGGGTGGAATGTGCAATCATGATAAAAGCTGCTATGGCAGAACAAAACTAAATAAAGAAAGGTGTTTTAGAACATGAGTAACATGAAGAAAAGCAGAGGTATTTTGAGCCTGGTTGGAATGGGATTGTTGATCGTCCTTCTGGCATTCACTTCCATCGTAGGATTTACAGGTTCCCACCTCGGATCAATGAGAAATATCATTTTAGGACTGGACTTGTCCGGTGGTGTCAGCATCACCTATCAGACAGTGGAAGAGAATCCTTCCAGCGAAGATATGAAAGATACCATCTACAAGCTGCAAAAGCGTGTGGAGGGGTATAGTACAGAAGCATCTGTATACCAGGAAGGAGATAACCGAATCAACATCGAGATTCCGGGTGTAACCGATGCAGATAAGATTTTGGAAGAACTTGGTAAACCGGGTTCCCTCCAGTTCAAAGATGAGGATGGCAACGTGTTGTTGGAAGGATCTGACGTAAAGAATGCGAAAGCAGTCAGCGGAGAAGATCAGACAACCGGCAAGAAAGAATATCAGGTAGAATTGAACCTGACAGCAGAAGGAACAACGAAATTTGCTGAAGCAACACAGGCAAACTTAAATAAGAGCATTGCCATTGTATATGACGAAGAGACCATCAGTGCACCGACTGTACAGAGTGCAATCACAGGTGGACAGGCTTACATCACAGGTATGGAATCTTATGAAGCAGCAGAAGAGCTTGCAACAACTATCCGTATCGGTAGCCTGAGCTTGGAATTGACAGAATTACATTCCAAAGTTGTAGGTGCGCAGCTTGGTGAAGAAGCCGTATCTACCAGTTTGTTAGCTGGTATCATCGGTTTGGCAATTGTATTTCTCTTTATGTGTCTGGTATACAAACTTCCGGGTGTGGCATCTGCCATCGCGTTGGTAATCTATACCGGATTGACCATGGTAGCATTGAACGTATTGAACATCACATTAACCTTGCCTGGTATTGCAGGTATTATCCTGTCAATTGGTATGGCGGTCGATGCGAACGTTATTATTTTCGCAAGAACCAGAGAAGAGATTGCAGCAGGCAAGAGTATCAAATCAGCATTGAAAGCCGGATTTGAAAAAGCAGCTTCTGCAATTATCGATGGTAACGTAACCACTTTGATCGCTGCAGCAGTCTTGTGGCTGAAAGGTAGCGGTACAGTAAAAGGATTTGCACAGACCTTAGCACTTGGTATTGTATTATCCATGTTCACTGCTCTTGTAATTACGAAGCTCATCATCTTCGCATTCTATGCAGTAGGTTTGAAGAATCCGAAATTATACGGAACACAGAAAGAGAGAAAACCAAGAAACTTCCTGTCTAAGAAAGCAATCAGCTTTAGTATCGCAGGGGTTGTAATCGTAGCAGGTCTTGGAACCATGTTAGTGAATTCCTTGACTGGAAATAAAGCATTCGCATATGGTCTGGAATTCCAGGGTGGTACTTCCACAACCGTAAGCTTTGACAAAGATTATACCATCAACGAATTAGATTCACAGGTGGTTCCGGTAATCGAAAAAGTAACTGGTGATGCAAACGTGCAGACACAGAAAGTTGCAGATTCAAAAGATGTTATTATCAAGACAGTCAGCTTAGATGCTGAGACACGTGAAGCTTTGAATACTGCTTTGCAGGAGAATTTCAAAGTAGCAGAAGAAGATATTACTTATGAGAATATCAGTGGTACGGTAAGTAATGAGATGAAAGAAGATGCGATTGTAGCCTTGATTATTGCAACCATCTGTATGCTCATTTACATCCGAATCCGTTTCAAAGATATTCGTTTTGCTACCAGTGCAGTCCTTGCATTGATGCATGACGTATTGGTTGTAGTTGGTTTCTATGCAATTGCAAGAATTTCCCTTGGAAATACTTTCATTGCATGTATCCTGACGATTGTCGGTTACTCAATCAACTCCACCATTGTTATCTTTGACCGTATCCGTGAGCAACTTGCAGTACAGAAGAAGAAAGATACGTTGGAAGATGTGGTAAATAGCTGTATCAACGATACGTTAACCAGAAGTATCTATACCAACTTTACAACCTTCGTAATGGTTGCAGTTCTCTATATCTTAGGTGTAAGTTCCATCCGTGAATTTGCATTGCCATTGATGGTAGGTGTTGTAGCAGGTGCATTCTCATCAATCTGTGTTACAGGACCATTGTGGTATCTGATGAAGACAAAACTTGGAAAGAAATAAGATGCATAGAAGCATAGGAGGCGGGGAAACGTGATGTTTCTTCGCCTCTTCCCATTCGAGAGTCAAATGAAGATCCGTTTGGTTGTCCAATGGGAAGAAGGATAGAAGGAGAGAGGTACATATGGAAAACTGGGTACTTGTAAGAAAAGGGGCACCGTTTACAGAAATAGCAGAAAAATTTCACATCAGTCCTATTACGGCACGGTTAATTCGCAATCGTAACATTGTGGGAGATGCGGCAATTGAGCAGTATCTCAATGGCACCATTGCGGATTTGCAGGATGGGATGTTGATGAAGGATATGAATAAGGCAGTGGATATTCTTTTGGAAAAGATGCAGGATGGTAAAAAGATTCGTGTGATTGGAGATTATGATATTGATGGGATCAATGCCACCTATATTCTGCTGGAAGGATTGCGGAAATTAGGAGCCGATGTAGATACCGATATTCCGGATCGTATGAAGGATGGTTATGGCCTGAATCGGAATCTTCTTGATAAAGCCTATGAAGATGGGGTGGATACCATTGTGACCTGCGACAATGGAATCGCAGCCAAAGAGCAGGTGGCATATGGACAAGAGTTGGGAATGACCATTATAATCACCGATCACCATGAAGTACCACAGGAGCTTCCAATCGCTGCTGCGGTAGTAGATCCCAAACAGGCGGATTGCCCATATCCTTTCAAGGAGCTATGTGGAGCGGCCGTGGCATACAAACTCATAGAAGCTCTGTTTGAAGTGACTGGACAGGAGATTGAAGATGTAGACTATCTGATGGAAAATGTGGCATTTGCAACGGTAGGGGATGTTATGTCTCTGGTTGGTGAGAACCGGATTTTCGTCAAACAAGGATTGGAGATGCTTCGGCGCACCAATCGTTATGGGTTCCGGGCATTGATGGAAGTAAATGAGATTCAGCAAGAGCAAGTCAATGCCTATTATATCGGATTTGTATTAGGACCGTGTATCAATGCTACAGGGCGCTTGGATACAGCGAAGAGAGCTCTGGAACTTCTCTGTGCTAAGACCTATGAAGAGGCTGTGGCAATTGCCATGGAGTTAAAAGAGATGAACGGCAGACGGAAAGAGATGACAGCAGAAGCGGTTCGCAAAGCAAAAGAGATTGTGGAAGAGGGTACCATCAAAGATGATAACGTCTATGTAATCTATTTGCCGGATTGTCATGAAAGTCTGGCAGGAATTGTAGCCGGAAGAATCCGGGAGGCTTATTATCGTCCAACCATCGTTTTGACGAAAGCAGAACAAGGAGTCAAAGGCTCCGGACGTTCCATTGAAAGCTATAATATGTATGAAGGGCTAGATCGTTGCCGGGAACTTTTTACCGCATTTGGGGGACATCCTATGGCAGCAGGCCTCACCCTCCAAGAAAAGGATATTCCGGTTCTTCGCCGGTTGCTGAATGAACAGGCAGAATTGACAGAGAAAGATTTGACGCCAAAAGTATCCATTGACATGACCCTTCCGTTTTCCATGATTTCGGAAGAACAGATTGAAGAATTGGAATTATTAGAACCTTTTGGGAAAGATAATACCAAGCCTTTGTTTGCAGAAAAAGATATTGAGATTCTAAGTGGCAGATTATTGGGAAAAGAGCAAAATGTACTGAAACTTCGTTTGGCGGATGCTTCGGGCAGACAGATGGACGGCGTTTATTTTGGGGAGACAGCGGCCTTTTTAGAATATCTGACCGGGAACTATGGGAAAGATACCGTTTTGGCAATGCTAGGGGGAAAAAGAACGGGGATGAAAGTGATGTTAGCTTACTATCCAAGTGTCAATGTCTACATGGATAGACGGTATTTACAAGTGATAATCCAACACTATCAATAATTGAAAGTGTTGGGGAAATATGCTATAATAAAGTATTATTTTATGAGGAAACAAGGAGGCGGAGAAGAGATGTCTAATGACAGAATAGTAGAACGGTCAAGAGAAGAATTAGGCATGGTGGATGGTCATGCAATCAAAGCTCCGGAAGAATATCAGGACCCGGAGAAATTATATGCTGAATTGATTGCCCGGGTGCGCAAATACCACCCTTCGGCAGATGTTTCCATGATTGAGAAAGCCTTTCGGATTGCAGATACGGCCCACAAGGGGCAATGCCGAAAATCCGGAGAACCCTATATCATTCATCCAATCTGGGTGGGGATTATTCTGGCGGAATTAGAACTGGATAAAGAGACGATTGTAGCCGGAATTCTCCATGACGTGGTAGAAGATACGGTGATGACCACAGAAGAGATTCGGGAAGAATTTGGAGAGGAAGTGGCACTCCTTGTAGATGGAGTTACCAAATTAGGGCAGTTGTCCTATTCCAAAGACAAATTAGAAGTCCAGGCAGAGAACCTGCGTAAGATGTTCCTTGCCATGGCAAAAGATATTCGCGTTATATTGATCAAATTAGCAGACCGGTTGCATAACATGCGAACACTGGAATTTATGCGCCCGGAGAAGCAACAGGAAAAGGCAAGAGAGACTTTGGATATCTATGCACCGATTGCACAGAGACTTGGTATTTCCAAGATTAAGACAGAACTGGATGATCTGGCACTTAGCTATCTGAAGCCGGAGGTGTTCCAGAATCTGGTAAAAGAACTGAACGAGCGAAAGACCCAGCGGAATGAATTCGTGGAGCAGATCGTCCAGGAAGTGGCGAATCATATGAAGAATGCCAACATCGAGGCGGAAGTTTATGGACGCGTGAAGCATTTCTTCAGTATCTATAAGAAGATGGTCAATCAGGATAAGACCTTAGAGCAGGTCTATGACCTTTTTGCTATCCGTATCATTGTAGATTCCGTCCGGGATTGCTATGCAGCCCTAGGGGTTATCCATGAGATGTATACACCGGTTCCGGGTCGTTTTAAAGATTATATTGCGATGCCGAAGCCGAATATGTATCAGTCCCTTCATACCACTTTGATTGGCCCGTCGGGACAGCCATTTGAGATTCAGATTCGTACCAGAGAGATGCACAAGACTGCCGAATATGGTATCGCAGCCCATTGGAAATACAAAGAGAGCAATGACGGACAGAAGAACGTCAAGATGCAGGAAGAAGAGAAATTAAGCTGGCTGCGTCAGATCTTAGAGTGGCAGCAGGATACGGATAACAAAGAATTCTTAAGTCTTCTAAAAGGTGGTCTGGATCTGTTCGCGGAAGATGTCTACTGCTTTACGCCAAATGGAGATGTGAAGAACTTGCCGGCCGGCTCGAACCCGGTAGATTTCGCCTATGCCATCCACAGTGCGGTGGGGAATAAGATGGTAGGTGCCAAGGTAAATGGAAAGCTGGTGCCGATTGATTATAAATTGCAGAATGGAGACCGTATTGAGATTCTGACTTCCCAGAATTCCAAAGGTCCAAGCCGTGACTGGTTGAATCTGGTGAAGAGTACCCAGGCGCGGAATAAGATTAACCAATGGTTTAAGAAAGAATTAAAAGAAGAGAATATCGTTCGAGGAAAAGAACTTCTTGCAGCCTATTGCAAAGCGAAAGCACTGGTTCTGGGCGAACTGACCAAGCCGAAATATTTGCAGGTGGTACAGCGCAAATATGGCTTCCGGGACTGGGATGCGGTCCTGGCTACCGTGGGGCATGGTGGTTTGAAAGAAGGCCAGGTGGTAAACCGCCTGCAGGAAGAATATCTCAAAGACCACAAAGAAGAACTGACCGATGAGAAGATTATTGAACAGGTATCCCAGGCGAAGAATAAGATTCATGTGACCAAATCAAAAAGTGGCATTGTGGTCAAAGGAATCGATGATGTAGCAGTGCGATTTTCCCGTTGCTGTAATCCGGTGCCGGGGGATGAAATTGTAGGATTCGTGACCAGAGGACGTGGCATGTCCATTCACCGGACAGATTGCGTGAATATCATCCATTTGTCAGAAGCGGAGCGGGCAAGACTCATCGATGCCGAGTGGGAGTCTGACATGACAGACGAGAATGGACAATATATGTCCGGCGTCAAAGTCTATGCTAACGACCGGCGGGGATTCTTGATGGATGTATCGAAGACCTTTACAGAAGAGAAGATTAACATTAGCTCCATCAACACCCACGTTAGTAAACAGGGTGTGGTGACCATGGAATTGAATTTCGTCGTCCGTGGAAGAGAAGAACTCAATCGCATGTTGGAAAAGTTGCGCCAGATCGAAGGCGTCTTAGATATCGAACGAACAACGGGGTAGAAGAGGATGAAGATAGAAAAATGGGTGTTGGGAGAACTGGCAACCAATTGTTATATCATAAAAAATGAAGAGAAAAAAGAACTGGTCATTGTAGACCCGGCTGCCTGCCCGGATCTGTTCTTTAAGCATGTGCAGGCAGATGGATATGTGCCAAAAGCAATTCTGCTGACCCATGGACATTTTGATCATGTTATGGGAATCGACCGGCTTGTGGCAGAGCTTGACCTTCCCGTCTATTTGTTGGAAGAAGAGAAGGAAGTCTTAGCAGATCCGATGCAGAATCTGTCTGCTGTTTTTGGAACTTCCTATGCCTATGAAAAAGGAGAAGGATTACAGGATTTGGATGTTTTTACACTTGCAGGATTGCAGTTTCAGGTTCTTCATACACCGGGACATACTAGGGGCGGTGCCTGCTACTATTTGGCAGAAGAGAAGGTGCTCTTAAGTGGAGATACCCTTTTTGCCCGCAGTATAGGACGGACCGATTTCCCGACGGGAAGTATGAGCACCTTGGTGCGCGCAATCAAAGAGAGATTGTTTGCCTTGCCGGAGGAGACGAAAGTCTATCCGGGACATGGAGAAGAGACCACCATCGGGGAAGAGAAAAGAGAGAATCCATACATGGGATTTTAAGGAGCTGACAGAGGGATAAGATGATTAAGATACAGGTTAATTTTGAAATGTATGCCTATGATATGTACCATATTACCAAAGCATTTTGCCCGGAAGAGGAGATCTCTCAGAAGGTGGATGCTGCGGCACAAGAAGTCATTTGCATTGCTTTTGAGGAGGAACGATTTGGAGGAGAGAGTTTCCGGGTACAGGCAGAAGAATTAGAAGAATATACCGAGAGAAGAGAGAAAAAACAATATGTCAATTGCAAGCTATACGATTGGCTTTCTAAGAAGACCGGAAAGCAGATTGCCTGGGGCACCTTAACCGGCGTGCGACCGACGAAATTGATGATGTCTTTGAAAGAAGGCGGTATGGAAGAAGCAGATGTCATCCGGTATATGGAAGAGACCTATCGGGTGACAGAGAAAAAGGCAAGACTTGGCATGGAGATTGCAAGACGGGAACAGGAGCTTTTATCCCGGTTGGATTACAAGGATGGATACAGCCTATATGTGGGGATTCCATTTTGTCCGACAACATGTTCCTATTGTTCCTTTACCTCCTATCCCCTCGCCAAATGGGAGAGCCGGGTAGATGCATATCTGGATGCTTTGTGCAAGGAACTACGCTTTATTGCTTCTGTATCCAAAAATAAAAAGTTAAATACCATCTACATTGGCGGTGGGACGCCTACGACTTTATCTCCGAAGCAGCTAGATCGGTTACTGACGGAGATTGAAGCGCATTTTTCTTTTGCAGATTTGCAAGAATTTACGGTGGAAGCGGGGCGGCCGGATAGCATTACGAGAGAGAAATTACAGGTGCTAAAAGAGCATGAGATTGGACGCATCTCGATCAACCCGCAGACCATGCAGCAAAAGACTTTGGATCTCGTTGGAAGAGGGCATACGGTAGAGGATATCAAAAGAGTCTATGAAATGGCACGGGAGATTGGATTTGACAATATCAATATGGATCTGATTGCCGGCTTGCCGGAAGAGACGTTAGAAGATATGGAAGATACCTTGCAGGAGATTGCATACCTTCACCCGGACAGTCTGACCGTCCATGCTTTGGCTATGAAGCGGGCGTCGCGAATGAGTCGGGAAAAGAAAGAGAGACAGAAGGAAGGCCTGGAGGATTCCGGGAAGGAAGCTAAGCAGGCAGAGGAGCTGGAAGCGATGATCGAAAGGGCGGCAGAGTATGCAGCTAAGATGGATCTGGTTCCTTATTATATGTATCGACAGAAGAATATTGCAGGAAATTTTGAAAATGTTGGCTATGCAAAGGTTGACAAAGCAGGAATTTACAATATACTAATTATGGAAGAAAAACAATCTATTGTAGCGGCAGGTGCCGGAGCGACTACGAAGATTGTGATTCCAGAAGAGCAGATTCTAAGAGATGAGAAGACCGGCAAGGAAAAATGGATTGCCAGGGTTGAGAATGTGAAAGATATTGAACAATATATCGAGAGAATCGATGAGATGATAGAGAGAAAAGGAGAATGGTTATGGCTTTAAAGAAGAAACCGGTCACTGGTATGAAAGATATGATGCCGGCGGAGATGGAAGTCCGTGATTATGTCATTCGTATGATTAAGGACACTTATGGGAATTTTGGATTTTCCTCCATCGAGACACCGTGTGTAGAACATATAGAGAACCTGTGCAGCAAACAGGGTGGAGACAATGAGAAATTGATCTTCAAGATTTTGAAGAGAGGCGAGAAGCTGAAGATTGACACTGCAAAAGAAGAGAGTGATCTGGTAGATGGCGGTCTTCGTTATGATCTGACAGTGCCGCTTTGCCGGTATTATTCCAATCATTCCAACGAGCTTCCGAGTCCGTTTAAAGCATTACAGATGGGGAATGTATGGCGGGCGGATCGGCCTCAGAGAGGACGTTTTCGTCAGTTCATGCAGTGCGATATTGATATCCTTGGAGAACCAACGAATCTGGCAGAGATTGAGCTGATCCTGGCAACGACAGCCCTCCTTGGAAAATTAGATTTTAAGAACTTTACCATCCGGATTAATGACCGCAAGATCTTGAAGGCTATGGCGGCTTACAGCGGTTTTGCAGAGGCAGATTATGACAATGTATTTATCATCTTAGATAAGATGGACAAGATTGGTTTGGAAGGCGTTGCCAAAGAGTTAGAAGAAAGTGGCTATGCCAAGGAATCTGTTGAAAAATACTTGGATTTATTCAAAGAGATTACCAATGATGTACAGGGCGTTCGTTATTGCAGAGAAAAACTTCAAGGTTTCTTAGATCCGGCAACGGCTGAAGGGCTTGAGATGATTATGACCAGCGTAGATGCAGTAAAAGAAGCAGAATTTAAGGTTTCCTTTGATCCGACTTTGGTACGCGGCATGTCTTACTATACGGGTACTATTTTCGAGATTGCCATGGATGAATTTGGCGGTTCCGTTGGTGGTGGCGGTCGCTATGACGAGATGATCGGGAAATTTACAGGACAGAACATCCCGGCATGTGGATTCTCCATCGGATTTGAACGAATCGTCATGCTGTTATTAGAACGGGGCTATCAGGTTCCGACAAAGAAAGAGAAAAAAGCGATTTTGATTGAAAAAGGGCTTTCCGGCGAGAGCATGTTAAAAGTACTGGCACTGGCCAAAGAAGAGAGAGACAAAGGCAATCAGGTGATGCTTGTGAACATGAAGAAGAATAAGAAATTCCAGAAAGAGCAGCTGGCAGCAGAAGGTTATACAGATGTACAGGAATTTTATAAGGATTCAATATAAGAAGAGGTAGGAGAGAACAATGGCAGAATCAATGCAAGGCTTAAAGAGAAGCCACAGATGTGCAGAATTAAG
>CAYVDA010000017.1:0-29404 GCA_964450635.1 uncultured Faecalimonas sp. | reverse complement strand
ACTCAAGTGAATCTCAAGGACCTGACCAATGTTCATACGTGATGGTACACCCAGCGGGTTCAACACGATGTCAAGCGGACGTCCGTTTGGCAAGAATGGCATATCTTCTACTGGAAGCACACGGGAAACAACACCCTTGTTACCGTGACGACCAGCCATCTTATCACCAACAGAGATCTTTCTCTTCTGTGCAATGTAGATACGTACTGCCTGATTTACTCCCGGTGAAAGTTCATCCCCATTCTCTCTCGTAAATACTTTCGCATCTACAACGATACCATACTCACCGTGCGGCACTTTCAGGGAAGTATCTCTTACCTCTCTTGCTTTTTCACCAAAGATTGCACGAAGCAGACGCTCTTCTGCTGTCAGCTCTGTCTCTCCCTTCGGTGTAACTTTACCAACTAAAATGTCTCCGGCGCGAACCTCTGCACCAATTCGAATGATACCTCTGTCATCCAGATCTTTCAGCGCATCATCACCTACACCCGGAATGTCTCTTGTAATCTCTTCCGGTCCTAATTTGGTATCACGAGCTTCTGCCTCATATTCTTCAATATGAATAGAAGTATAGACATCATCCTGTACCAATCTTTCACTTAAAAGAACCGCATCCTCGTAGTTATAACCTTCCCAGGTCATGAAACCGATCAATGGATTCTTACCAAGTGCCATCTCACCATTAGAGGTAGACGGTCCGTCTGCAATTACCTGTCCTGCTTCCACTTTCTCGCCTTTCACAACGATCGGTCTCTGGTTGTAGCAGTTACTCTGGTTACTGCGAAGGAATTTGGTTAACTTATATGTTCTTCTGTTACCATCATCTTCTTTAATCGTAATCTCTTTGGAAGTAGATCTCTCTACTACACCGGCATTCTCTGCCACAACGCAGACACCGGAATCTACAGCTGTTGTAGTCTCAATTCCTGTACCTACTACCGGCGCTTCTGTCATCATCAACGGCACTGCCTGACGCTGCATGTTAGAACCCATAAGTGCACGGGTCGGGTCATCGTTTTCCAAGAATGGAATCAAGGCTGTTGCCACGGAGAATACCATCTTCGGAGAAACGTCCATGTAATCAAATGCAGTTCTTTCGTATTCCTGTGTCTCCTCGCGATAACGACCGGATACATTCTTGTGTACGAAATGACCTTCTGCATCCAACGGTTCGTTAGCCTGTGCTACATGGTAATTATCTTCTTCATCTGCAGTCATATATACAACTTCATCGGTTACAACCGGATTCTTCGGATCCGTCTTATCAATCTTACGATATGGTGCTTCCACGAATCCATATTCGTTAATTCTTGCATAAGATGCAAGAGAGTTGATCAAACCGATGTTCGGACCTTCAGGAGTCTCTACCGGACACATTCTTCCATAGTGAGAGTAGTGAACGTCACGCACCTCAAAACCTGCACGGTCTCTTGACAGACCGCCTGGTCCTAATGCTGACAGACGTCTCTTATGTGTCAACTCACCCAACGGGTTGTTCTGATCCATGAACTGTGACAACTGAGAAGAACCAAAGAATTCTTTCACAGCTGCTGTCACCGGCTTAATATTGATTAGGGACTGTGGAGAAATACCATCTAAATCCTGTGTTGTCATTCTCTCACGAACCACTCTTTCCAATCTAGACAGACCGATTCTGTACTGGTTCTGTAACAATTCACCTACTGCACGAATACGTCTGTTACCCAAGTGGTCGATATCATCATCTGTACCCATACCATACTCTAAATGCATATTATAGTTAATGGATGCCAGGATGTCTTCTTTTGTAATATGTTTCGGAATCAACTCGCTAATATTCTTGCGAATTGCATCCTTCAATTCCTCTATGTCTCCTGCTGTCTCTTCTAACAACTGAGCAAGTACTGGGTAGTAAACGGCCTCTGTCACACCAACTTCAGCCGGGTCAATTGCCACAACTGAATCCAATGCAACCATCATGTTAGAAAGCACTTTGACATTACGATCCAATCCTTCTACGTCGATCCATACATATGGAACTGCCGCATTCTGGATGGCTGTTGCTGTTTCTTTTGTCAATTTCTCGCCTTTTTCTGCAAGAACTTCACCGGTCAACGGGCTCACTGCATCTTCTGCCAACACTTGTCCTGTGATACGGTTCTGCAGAGCAAGTTTCTTATTGAATTTGTAACGTCCAACCTTTGCAAGATCATAACGTCTCGCATCGAAGAACATGCTTGTAATCAGACTTTCTGCGCTGTCTACTGCAAGCGGCTCTCCCGGACGGATTTTTTTGTATAACTCTAAGAGACCTTCCTGATAGTTCTCAGCAACGTCTTTTCCAAAGCTAGCCAAAATCTTCGGCTCTTCACCAAAAAGCTCGATAATCTCCGGATTGGTTCCAATACCAAGAGCACGAATCAATACCGTAATCGGCACCTTTCTGGTTCTATCAACACGTACATAAAATACATCATTGGAATCTGTCTCATATTCCAACCATGCACCACGATTCGGAATGACAGTGGAAGAATATAATTCTTTTCCCACTTTATCATGAGCAATCGCATAGTAAATTCCCGGGGAACGTACTAACTGGCTGACAATTACACGTTCTGCACCGTTGATTACAAAGGTACCTGTCGCTGTCATAAGCGGCAGATCTCCCATGAAAATCTCATGCTCATTAATCTCATCAGTTTCTTTGTTGTAAAGTCTCACCTTTACCTTGAGTGGTGCTGCGTATGTCGCATCACGTTCTTTACATTCTTCAATTGTATACTTTACATCGTCTTCACATAATGTAAAATCTACAAATTCCAGGCTTAAATGCCCGCTGTAGTCTGCGATTGGCGAAATGTCGGCAAATACTTCTTTCAAGCCAGTGTCCAAAAACCACTGATAGGAATCCTTCTGGACTTCAATCAGGTTCGGCATCTGCAACACTTCTTTTTGCCGAGCATAGCTCATACGCGAACTTTTTCCGTTTGTAATGGGACGAATTCTGTTTTTCTCCATTTGCATTCACTCCTCGTATATATTTTTACCCAGTCACTTTGCACAAAAACCATATTATTCCACAATAGTGCATTCTCAATAGTATCACAATCGTCAACCCTTGTCAACAACTTTTAAAAGGGTATTATGCATTTTTTTGCACAATACCCTTCTGTTTCACTTACTTTTCTTTTTTATCTTTTGATTCATATCGGTAATAGCCACCGTATTTTCCATATTTGCCATACTTGCCATATCCGTATTTCCTCTGCTTGGATGTTACCTTATTCAGTACAACACCCAACACATTGCAACCACTGTTTTCAATCTGCTTCTTGACGTTCTGTACCTGGCGATACTTGATCTTGCCTGCCTCAACCACAATTAATGCTCCATCGCATTCTTTTGCAACGATTGCCGCATCAATGACCAATCCCAGAGGCGCTGTATCTAAGATGATATAATCATATACATCTCGCAGCGACTTAATCATCTTCTGAAAAATCTCTCCTGATAAGAGCTCCGTAGGATTCGGTCCTGCAGGACCTGCCATCGCCACATGCATCTTCGGAATATTCGTTGTGTATACCGCATCTGTCAATTGGCACTGTCCGGATAAGAAATGGCTCATTCCATATTTCATCTGTTCTGCATCGCATTTGGAAATCATAACCGAACGACGCAAATCCAAGTCCATCAATAAAACCCGCTTATTTAATTTCGCCAAAGACATTGCCAGATTCAGGGATGTCTCACTCTTTCCTTCGTTCGGAACGGTGCTGGTAATCATAACCACCTTTTTATCAGCTCCACAGAACATCAGATTGGTTCGTAATGTCTTCAACTCTTCTTCCGTATTATAGTCCATCTCGTCTACATGGATTGTAATCTTATTCATAACTATCTCCCGAATTTTAAAAAATCGCTTCCCGGTTATTCACAGGAAGCGACCTTTTTGTTTTTTTCTTAATCCTGATTATCTTGCAAATTCTTTTTTGCCTAAAACAACTGCGCCTGCTGCTGCCATCATCATTGCAACTGCTACCATCGGTGCAACATCTCCGGTTGTCGGGGAAGTTGCGGATACAGTCTTCATATCTGCGATAAAAGCAATCGGTCCCAAATCGTCAACATCAAATTCAATGTATCCATTATATAAGGTTGCATCAAGCAGTACCCATTCAGATCCATTCCACTGAACAACAAATACATCAGAATCTTCTTTTACGCTAGAGATGTCTGTACGAACTGTTACCGGAAACTGAATGTCTTCAACGTTACCATTCGCTTTCAAACCTACTTTGTCCCATACTTTATATGTGGATTTGTAATCATCGCCTAAAATCTCTTTCAATGTAGCTTTGTCATCCAATTTCTTGGCAACACCTGCAAACTTGTCAGGCATCTCAACTACACTAATTGAAACATCTGTTCCTTCAGAATCTGTTGTTGTGATATCTTCTACGATACCTGTTACTGTCTTACTTGGTGCTGCCATAGCTGTCACACCAATTGTCATTGCCATTACGAGAGATAATACAATCCCTAAACCTTTTCTTTTCATAATCACTTTGCCTCCTACCCCACTTTATCGGTAATAAACTCATATTTGCATATAGTATATCACTATTTTTCGTTTTTGTAAAATAGTTTTAACATAATTTCTTTTAATTTTTTGCTATCTATGATAAATTCATCATAGCGCTCCCCGGACTGCACCTCACCAGGCACCCGGTAAATCTTATCTGACATCTGGAATTTCGCTAATTTTTCCATCTCATCAACCGTTATATCTGTAATGATGTCATCCTCTGCTCCGCTCCAGATCTTCTGATACCAGCTTACGCTTTTGCCTTCCAGTTGTTGTATCAATGCTTCTATGAACTGTTCTTGTCGCTCCATTCGGGCACTGTTACTGCCGGAAACAGAAGTATCACGATAACGCACATAGCGTTCTGCCTGTTTGCCCTGCAAGGTCACGGTTGCACCTTTTTTGAAATCCGGATCAATCACCGTATAATCTTCCGGTACAGTCAACGTCACGCCGCCCATCAACTCCGTTATCTTAGCAATTCCATCAATATTGATTGCCACATAGGAGTGAATTGGGATTTCATAAAGCAGATTTGATACCGCATTCATAGTCAATTGGCAGCTTCGTTTCTTCCCATCGCCGTATGCGAACTGGGTGGAAATCTGCATCCGCTGACTACCGGTGCGCTCACCGTCTCTGTCATAAATCTCAATGTCTGCCATACTGTCACGGGATATCTGAAGAAGTCTTACCTGTTTCGTATCCTTATCCATACTCATCAATACCAAGGTATCTGATTGGCCGGCCCATCCGGCTTCCCGTTCTTGAAATTCTTCGTTGGTATCAATACCCATAAACAGAATATTTGTTAAATTGTAATTGTACGTGTACGTATCAGCATCGTCCAACTCCCAATCTTCTTTCTGCTCATCCATTCGTGCCTGTTCCTGTTGCTTCTTTTTCTCGAGCATTCTTCCTTTGTGCCAGATTCCATATCCAAAGATACCGGCAAGCAAGCAAATGGCAAGTAGGACAAATACTACCGTCACCACTTTCTTTCGATTCATCTACGCAACACCTTTGCTCTTCTTATTCTTTTTCGGGAATGCTGCCAAAGCGCGAACTCCCAAATATTTTTCAACATCATCTTCATCTTTTACTGTGTCATCCAATACATACAGTAAGAGAATGCCTAAGATTACCAAAACTGCTCCGGCAAGTCCGCCTAAGACCACATTCCGTTTCAAACCGGAATCCACAGGTCCGCCCGGCACGATCGCTTCTTCCATTACATTTGGTTCATCTGCAGCCATAATCTCTGCCACTCGCTTCGCAACCACGCTGGTCATGCTATTGGCAATGTCCTTTGACAATACCGGATCCGTAGTAGTTACATTAATAATCAACAAATGACTGTCTTCCGGGTTGGTTACATTGACACAGGATGCCAGAGCAGAACTGCTCATCTTCAATCCCAAATCTTCAATTACTTCTTCCATAACCGGACGGCTCTTCGCAACTTCAATAAAATCAACCGTCAATGACGTACTGAGACTGACATTCATGGAAGTTAACTGTGTCTCTGAAAAAATATACATCTTCGATGTAGCCGAATACTGCGGCACCACGAAATTCTTCGTATATACAAACATTGCACTGGCGCCAATCACTGCGCACAATATGATAATCCACAATCTCTGGCGGAGCAATTCAATAATTTCCCGCAAATCTATCTCTAATTCTTCTTGCTTTCCAACATGTTCCTGCATTTTTCTATCCCTCACGTAAAATTTACTACTTTGCCCATTGTAACACACTTTATTTAAAAACTCAATCCACGGTTTTTAATATCTTTTCCGGGTTTGTTACAAATAATTCCCGGGCATATTCTTCCCCAAACTTTTTTTCCACATACTGGTAACAGACCTTCATATTCGGTTGCCTGTCCTCCATGTCGTGGGCATCACTGGCTACAAAATGCACCAGTTTCTTTTGCAACAATTTCTTTGTATAACCTTTCAACCGAAAGCCATGATCCCCTAAGATCGCACTGGTGGAAATCTGCACCAATCCGCCAAGTTCAATCAATTCTTCTACCCTGGCAAAATCCTTCATCACATCCGGATATCGCTCAACATGTGCAATGATCGGTCGAAATCCAGCTACAACCATCTGATAGATCCAATTTCGGATTTTCTCAAAACTATGGGCAGATGAGAATTCCACCAATACATATTTCCCTTGGTTGATTCGATAATAAGGATTCGCCTTCAATTCTGATACCATATCCGAGTTGGCATGATACTCCCGTCCCAGACAAATCCGCATATCCAGGCCTAAGTTCTTGCTTTCCTGTATCACATAGGCGGCACGCTTGCGAACCAGCTCTGTCTCCGTCTCGAACATGCCTTTGCGATAATGAGGCGTCAGGACTAACGCGCGAACCCCATCTTCGTATTCTTTTCGAAGCATCTGTCGAACCTGGGACCTGGTCTGGGCGCCATCATCCACACCGGGTACAATATGACTATGTAAATCTACCATTCCTATCATCTCTTTCTCACTCATCCATTTCCACCGCTAATACCAACCACCGTTTGGTCGGCTGATCACCAATACATGTACTCAAAGTGATAATATGACTGTCTTCGTCCACTTTCACAGAATCCCGATATTGATTCTTCATATTATTCGAACCATATACTGCCTGTAAGAATGCGTTTCGCTCGCTCTTCACATCATAGTCGTAACTATACATAAGATGTTGATCACTAAAAACCACCGCGGCGAAAATCTTATATACTTTGTGTTCTGTCTCAGTATAAATATCTACGGTATCATGTTTTTTAAAGAAGGATTTCTTTTCAAATTTATGTAAATCCTTAAACATGGTGCCGTTAAGCATATCATGTCCATAAATCACTGTATTAAAATCCGTAAAATCTTTGGCATTGCTTTTTTCCGTATAAATAGAACCCGGATATCCTGCCTTGTGATCAATGGTACGATTCAAATAATAAGAATCGTCCGTTGGATGCTGTAAAATCGGATAATCTACCCGCGTTCCCTCAATATGAATCCAGGCATAGACATCCTTATTCTGTTTTTTCAGTTTCTTGAAGTTGATCGGTATCTTCTCCGGTTCTTTATCCTCCACCGGCTCCGTAACCTCTTCCTCCTTCACCTCATGGCGAATCTGGTTGTATTGATCCTCTGTTTCTTCACCTTGCCTCTGCTCTAGGAACAGAAACACACCGCCGCCAACCAAGACGCAAATACAAATGATAAACAGTATGATACGAATCTTTCTTTTCATAGAATAACCCCTTTATTTCGGATGGTAAGTCGGAACAATCTCTGCCACGATCTTCTTCATCTCATCAGTCTCCTGGCGACTTGCCACATCCAGTTCCCCTAACTTCTCCTCAAACCACTGGTCATCCATCTCAATCGGGCGACCAATGTGGATCAATTTATTCTCTGTCTCCTGCATACCTTCCTCAGCCATAAGAAGCTCTTCATATAGCTTCTCACCCGGCCGCAATCCGGTATATACAATATCAATATCTTCTCCCAACTTATAGCCGGACAAGCGAATCAGGTTCTTAGCAAGCTCAGCAATCTTCACCGGCTCTCCCATATCCAAAATGAAGATTTCGCCGCCTTTAGCATATCCACCTGCCTGCAAGACCAGAGAAACCGCCTCCGGAATGGTCATAAAATAACGAATGATATCCGGATGGGTAACCGTAACCGGTCCCCCTTCTTCAATCTGCTTTTTGAACAGCGGAATTACACTTCCATTACTTCCTAATACATTACCAAATCGTACTGCTACAAATTCTGTATGTTCGGATTTGCGATTCATCATCTGCACTACCATCTCGCAGAGACGCTTGGAAGCGCCCATGATATTGGTCGGATTCACCGCCTTGTCCGTAGAAATCAAGACGAAACGCTTGACGCCATTGGCCGCTGCAGCTTTCGCAGTCTTATAGGTTCCTAATACATTATTCTTAATTGCTTCATTCGGGCTATTCTCCATAAGTGGCACATGCTTGTGAGCTGCCGCATGATAAACCACATCCGGATGATATTTTTCCATAATGCTGTTGATACGAAGGGTATTTCGCACCGAACCAATCAGAACCACCAGATTCATATCCGGATGTTCCCGAAGAAGTTCCTGTTGGATGTCATAGGCATTATTTTCATAAATATCGAAGATAACAAGCTGTTTGACTCCGTGTCCGGCAAGCTGACGACAAAGCTCGCTTCCGATGGAACCACCACCGCCGGTTACCAGAACTACTTTATCTTTTACATAACCAAGTACTTTATCCAAATCTACATCTACCGAATTACGTCCAAGCAAATCTTCAATCTCAACTTTACGCAACTGAGAGACGCTCACTTCTCCATTTACCAACTGATACTGGCCCGGAAGGATTCGAATATCGCAACCACTATGTTTACAAATCTCCACCAGCTCCCGAATGGTATGTTTGTTGGCAGACGGAATCGCAATGATAATCTTCTTAATGTCATACCGATCCACCGCATCTAAGATTGTATCCTGTCCGCCTACTACCGGTACACCTTGTATGTATCTTCCTTGTTTTACCGGGTTGTCATCGATGACACACCGCACACAGCTCTCCACATGCTTACTCAAGCTCAATTCTTTGATAATTGCTGCTCCAGCATCTCCGGCACCAATAACCATAACATTGGCTGGCTTAGCCCCTCTGGCATACACACTATGACGATTACGCATGTGACGAAGCAACCGGTAGAAGAAACGGGTTCCTACTACAAACAATCCCAGAAGCACCATATACATAATCGGATAACTTCGTGGCACCTGATATTTCATAACATGCATCAAAATGGCATTCACTACACTGGATAATCCAACTGCCAGAATCACATTCAGCAATTCGTTGATGCTGGCATATTTCCACAAACTGGAATACATATGAAAGATTGCAAAAAATACCAGGGTAACAAGAATCTGCAATGGTAAGTAAGCCATGGCTCCATTTAAGAATTCGCTCATCCCCGGATCTAGCGGCATCGGACACTCAAAGCGAAGCCACAAAGCCAAGAAACTCGCTCCAGCAACACATAACAAATCCAAAAACAACAACAATACCGCTCTCAGGCGCCATTGCCAATTTTTCCACATTTCTAACACATCTATTTCCTTCTTTCTTACTCAATTCCCTTTAGGATACTACATTTTCTCCTCACTGGCAAGTATCATCCCTCGCCTTTTTTCGACCTATATATCCCTCGCCTTTTTTCGACCTAGCGCTTCACAAAATATTCCTCATACCATACAAGGAAGGTGTAAATGGTCCATACTTTTCGCCACTGATCGGAGTTGCCTCCTACGTAATCATCAAAGATCGCCTGGATTTCCTCTACATGGAAGAATTGTTCTGCCAGTTCGCTATGGAACAATCTCTGTACATCCTGGTTATACCGCTCATCTGCCATCCAGATACGAATTGGCACGATAAATCCCAATTTCTTACGAAAGGCAATCTCTTCCGGCAGAACTTTGGCAGCTGCTGTACGGAATGCCACTTTATTCTGCTCTTCGTTTACCTTATATTTCGAAGGCATCCGGGAAGCAATGTCGAAAATTCTGCGGTCAGTCAGTGGCATACGAATCTCCAGCCCTGCCGCTTCGCTCATCTTATCTACATTGAGATAAATATCCCCTTCCAACCAAATCTGAATGTCAACATCCGACATTTTCGACAACGGATCTAAGCCTTCGTTTTCCTTATAAATGTCTTTTACTAAATCAATCGGAAGAACGGTCTCATCATAGTGCTTAAGAATCCGTTTTTTCTCCTCTTCCTTCATAATATTAGTATTTCCAACGTAGAAATTCTTCAATTCATCCCCGTAGCGTTCCGCATTCCGATACATGTTATAGCCGCCGAAGAATTCATCTGCACCTTCTCCGGAATAACATAATCTGGTATGTTCTGCAGTTCCACGGCATGCCAGTGCAAAAGCAATGGCGGAGGCATCTCCAAGCGGCTGCTCCATATGATACATTACATAAGGAACGATCGCAAAATACTCTTCCGGTGTAATGAGGCACCGGCGGTTCTCTTTCTTTAAAATATCTGCTGTCTCTGCCGCCAGGTGAGATTCGTCAAACCGTGCTTCCTCATAACCGCAAGAATCGCTGACCGTCACATCTGACATAGCAAGTACATAGGAAGAATCCACACCTCCGGACAGAAAGCTCTCTCCATACTCACTCTCTTCTTTTACCTCCGGCATAATCTCGCCAATGGTTGCATGAATTTCTTCGGCAAAATCCTCCAGGCTTTTGGTGGTATCCGGATGGAATTCCGGTCTCCAATACCGGACAATCTCCATCTTGCCCTCTTTCCATATGAGATAGCGACCCGGCAACAATTTCTTCAATCCTTTGAAGAAAGTCTCTTCGCCTGCGCCATAGGTCAAAGTCAGATAATGCTGCAACATCTTCTCATTTAATTCCTTGGCAAATCCCGGCTTGTCCAAAATCTGCCGAATCATGGTGCCATATAAAAGTTCCCCTTCTTCTGTTATATAATAATAGAAAGGTTTTGTACCGAACTGATCCCGCAGACAGAATAATTCTTCTTTCTCTGTATCCCACAGAGCAAATGCAAACATTCCATATAAATGGTCTGCCATCTGGCATCCCCATGTCTCATATGCTTTTGTCAAAATCGCTGCTTCCCGCTCCTCTCTCGACAACGTGGTAGAAATCTCTAATTCCTCACACAATGCTTTCCAATTTCGAATGTGTCCTCTGTATTCTTTTATCTCGATCATAAGCCTTTGTACCTCGCTTGTTTTCTCCAAAATTCTTAGTATCTTTCCCTATTTTAGCACAGCTTAAAAAATTCATCAAGAAAATGCTTGACTTTAGTGTGGTAGAGTGCTAATATGATGAAGTAATCAAAACGAACCACAAATGAAAGGGGTAAGGAATTATGAAAAAGACAACAAAAAAACTTATTGCACTGGTAACTTTAATGGCTATGATGACACTGACATTGGTTGGATGCGGTGATACGAAGACTTCCAACAAGGCACAGACCGATATGGAATATGTAAAAGAAAAAGGAACACTCATCGTTGGTATTACTGAATTCGAACCTATGGACTACAAAGATGAAAATGGCAACTGGATCGGATTTGACGCAGATATGGCTACCGCATTTGCAAAAAGCCTTGGCGTAAAAGTTGAATTTGTAGAAATCGATTGGGATAACAAAGTATTCGAATTAGATGGCAAATCCATTGACTGTGTATGGAACGGCATGACTTTGACAGATGAAGTAACAAGCGCTATGAATTGCTCCAACGCTTACTGCAACAACGCACAGGTAGTCATTCTCCCAAAAGACAAAGCAAGCCAGTATACAACTGTTGAGAGTTTGAAAGACTTATCTTTCGCAGCAGAAGCACAGAGTGCCGGCGAAGGCGAACTGAACAAATTAAATTACAAAGTAACACCTGTAAAAGCACAATCTGACGCTTTATTAGAAGTAGCAAGTAACACTTCTGACGCTGCAGTAATCGACTCTTTGATGGCAGCTGCCATGGTTGGTGAAGGAACCGGTTATGAGAACTTAACTTACACCGTTTCCCTGAACAGTGAAAAATACGGTGTTGGTTTCCGTAAAGGCTCTGATTTAACAGAAGCATTGAACAACTTCTTCAAAGAAGCTACAAATGACGGTAGCATGAAAGCAACCGCAGAAAAATATGGTGTACAGGCTGCACTGATTGAACAATAAAGGAACGAATAAGACATGGAACTTTTTATCGAACAATTTCCAACGGTATTTCATTCTTTGAATGTTGGATTTTTACAGACATTAAAATTATTTCTCGTAACATTATTGGGGGCATTTCCATTGGGGCTGATCATTGCATTCGGCTCCATGTCTCCGTTTAAACCGCTGAGCTATTTAACCAAGATTATCATCTGGATCGTACGTGGTACACCGTTGATGATTCAGCTTCTGATTATTTATTACTTCCCGGGACTGATTCTTCACAATCCTATCTGGGGAAGCGGAGAGAGTGGACGTTTTACCGCAGCAGCCATTTCCTTCATCTTCAATTATGCCTGCTATTTTGCCGAGATTTACCGAGGTGGTATTCAAAGCGTGCCGGTAGGACAAGAAGAAGCCGGACTGGTACTGGGAATGACCAAAGGACAGATTTTCTTCCGAGTTACCTTGCTGCAGATGTTCAAGCGCATCATTCCACCAATCTCCAATGAAATTATCACGTTGATCAAGGACACCTCTCTTGCCCGCATCATTGCTTTGCAAGAAATCATCTGGGCAGGCCAGGCATTTTTAAAAGGTTCCCAAGGAATCTCCGGTGCGATCTGGCCACTGTTCTTTACCGGTGTCTATTACTTGATTTTCAGTGGTATCCTGACCGTACTGCTAGGACGACTGGAAAAGAAATTGGATTATTTTAAATAGTAGGAGGTACATGGTTGCATGTCGATATTGAAAGTAGAACACATACAGAAAAATTTTGGTGATACGGAAGTATTGAAGGATATTAATTTCACCTTGGAAAAAGGACAGGTCCTCTCCATCATTGGCTCTTCCGGTAGCGGAAAGACTACTCTGCTTCGGTGCCTGAATTTCTTAGAGCAGCCGGACAAAGGACGAATCCTAGTTAACGACCAGATGATTTTCGATGCAGACGCGCCAAAGAAACAGCAAGAATCAGAGATCCGAAAGAAACGTTTGCATTTCGGATTGGTATTCCAATCTTTTAACCTGTTTCCGCAATACACTGCATTGCAAAATGTAATGTTAGCCAAGGAATTATTAGCGAAAGAGCAGCCAAATTACAAGGCAAACAAGAAACAGATTCTGGCAGAAATCGAAGAGGAAGCTAAGTCCCTCTTAACCCAGATGGGGTTGGAATCCAGAATGAACAATTATCCGCATCAACTTTCCGGCGGACAATGCCAGCGGGTTGCCATTGCCAGAGCCCTGGCACTCCATCCTGATATCTTGTGTTTCGATGAGCCGACTTCTGCTTTGGATCCGGAATTGACCGGTGAGGTATTGGCAGTCATCAAGGAATTGGCTGACAAGAACACCACCATGGTGATTGTAACTCACGAGATGTCATTTGCCCGAGATGTGGCTGACCAGGTGATTTTCATGGATGATGGCTATATCCTGGAACAGGGAACGCCGGAAGAAGTCTTCGGCAATCCGAAGCACGAAAGAACCAAACATTTTTTAGGAAAATATAACGAACCTTAACCCTATAAAAATAGAAGATACTTGGAAGCGAAAACCTTCCAAGTATCTTTTTCATTGTGCCTCTATAGCCATTGCAATTGCTTCGACGCAATCTTCTAAGTTCTCATTCTGGTACCGTCTTACAATTCCTGCCGCATTCAGATTCTCCTCGGAGAAATCTTCTGCATCTGCCAGAAACCGCCGGCAAAGTTCTTTATATTTCGGCTCCTTCTGAGCTCGCTCCCGCTCTAGGGCCCGGGCAAGCCGAAGGCCATCTTCCACTTCCACATAGAGTGGAACCAAACGTTCCTCTCCCAGATAGGCTCGCATCTTCTGATAGGACTCCAAGGTGCCAATGGCAAGCAAATCTTCCTTCGCATGAAATTGTTCATCATCTACTGTAAAATAAGTCCAGAGTCCATGTACGGTATGATAATCCCGGGATTCGATCACGATTCCTTCCTGCCGCATCTTTTCTAGGTCCTCCCGGGTTACAAAATGGTACTCTACCCCTTCTCTTTCGCCGGCACGCATCGGCCGGGTAGTATAGATTACCACTTCCCGCAAAGCCGGGAACCGCTCCTTGATTTTCTTATAAATTGTATCCTTTCCTGATGCACTTTTACCCATTAAATAAAATATATTACTCATCCATTTGCTCCCATCCTACAATTGTACAGCCAAGCGCCTTATGAATCTCCAAGTATGACACCACTTCCTGCGTCATCTCTTCCCCCGGCACCACCACCGGAATTCCCGGCGGATATAAGCAAATATAATCGGTGGCAATCCGATCTTTTCCTTTTTGCCCTCGGGGCAATGGGTAAAACGGTTGCTCTCCCTCGCTCACTGTCAATGTGGCATCCAGCTCTTTTAGGGCCTTTTCAAGTCGTTCAAAGCCTTCTTTCCGGTCTCCTACGCTGGTCATCAGTACCACATAATATCCTGCTGCCATCTCGGATTCTAAATGATAATCCCGTCGCAACCGGTCTGCCAGTTGAGGGCCGGTAAGTTCCGTATGTCTGCTAGAAACCACAATCTTGCTCTTATCATACCATTGGCTCTCCACCAGTTGCAAGTGTTTCATTTCTTTTAACCCATCTCGCAGTTGCGTAAGATGATGCACATATGTATCGAACGATTTCTCTCCTTCCCGTTCCAAAAAATCCATGCAAGCATCGATACTGGCCATCAATACATAGGAAGGGCTACTGCTTTGCAACATCCGCAGATATTTGCGAACCTTTTGGCGATCCACTCGATTGCCATTTATATGCAAAAGAGCCGTCTGCGTTAGGGAAGGTAAGGTCTTATGAACACTATGGATGACGATATCCCCTCCCTGCTGATTTGCATTTTCCGGAAAATAGGAATGAAAACCAAAATGGGCACCGTGAGCCTCATCGACAATCAACGGAATCCCTTTTTCATGAACCACTTCTGCAATCCCTTCTACATCCGACACCACACCATCATACGTCGGCGAAACGATAACCACGCAGCGAGCATCCGCATTCTGTTCCAAAGCTTCGCTGACTGTTTCCGGCGTCAACACTCCATAGAGACCGCTTTTTTCTTCCTCCGGATAGAGATAAATCGGACATAGTCCCCCCAGTTCGATGGCATGATAGACGGATTTGTGGCAATTTCGAGCCACCAGAATCTGATCTCCCCGCTCCGTCGAGCCTAAGATGGCACTGAGGATTCCAACGGAACTTCCATTTACCAGAAAATGGGTCTCTTCTCCATGAAATAATCCGGCCGCCCGCTCTTCTGCCTCTCGAAGGATCCCCTTTGCATCATGGAGATCATCAAATCCATGGATTTCCGTAATATCTATCTCATAGGGAAGATTTACCTGTAACAATTCTTTATTCCGTTTGTGTCCCGGCATATGAAATCCGTAATAATCGCTCTTGCCATATGCTTTTAGTCTTTCATACAATCCCATCTGTTATTTCTCCCTCATGCAAACGGAGGAGAACCTTCCGGTTCCCCTCGTTCATATTCGTCTTACTTATTGCTCTTAGTAGGATTTACCCCAGTAAGCCATGTGTTTTGCAGGTTTTCCACAGAAGACGCATGTATCGGCGATCTTTTCCTCATCCTCAATGAGACATCTGGTGGATGCGCCACCGGTCAAGGCTTTGATCTCATCCTCACACGCTTCATCTCCACACCAACATGCTTTGATAAATCCACGATTATTTTTGAATTTCTCAATCATTTCTTCCATGGTCACAGCAGTATCAATGTGGGAATCCAAAAATTCTTTTGCACGATCATACATATCTTTCTGAATGGTCTCCAGAATCTCGCGAAGTTTGGTTGCAATCTCATCCAAGGAAACCACAATCTTCTCGCGGGTATCACGACGTACCACAACGCACTGGTTATTTTCCAGATCCTTCGGTCCAATCTCAATACGAGTTGGGATACCAAGAATCTCCTGCTCGGAGAATTTCCATCCCGGGCTCTTATCGGAATCATCGATTTTCACTCTGTATCCTGCTTTTTTAAGTTCCTCCAAAAGTGCTTCTGCACGGTCTAAAACACCTTCTTTGTGCATAGCAATCGGAATGATCCGGCACTCGGTCGGTGCCACTCTCGGCGGCAATACCAATCCGTCATCATCACCGTGAACCATAATAAGCGCACCGATACTTCTGGTAGACATTCCCCAGGAAGTCTCGTAAACGCTATGCGGCTGGCTGTTCTTGTCGATATACTGAATGCCATATGCATCCGGGAAAGCATTTCCGAAGAAATGGCTGGTCGCAGACTGTAACGCTTTTCCATCGTGCATCAAAGCTTCTACTGTATAGGTATCCTGTGCACCTGCAAATTTCTCATTCTCTGCTTTTCTTCCGGATACGTAAGGAATCGCCAAGGTCTCCCGGTAGCAATCTTCGTATACGTGGAACATCTGCTGTGTTCTCTCTTCAGCTTCCTCATAGGTCGCATGAATCGTATGTCCTTCCTGCCATAAGAATTCTCTGGAACGAAGGAACGGTCTAGTCGTCTTCTCCCAACGAAGAACAGAGCACCACTGGTTCCATACTTTCGGAAGATCTCTGTGAGATTTGACTTTCTTGCTCCAAAGGTCACAGAATAAGGTCTCTGATGTCGGTCTGATACAGAGTTTCTCCTGTAATTCTTCCTCGCCGCCGTGGGTAACCCATGCTACCTCCGGTGCGAATCCTTCAATATGTTCTTTTTCTTTTTCCAACAGGCTCTGCGGAATCAGAAGCGGCAGACACACATTCTCTACCCCTGTCTCTTTGAATCTTCTGTCCAAATCTGCCTGAATCAGTTCCCAGATTGCATATCCGTTCGGAAGGTAGTTCATGCACCCCTTCACGGTAGAATAATCGCACAATTCTGCTTCCCGTACAACGTCTGTGTACCACTGCGCAAAATCTTCATCTCTGGATGTAATCGCTTTTACTAATTTTTCTTTTGCCATCTTTCATTTCCTCCTTGTTAAAACTCTTTCCTACTCTGTTTGTTCTTGATTCCTAAAATCAAAAAAAGCCAAAGCATCCATCCCTCTCTTTTGCAAAAGGGACCGAAAGCCTCGGCGGTACCACCCTAATTAATCCCAGTATTCCTGCGATTCTCTTATTCACCATTAACGCTGATGCCACGTCGCATTTTCATACGAAGACTCCAAGGTAGGTTCTATACGGTTCCGGCGAAAATCTCTCACCTCTGATTCTCTCTCTGGGGCTCGGTCTTGGTATATACTAATCCTCTTCACAGTCGCATTTTCCTAATTCTCTAACAGTTTATTGAATTTCCCCGTATTTGTCAAGGGAATGTGGGAGATTTTCTTCGGGATTTGGGAGATTTTCTTCGGTATTTCGAAAAAGCGGGGCGCGGATTTTCTCCGCGCAGATTTTTCTTTCGAGAATAGGTATTGGTTTTTTCTTTTGATATGTTATAATAGGAAGAGATTATCGTTGCCGTATGATATTTTCCGCAAGAAAACGGATTTGTAGCAGAAATATAGGGCAACAACGGATTTTTCAGAATCATAAAATGAATTTTAAAATAGGAAGTGAACTTATATGTATCAGATTGATTTTCATACACCGATTCACGTACATTTTATCGGAATCGGAGGCATCAGCATGAGCGGACTGGCTGAGATTCTTTTGAAAGAGGGATTTACGGTATCCGGTTCCGACTCCAAATCTTCTGCCTTGACAGAGCATTTAGCAAGTCTCGGTGCAACAATACAATATCCGCAGATGGCAGAGAATATCATGCCCGGTATTGATGTGGTGGTATATACTGCAGCCATTCACGAGGACAATCCGGAATACGCCGCGGCCAAGGGTGCTAATCTGCCAATGCTGACGCGTGCAGAGCTTCTAGGCCAGCTTATGCGCAACTACAAAACGCCGATTGCTGTATCCGGAACCCATGGCAAGACCACCACGACCTCTATGCTGTCCCACATCTTACTGGCGGCTGATACGGATCCGACCATTTCTGTCGGCGGTATTTTAAAAGCCATTGGGGGAAATATCCGTGTGGGTGATTCGGACATTTTCGTGACGGAAGCATGTGAATATACCAACAGTTTCCTGGATTTCTTTCCGAAGATCGGAATCGTATTAAATGTGGAAGAAGATCATATGGACTTTTTCAAAGACATTGCGGATATCCGCCATTCTTTCCACCGATTTGCCGCTTTACTGCCGGAGGATGGAACCTTGATCATCAACCGGGAGATTGAAGAAATGGAAGCGATTTCTGACGACCTGACATGTGGGGTCATTACCTACAGCACAACAGGCGATGCAGATTATCGCGCCGATGCAATCACATTTGACGAAAAGGGAAATGCTTCTTTTACCCTCTATACTTACGGAGAAAAGAGAGGAACCCTTCAACTGTCTGTTGCCGGAAGACATAACGTATCCAATGCCTTATCTGCCATTGCAGCCGCAGAACTTCTGGGCATTGACTTCGATACCATCCAGAAAGGCTTGCTGTCTTTTACCGGAACAGATCGAAGATTTGAATACAAAGGGGAATGGAATGGCGTAACCATCATCGATGATTATGCGCACCATCCGACGGAGATTCATGCGACGCTGACTTCAGCTCAGCATTATCCGCATCGGGAGATCTGGTGTATCTTCCAACCCCACACCTATACAAGAACGAAAGCATTTTTTGATGAATTTGCTGAAAGCCTGTTGCTGGCAGATCATGTCATTATGGCAGATATTTATGCCGCACGGGAGACCGATACGCTGGGAGTTAGTTCGGAAATGTTGGCAAAACGCATTCGGGAGTTCGGTGGCGATGCCTACTATCTTCCATCCTTTGAAGCGATTGCTGATTTTGCAAAAGAACATTGCCAGGCAGGAGATGTGTTGATAACTATGGGAGCCGGAGACGTTGTAAACATTGGCTCTATGATGTTGTCCTAAGAGTTATCCACATTTTCCACATTTTCCACATAGGGACTTATCCACAAAAAAGACGGAGATATCCACCTAAAAATGCTTTTTTTGAAAGAACTTCAATGTTATAATGTTGCACACAAGGGCTTTATGGCACAGTTTGCACGACTGATGGGCCATTGCCGATTACAACAGAGGGAATTCAGAAGGCAGGTATAAGATCCATGAGAACTTTAACATTAAAAAATCGAATCCACGGGAATAGTACCGTTTTGGAAAATGAATTTATAGACCAATATATGATAAAAGCCAATGGAGAATATGTAAAAGTATTCCTCCTTGTGTTGCGCTATTTGCAGTCCGGAGACAACGCTCTTACTGTTTCGAAGTTAGCAGATTGCCTGGATTGTACGGAGAAAGACATTTGTCGTGCATTCAAATACTGGGCAAAGCATGGCTTAATGAAGATTGAATATGATGAGAACAATGTTATCAGTGGGCTCTCCATCGGGCGGACCAGCGAGGTTGCGCCAAAAGCAGAGGAAGCGCCGGCTGTGCCTGTTGCAGAAGTAAAACCGGTTGTTGCTTCTACTCCTTTAAAGGCTACGGCTCCAGCCAAGAAAGCCCCGCCGAAAAAGAAGGCTCCTGTAGAGCCGGAACAGATGCGCCAATTGTACTTTGTTGCAGAGCAATATCTCGGCAAGACTTTGACGCCTACGGATATTCGGAAGTTGAATTTCTTTGCTGATGAATTGGGCTTCTCCACGGATTTAATTGAATATCTGATTGAATATTGCGTGGATAATAATCACAAGAGTATGCGTTACATAGAGACCGTTGCCGTAAAATGGGCGGAAGAAAAGGTTTCCACTGTGGAGGAGGCGAAGATTCATTCTACCGCCTATAACAAGGACTATTATGCTATTTTGAATTCTTTCGGAATTAAGGGACGGGCTCCAGCCTCTGTGGAACTGAGCTATATCCGTCGTTGGATTGATGAATATGGCATGACATTAGATTTAATTTTGGAAGCCTGCAACCGTACCATCGAGAATACCCATGAACCGGATTTTAAATATGCAGATAAGATTTTGAAGAACTGGCTTGCAAAAGATGTGAAGCATCTGTCCGATGTCAATGCCTTGGATGCAGCCTACCACGCGAAGAAAACGGAACGGAAACGCCCTGCCGCAAAACCGGCAACAACATCTAACAACCGTTTCCAGAATTTTGAAAGTCGTTCCTATGATATGAGTTCACTGGAACAACAATTATTGAATGTACAGTAAAGGAGATATTTCGTGGCTTTAACTCAATTACAATATGATTCCATTATGCGTATGTATGAACAGCGCAAATTTCATACAAGAGATATTGCAGAAGCTCGAAAGAAGGAGATTTATGCGAGAATCCCGGAAGTTCGAGAGATTGAAGATCAGATTTCCAGCCTGAGTGTCAGCCGGGCAAGACGCCTTTTAGAAGGAGATGAGTCGGCTCTTGCTTCTCTAAAAGATGAGCTTCGTGCTCTGGGCAAGCAAAAGTCCCAGTTGATTCAGCAGGCAGGATATCCGGCTGATTATCTGGAACCGGTCTATACTTGTGCTGATTGCAAGGACACCGGCTATGTGGACAACCATCGATGCCACTGTTTTACCAAGGCTGTCATTGATTTGTTATATACACAATCCAACCTCCAAGCCATCCTGTCAGAAGAGAATTTCGATACCTTTTCTCTGAAATATTATTCCATCAATCATGTAGATCCTATGACTGGACGTACTTCGGTGGAGAATATCCAGGCGGCGCTGAATGTATGCAAGGACTTTGTCGCTACATTTGCAACAGATTTTCGCAATTTATTTCTTTACGGTGATACCGGTGTAGGAAAGACATTCCTCTCCCACTGCATCGCCAAAGAATTAATTGATACATCTTTTTCCGTAATCTACTTTACGGCCTTTGAACTTTTTGATATTATGGCTAAGAGCAGATTCGGAAAAGATCCGGGCGCAGACGAGATGTATGATCATATCTTCGACTGCGACCTGCTGATTATTGATGATTTAGGAACGGAGATGGTGAATACTTTCACCAGTTCGGAATTGTTCCAATGCCTGAACGAGAGGCTTCTTCGTAGGAAATCCACTATCATTTCTACGAACCTTTCTCTGGAATCCATTGTGGAATTATATTCTGAACGAACCTTTTCCAGAATCACAAGCAATTACACTATGTTAAAATTAACTGGTGACGACATTCGCATTAAAAAGAAATTGATGAGCTAGGAGGGCAACACATGTTACGTCGTACAGAACGCACACTTGAAAACATTCCGGTAGGACCACTTGGAATCATCTTGGTAGATGGATGCCAGGAATTGGGAAACAAGGTAAATGATTATCTTGTAAACTGGAGAAAGGAAGATACCTTCGTTGGAACTAACGAGGCAGTATTCCATGATTATCAGAAAGAAAATTATATTATTGATGCCAAGGTGCCACGTTTTGGTTCCGGAGAAGCAAAGGGAATCATCAACGAATCCGTACGAGGCAAGGATATTTTCATCATGGTAGATGTATGTAACTACAGTCTGACTTACAAATTATCCGGTCAGATTAACCGTATGTCACCGGATGACCACTTCCAGAATTTAAAGCGTGTTATCGCTGCCATCGGCGGAAAAGCGAGACGTGTCAATGTCATTATGCCTTTCTTATATGAGAGTAGACAGCACAAGAGAAGTGCAAGAGAATCTCTAGACTGTGCACTTGCACTCCAGGAATTGGTAAATATGGGTGTAGATAATATTATCACTTTTGACGCTCACGACCCACGTGTACAGAATGCCATTCCGTTGCATGGATTTGAGACCGTAAGACCGACCTACCAATTTGTCAAAGGTCTCCTTCGCGCTGTGCCGGATCTGACAATCGACAGCGATCACATGATGATCATCAGCCCGGATGAAGGTGCAACAGAACGTGCTATTTATCTGGCTAATGTCCTTGGTCTTGATATGGGTATGTTCTACAAACGTCGTGATTATACCAAGGTGGTAGATGGACGTAATCCGATTGTTGCCCATGAATTCTTAGGTTCTTCTGTAGAAGGAAAAGATGTTGTAATCATTGATGATATGATTTCTTCCGGAGATAGTATCTTAGATGTTGCGAAGCAATTAAAAGCACGGAAAGCCAACCGGATTTTCGCAGCTGCAACCTTCGGACTCTTCACCAATGGACTTTCCAAGTTCGATGAAGCTTACGAGCAGGGTATGCTCCACGGAATCTTAACTACCAATTCCATCTACCAGACACCGGAATTGTTATCCAGACCATACTATATCAACTGTGATTTAAGTAAATATATCGCTTTAATGATTGACACCATCAACCATGACGGTTCTATCAATGATATCTTGAATCCAAACGATCGTATTCAGAATGTATTGAACAAATATAAGAATCACGAGCCAATCTAAAAATGTTTTTAAAAAGAACTGGGGCAAAATTACCCCAGTTCTTTTAATATTTCCCCTTCCCGTTTCTGACAAGTAAAGAGGATGATCTGTTTCTTTTGCTTTTGCAACCATTTTAATGTATTGCGCAAACGGTCATCATCATAATAAACGAAAGTATCATCCAGAATAACCGGATATTCTTCTTCATAAAGAAGATCGGTCACTGCCATGCGAAGTGAAAAATAGATCTGTTCTATGGTCCCCCGGCTCAAGCGCCGGATATCCACTTTGCGATCTTGGCTCCATACCCACATCTGCAGCTTTTCATCAATGAAAAGTCTGGTATATTTTCCACCGGTAATCTCTTCCAAAATCCGAGAGGCTTCCACATTCAACTTTGTAGAAAGTTCTTGATAGACATCTTTGGATAATTCCAGGATTCGGCTTTCCGCCAGCTCCACTGCTTGGATTTGGAGTCGAAACTCTTCTGCCTCATGACATTCTTCCAATTCTTCCATCTGCTCCATCAGATTTCCAAAGGCCACCTCTTTTTCTTTCTTCTGATTCTTCAAATGTTCCTGTTTCCATGAATGTATTGCTGCTTCCCCTTGATTCTCTGCGGTCTCTCGCTCTATCTGTTTCCTTTTTAAGAGAAAGGAAATTGCTACAGCTAATGGCAATAGACCTAAGATTTTCCACAACCTCGGAAGGAATAGAAAGATTACAATAGCAAGAATTCCCATACATAGAACCGGAAATCTACCTTTTCTTGGGGCGATCTCCTTCTCCCTTTTAAATATCTCCGATTCTTCGATTCTCGTTTCTTCCAGTTCTCTCTCTAATTTCTCTATATCCCGTTTGAGATAGCTACCTTCCCGAGCCAGTTCTTCTCGCTCTTTCTCCCGCTCTTCCCGAATCTGACGCAACTGTTTCTCCAATTCTTTTTTTCGCTGGCGTAATGTCTGAATGGCACACTCTAGATCAATCTCACTTCGTCCGGTAGCATAATAGTTGGTAGCATAATTCTGCAAGGCTCCTGCCAGAGAACTTCCTGTCTCAATCTGAAGTTGTCCGATAGAAATCGTATTTTCATACTGTTCTCCATCCAGCCCACACAGTATCGCTTCCAAATCTCCATCTTCCAAGGAAAATTCCTCTCCGTCATCTTCACAAAACAACCGGGCGCTTTTCTGATATTTATCAAAATTACGTTCTAAAAAGAAATGTTTGCCACCACTTGTAAAACGGATACTTCCAGCATAGAAATTCGGTTGCTCCCAAGGTTCATAACGACTAAAAGTATCATTTGCAGCCGCTCGCCCTTTTCCTCTCTCCATTCCAAACAGCATACTTTTCACAAAAGTATACATTGTGGATTTGCCGGATTCATTTCCTCCATAGAAAAGATTGATGCCTTCATGGAGAAAAACCTGCTTCTGTGAAAGCTGGCCAAAATTTTTTATATTCCATTCTGTAAATTGCATGATTATCTTATCTCCTTTGTGGCAAAAGTGCCTGTACTCCTTCCAATAAAGCGCGAGCCTCTAAGGCGTTCTTTTCTTGTCCTTCAAAACTTCGAATATATCTTCCCAAGAGATTTCCCTGGTTTTCCTCTGCAAGACTTTCATAATCAAGTTTTGGCTGTGTCAGATCTACAATCTCTATTATATTTCCGAAACCATTTTCTTTTTCCACATCAAATACAACATCCGGATCACGATAACCTTTCAAAAGAAACTTATATATGTCTTTTTCTCCGTATTTCTCTATGCACTCTCGCATTTGTTTTCGCAGAATCTGATTGGTTATTTTTTCATCTACCTGAATAGTGAGATGCCGATACATACGCTTAGCAAAAGGCACAAACTGAATATGGACGCCTCTACCATTCACTTCTCCCTCTATATATCCATGGGCCCCTGTATCATTCTTATCGATTGGCTCTAAAGCTCCTGCATAGGCAATAGCATCTTCTACCAGAATCCCCGGCTTATGAATGTGGCCCAAGGCTACATAGTCATATCCAAGATCGAACAATCTCTTGGTCTGGAACGGAATGTGTCTGTCATCTCCTCCATGCGCCAATAGTATTTCAATCTTCTGCCTGCCATCTGGCAATGCTTTGTCATACAAGGGCTCAGGAATCTCTTTCCGATCATAGCTCAGACCGTAGATACAAGTCTCCAATTCCGGAAACTCTATATAAGTCAATTTCCGCTCCAGCAGCGGGAACACATTCTCATTCCATGTAAAACTATGATAATATGAATCCCTCTTCACATAATCATGATTGCCGGCAATCCAGACAACTTTCGTCTTCGGCAGGGTGGCAAATAGAGAATTCAACTCCTTCAACTCCCGCAGTAAGGGCTGTCTATGAAACAAATCTCCGGCAATCAGAAGCAAATCTATCTCCTGCTCCCGGCACTGATTCACCACCGCTTCTACACGTTCCCAAAGTTCTTTCCCTCGAACTTCCTTCCCTTCTGAAATTCCTTCCGGCTTTGCCCCCAAATGCAAATCTGCTATATGTATAAATCTCATTATTTACCCCTTTTTTACAGAAAAGGCATGGAACTTACATTCCACGCCTTCTATCTCTTTCTTAAAGTTCACAGTTGTTAACCGTTCTTGGGAACGGAACCACGTCACGGATGTTGGACATACCAGTCAGGTACATGACGCAACGCTCAAATCCAAGTCCGAAACCTGCATGTCTGGTAGAACCGTATTTGCGAAGATCCAGATAGAAATCATAATCTTCTTTCTTCAGTCCCATCTCTTCCATACGCTTAAGTAATTTCTCGTAGTCATCCTCTCTTTGGCTTCCACCAATGATCTCACCGATTCCCGGAACCAGACAATCCACAGCTGCAACGGTCTTTCCATCCTCATTGAGTTTCATATAGAATGCTTTGATATCCTTCGGATAATCTGTTACAAATACCGGACGCTTGTATACTTCCTCTGTCAGATATCTCTCGTGCTCCGTCTGCAAATCGCATCCCCAAGAAACTTTATAATCAAATTTGTCATTGTTCTTAGACAGAATCTCAATGGCTTCTGTATAGGTTACTCTTGCAAAATCATTGTTAACTACATTGTGCAAACGATCTAACAAGCCCTTGTCCACGAAGGAGTTGAAGAACTGCATCTCTTCCGGTGCATTTTCTAATACATAGTTGATGACATACTTAAGCATAGCTTCTGCTAACATCATATCATCATCCAGATCTGCGAATGCAATCTCCGGCTCAATCATCCAGAACTCTGCCGCATGGCGAGTTGTGTTAGAATTCTCAGCACGGAATGTCGGTCCAAAGGTATAAATATTACGGAATGCCTGCGCGTAGGTCTCTGCATTCAACTGACCACTTACGGTAAGGCTAGTCTCTTTGTTAAAGAAATCCTTCGTATAATCTACCGTTCCATCCGGATTCTTCGGTACATTCTCCATATCCATAGTAGTTACACGGAACATCTCGCCAGCACCCTCGCAGTCACTACCGGTAATGATCGGTGTATGCACATATACGAATCCTCTCTCCTGGAAGAACTTATGAATGGCATATGCTGCCAGGGAACGAATCCGGAACACAGCCTGGAAGGTATTGGTTCTCGGACGCAAATGTGCAATTGTTCTTAAATATTCAAAACTATGGCGTTTCTTCTGCAATGGATAATCCGGTGCGGAAGCTCCCTCCACTACCACTTCGCTTGCCTGAATCTCAAATGGCTGTTTGGCATCCGGCGTTGCTATCAAAGTTCCGGTTACCACAATGGCAGCTCCTACATTCAACTTCGAAATCTCTGCAAAATTTTCCATCGTGTCATGGTATACTACCTGCAACGTCTCAAAGAAGGAACCATCATTTACCACGATAAATCCAAAATTCTTCGAACCACGGATGCTTCTTACCCAACCACCCACGGTTACTTCTTTATCAAAATACTGTTCTCTGTTCTTATACAACTCTCTTACTGTAATCAAATCCATCGTCCAAAACTCCTTTTAAATCTCATATAACTCTCATTATAACTCATTTTTTCATTTATAGCAATTCTTCGCCTGAAAATATTCACTTTCTATTGCACAATTTCCAGTACTTCTTCCATCTGGGAAATCGTCCAATCCGGGTGTTCCACCTGTCCGAAACCATAGGAAGCAAATAGGAACGGAATACCGGCAAATCTACTTGCCTCATAATCTCCCATGGTATCTCCTACATAGCAGGCATTCTGCAATTTTTGCCGCTCCAAAACCAACTGAATATTTTCTCCTTTGGTCAATCGTGTATTTCCAAAACTCTCATAATCTGTCACATACTCGCCAAGTCCATTTGTCTCTAAAAATAGTTCAATATATCCCACCTGGCAATTGCTTACGATACAGACTTTATGGGTCTTAGAAAGTTCCTGAAAAACATGTCGAACTCCCGGATACAAAAGGCTGTCTTGATTCTCCCGTAGAATTCGATGTTCGTGAATACAGCAGACTTTCAGAAGTTCCTCCCGTACTTCTAAGGTTTCCTCCGGGAAAAGATTCTTCACAATAATATCCATTGGCTTCCCGAATTCTCTTTTCAGTCGTTCTCCGGTTATCTTCTCAGGTCTCACAATTCCCAGTTCCTCTGCTCCTATATTCCAGGCTTGCGCCACTAGATCTGTGGTATCCCATAAAGTTCCATCCACATCAAATATTACTGCATCCATATTCTATCTTCTCCTTGCATACATCTGCATTCATTCTAGCACAAGTAAAGATTTTTGTACAATGTAGATTGCATTTTCCTCTCGCAAGTGCTATACTTTCAGTCGGCGAAACCAATATGTCAAAAATATATGTCGCCAAACCAACGTCAGTTCGAAACCATCCTGACGTAAAATAAAACTAAGGAGAAATCTATATGAAAAACAAACGTGTACTTTTTATGACACAAGGCGCACTGATTGCCGCCATCTATGTGGTATTGACCTTTTCCTTTGCCACATTCAGTTCCGGACCGATTCAGGTTCGTCTGGCAGAAGCATTGACAATTCTGCCTGTATTTACCCCAGCCGCCATACCCGGCTTATTCTTGGGATGTTTTATCGGCAACCTTCTATCCGGAAGCATGTTGATTGATGTCATCTGTGGAAGTTTTGCAACCTTAATTGGTGCATTCTTTACCTATGTATTGCGAAAGAAAAAACCAATCTTCGCACCCCTGCCACCGATAATTGCTAATACCATCGTGGTGCCTTTTGTACTGCGCTATGCCTACGGAGAGCCCCTGCCAATTCCGTATATGATGCTAACGGTAGGAGTCGGAGAAATCCTTTCCTGTGGTATCTTGGGACTTTTGCTACTGACATCCCTCAAAAAATATCAACATCGAATTTTTAAAACCGATCTATAAAGCCGTCTCCCCTGCCATTTCAACATTCGCTGACATACCCTCTCCTTTGTTACAAATCCTATATCATTCTACCAACGCCATTTTCAAAGAACCATTTCCGCATGGTATGGCCTTTTATGGTCTCAGGCGAAATCAAATCTTCGATTCTTGCAACGGTTTCCTCGGACAGTTTCATTCCTGCCGCTTTGGATGCACTTAAGAAATGTTCCGAGCTAGTCGTTCCAATTAAGGATAGAATATGCTCGTATTTGGCTTGTGTCCATGCGAAAGCAAGCTCGCTCATGCTAAGCCCCTCTTTTTTCGCAACATCCGCAAATTCGCCTAATATTTGCAAATTATGTTCCTTATACACCGGCGACAAAATTCCTCTTGATAACATTGGGTTATTCGCATTTCCTTGGAATACCTTCTCTGTCAAGATGCCATGACCAACCGCTCCATATGCCACAACCTGCACACCAAGCTCTTTTGCAGTCGGAATTAAGTCTTGTTCAATCTCGCGATTCAGCAAGGAATATTCTACCTCGATGCTGTGAATCGGATGAATCGTGCTAGCTCTTTTCAAAGTTTTTGCATCCACTTCCGATAATCCAATATGCCGAATCAGTCCTTCTTCTTTCAATTTCACCATTTCCATCATGACATCTTCCACCGGAATAGCTGCATCCTGTCTTGCCGGCTGATAAAGGTCCACATATTCCAGCCCCATTTGCCCCAAAGCTGCTACTAATTGATTCCGAATATTCTTCGGTCTCACATCTAACTTCGCTCCTGTGAATCCAAAAGTAACACCGAATTTCAATGAAACATAATAGTCTTCTCTTGGGAAATCTTTCAATGCTTCTCCCAATACTACCTGAGATTCTCCTTTTTGATAAAAATCTCCTGTATTAAAGATAGAAATACCATGATCCATAGCCGTATGAATAGTCCTAGTAGATCCTTCTTTGTTAGTAAAATTCATTCCCATTGTTCCTAATGCAAATTTTCCTATACCGTTCATGATAAACCTCCTATTTCATTCCCGCCGTCAAAATAGTACCATCTCTCGCAGAGCGTTTTTATAATCATACCACACTACGAAGGAAGTCCCACCATTTGCCCTAAACGTTGCATCTAGATATATTATATCGAATGTATGTTCTGTAATCAAGTGGTTTTCTTTGCTTTATATAAATTTTATAATTTAACATGATTTCCACAGATTTCTTGCATCCAATTCTTCGTTGCTCAATTCCCATCACAGTGTTAGCGTCTAAATAGACCTCTCATTTTATTTTGTACTAAATCTCGACACATGAGTATCGATA
>CAYVDA010000016.1:0-29570 GCA_964450635.1 uncultured Faecalimonas sp. | reverse complement strand
TTAGAGGCTTATGAAGAAGATACCCTACGCATTTGGTTGAAAGAAGATAAAGTCACGGATATCCTCTATGAAAATGCTGCTATAACCGAAGTGGAAGCAGATATTGATACAGAAGAGGAATAAACTTTAAGGCGAAGTCGAGACAATTCGACTTCGCCCTATTTTTGTTTCCTTTCGGATCCTGTTCTATTTCGTTATTCTTTCCTTTATAAATTTATTTTTTTACCTGTTCCAAATCCTCCGCATGAATTCCATCCGTTGGCATCTTGACCTGTATTGCCCCACAATAGTCCATCTGCAACGGAGTTTCCACATTCATAAACGGAGTCGCTTTTGTAATTACAGTTCCCTGTGAGAACGGATAATTTGCACGATATCGTAGGAATCCATGTCCATATTCATCATCTCGATGAGCTGTCATGATTTCTTCTCTCTTGGCTGTAGCAGGCTCATTAATCAGATATGCATACTGAATTTCAACCCATTTTGCCATGCCTTCATAAATCTCGAGACGCATATTTTTTCCATACTTTCGGCAAATTGCTTTGTCATTCCAGTTAATATACTGCCAGATATGTGTCAGCTCATGAGCCATCGTAAGCATAGATGCCATTCTTGGAGAACCATTTTCCACCATCAAGGTATAGCCATTTTTATCTTTTATGGCAACTCCCAAGATTCGACCATCACTCTGTGGAGTCGGCACAAAGGTATGTCCCAGACGTTTATGCAACGTTTTTGCATTCACCATTTCTACCCGAACACCTGCATTGATTCGAATTCCGAAGAAGGATTCCATATTTCGTTTTACATCTTCGAAGATTCTACGGAATTCTTCCCCTGTCTTAATGGCAGTCCGTCCGCAATTGAGGCAACGGTCTCTTCCATCTGCAAGGGTTTCAAATTCTACTCCATAGATTTCTTCTCCACAGAAATCGCAATATCTTGCATCCGGTTTTCCAGGCTTGTAGGTCGCTTCAACCATCTCAATAATCTTCTTGCCGTCTCGTGCCTGCTTAAGTGGATTATGTTGCATACCCATTTCTGACAGATACTCCTCCGTTCCTTCCAAATCCAGGAACGAGAATTCACGATCGCGCCCAAACAACAGATAATAGCGTTCGTGGTATGGTCTGCGCTCTGTTGAGAAGCCACTCCATGACACTTTTTCATTTTCCGCGAAATACGTAAGCTCTTCTTCCTTCTCCACATCCGATTCTTCCGGTTTTTCCTCCGAAATTGCTTCTGGATTTTCTTCCGGATTCTCTTCCTGCGTTTCCGGCTCTTTCTCTGGCTGCTGATTCTTCAGCGGCTCGAATTCCTCTTCAGCCGTCGCCTCTTCCGTCTCAGCATCTCCTTCTGAATTTTCTTCCGTATCTTCTGCAGCTTTTGACTCTTCCCCATCAGGCTCTGTTGTTTCCTCTTCCGATTCAACCGTTTCTACGCCATCGGTCACTTCTGGTTCTGCTGTCTCATTTACTTCTTCTGAAACTTCTGTTTCAGCCGCATCACCATTTGTTTCTTCCGTAAGCTCCGCATCTTCCATCTCTGGTTCTTCTGTAGACTCCTCTTTTGGTTTCTTCTTAAACCAACCTTTTATCTTCGACCATGCTTTCTTTATGCCGTCTTTCATTTTCGAGAAAATACCTTTTTTCTTTGGCTTTTCAACAGGTTCTTCCCCTTCTTCCGGCTGTACAAAGGTAATCGGAGACTTTTCTTCTACTTTCGGATTACGGCTTTCTTCTACGTGCTCCATATGCCAATCCAAATAGTCGTGAAGCATGTTGAAGATACGTTGTAAGTTTCGCTCCACCGTTACTGTAAGACCCAAATCCAATTGACTGTCCTCAACGATATAGATGGAATTGGAATTCAGTTCTTCTTTGTCACTGGTAATCGTATAGGTCAACGGCTGTGCTTCCTCGCAATCCATGAAGGACAAATCTGTTAAAGCTGTGATATACGCTTGATTTTCTGCAAACAATGTTTTGAAGATTTCATTCATCAATACCGTCAGTGTATATCTAACATTGTCACTATATTTTCCTTCTGCCTGCGGTAATTCAATCCGTAAAATCTCTTTGTTTCGATACAAACGGGTCGGAATTCCATTGGCTTCCCCTTCAAAGGATACCAGCTTGGCTGTTGTAAAATCATGGTATTGCTTCATCTGATAATAGCCCGGTGTCCGGACACAGATATCAGCAAATTCTTTTACAATTTTCATACCGGCAATGTTCTTTTGTGCTCCGATTTGCTCTGATACCTTGGAATCTTGTATCACATATTCGCGAATCTGCCGATAGGAAGGTCTACCATTAATATGGTCAGCAGCACGGCGCACCATAACCTGTCCTTCCGCAGTCAGATAGAGCATCTCGTAATATTTCCCACCAAAGGTAAAGAATTGCCCCGGTAGATATTTCTGATAAATCTGCCCCGCCAGTTCTGCTCCCAGATAATGTCGGTGTCCCTTTTCGTCTTCTGCAATATATTCTGCTGATTTCAGCTCCGATACACAGCGCATTAGGAAAGCGCGATCGGTAACAGAAAATGTTGTCTCCATTTTTGCTGTTCGAAGATTATAACTATCCTCTACGCGAATGAGTTCGTGTCCCCATTGCATTCCATCCAGCTCAATCATATTATAGAATGCAGACTGTACGCGTTCTCTGTAATCCTCAGCACAATCTTTCGTTTTGCCAACTTCCGAATAACAATTATAGAGTTCATACCACAATTGTTTTTTCAGATTAAATATGGTGATTCCGAGAAGTGATAATTCTTTCTGAATCACATCCTCCGGAACCGGATAGGTACTCATCATCAATACCAAACGTAAAACCGTATTACGGCTACTACGCGTATAATCAGCTGAGAATAGTGGTATCGCCTTTGGATCCGCCTCAAAGATAGACGCATTCTCCGCCATATAGTCCTTTAATAGGTACTCTGGCGAAATAACATTGATAAACCCTTGTTCTGTCGCTCTGGTAGAGAAATTTCTTAAGATTTCAAACATGTTGAAGGATTCATCTTCTACTGTCAGATAACTATTTTTTTCTACCTGGGCGCTCCAGAAATTTGGTGTGGTTTCGAAATGCTCATCCATCACTTTCTGGCTTGTCGGTAGTCCGGCATATTTGGTCAACTCATAATAATACTGCTTATCAATCCATCGGATATCTGTCACCGGAAAGGCATCGCCACCGTACCACTTGGTTTTGGATACCTGATTTTTCAATGCCGCAAAGGAAAGCTCTGTACCCACTCCCAGATATCGTGAAATATTCGGTACCAGACGGTGATGAATATAATCCTCATCTGCCTGCCAGCACATGTAAGAGGATGTACCCTGATGTTTTTCCGTTGCAGATACTTCCGTGATACTTGTCATCAAAATGTGAGACATGGCATCCACCAAACCATCGCAGTTCTGATCACACATACAATAAACGGGTTCTTCTTTATCCGGTGTACAGCATTGTTTCACTAACATATTTAAACCAATCTGCGCAGAAGAAATCAATTTGGAAGGCTCAATAATCACTATAAAACCGACCCGACTTAGAAATTCAACATTTGCATTATGTAGCTCCATATTTAGTACGTCAGATCGTGTGACAATTCCAATATCCAGATCCTGCTCTTCCGCGGAAAGAATATCCGCTTTCCACATAAACGGAATATTCGTCACCGCTTCAATTCCTCGCTCAAGCCATTCTTTCATGTCATCCTCAATAGAATGTCGTCCTAAAACCACCAATACTTTCTGATGACTGAGCAAAATACGATTCATCGGATAGAATGCATAAGGAATCAGATCATTGTAAAAAGGATTATTAAATAAGACGCTTTTCCCTTTTAGCATATCCAGGGAGGAATACAAATAATTGTGATCCAATGAAAATCCTGTCTTGTTCAATGCATCCACGTAGGAAGCAAAACAACTAATCTTCGAATCCTCGTCTTTCTCCAACTCCCGTATAATCTCTTCCGTCGTCACACCATAAGCCAAAGAGTTATTAATACTTGTATTTTCGGCCAATAATTTATCTCCGAAGACGGAGCGTAAGAATTTACGTAGCAGCGAGTAATTCACTGTTTTATATGCATCTTCATCTTCTCCGATAATATTCTGTACATACTCTTGTTTGGTGACTCCATCCAAATAGAAATAGAGTTCTCCAACGATTACAATTCCGTATATCGGATAGAAAACAGATCGAAACATTCCGGAAACATAGAATCTACGGCTCACAACCATTAGAATAGAGGATAGTATCAATGCTGCATAGTAGAACACTCGAAACAAATCCCGCATCTGCACATACTGATCGCGCAAGCACCATGCATTTCTCTCCGTGAAATAAGAGTAAAAATTCTCGGCAACTTTTCCATGCATTGTTCCATCTGTTTTCACTACTTTAGAAATGATTTTGATGCTAATCTTCTTAATCATAATATAAAGAAGAATCAAAACCGTATTAGAAATGTAGAAAATCCAAAATTCCAAGTCCATTCCATTGATAAATGACTCTGCTGATTTCGCAACATTTTCTGACATCCCGGTCTTTTCTGACAATGCTTGGAGTCCTTTTGGAATATTTCTAATCAGCTTCAACAATCCTTGATTTAGCTGAGTTGCACAAATCATGCTGATAACCGTATAAATAACCCCGATAACAGGCATGGCAAATTGTTTGCTTCTCTCTGTTTTCGGCAAATTGATCTTCTTACAAACGAGACATAATAGCACAAAAGGGAGTAGCGCTAATATCATCTTCACAACCATCCAAATTGTATTAATCATAGAACTCCTCCCTCGTTATTGTAATTGAATCCACATAATCTACCGGAATAATGATCTCATTACCAGCCTGCAGGTAAGAAATCTTTTTATTTACTTGAATATTCGGCATATTATATTCATATTCTCGTAAAACTGTAAAATCATAGTCATACGGCTCACATTCCTTGATTCTTATTTTAGAAAAATCAATATATTTTGAAAACATTTCATGGACACTCTTCATTTGATTTGAAATGCACATATTATGATAATTCAAAATTTTCTTCGTTTTCACTAATACAGAATCTTTTTTTTGCAGCACAGAAAAATCCCGCATCAAATTACATGCGTAGCTGATATAATTGGAAAATCTTCCAAGTGCTCCATTGATTTCATTACAGATATTCCCCATAACCATATTGAAATGCCGGAAGCACCGAATCAAACGTTTGCGCAAGAGAAACAAATATACAAAACCAATCAACATAAATAGGCCTATGAGACAGGCTGTAATTGCCAAAGATCCAACCAATGATTTTGTATTGTTCATATTCGGAAGAATCAACGGCAGAAAACCGATAAAATATGCTACCAAAGCTACGATACCTGCTATAATCGTTTTCTTCCTTGTCATACGATGAGAAATCTCTTGCTGAATCTGCTCATCGGCTTGCTGGATCTGTTCCATGAATTTTTTTGTGTTAAACAAATGGGTGGTAGATGTCTCTACCATCTTCTGCTCCACCTCAGATAAATGGAATTTTACATCTTCCATCTGATACTCCGATAAATGTAGCGCTCTGTCATCTTCAATCTTATTATTCTCTCGAAAACCTTCTGTGACAGCCGTTTTCACAGCTCTGCGAGGCTCTCTCAAATAACGCACAAATCGTTTGTTAATATCCCGATACTGTCTATTCCAATCCTGCTTCTCATCTCTTGGACAATCCGTCGCTAATCCCAAGCCACGATGCTCTGCATATAATCCATTTTCACCATGCTCCGAATTCATTTTTACCGGAACTACAATGCTGGATTCAAAAAGTCGCTGAGCCGTCTTATCATCTACCGATACATCACAATCTCGCTCTTTTTGTTTTTCGATATCTTTCAGCAACACCTTTGTCGCCTGCAATTTACTAAGATAATTCTCGCAAATTTCTGTGACAATATCATTATTAAATTCAATTTGCGCACGATATACATGTTCTGCATTCATCAAACCATTTGGTATCTCATTATTGGAAATCAATAGCAAAAGGCACAATAATTTAATCTGCTCGAACTTGTATTGTTTATTTTCTTCCTTCAGTGTATCAAATAGAATGTATTTTAACTTGTTTGGATATAAGTTAAAATCGGCAAAACGTGAAGCGTTCACTTCATCCTTCTTTTTCCATTTGATATCTTGTTCTACTCTTTCAAAATTAAATGTTCTTGTAGAAAAGCATAGAATTTCCGCCGGCAACTTATCTTTCATGTAATAATGTTCAGAAAGTTGGCGCAGCAATTCATTTTTCCACGTATTCTCAATGACACACTCCGTATATTCCGGATCATAATATAGGGGGTCATTTCCAAGAAATTTGATAAATTCCAGAATATCCGTATCGGAAATCAACGCTGTGATTCCCGATACGTCCATTGTCTGTACTCCATAAATCAGCTCTTCAATCTGATCTTCTGCCACAAATTTCCGAAGTTCTTGTCGCTGATACCGACCTAATCTGGCTGCAACTTCTGAGCAATTGAGTGCTTCCAACTGCTGTCTCAACATATATTCATACGTCTTTTGCTCGCCTGACACTAAAGTTTCTACTTCTTCCCTTGACATGACAGTTTTGATATTCGGAACTCCGGCTAGAGCTGTCGTCAATCTGACTAACGGATTGGTTACCGCTAGCTCGTAAGCCTGAATTCGACGATTCCGTCTTTCTGCAAGTGCTTCCCACTTTACATTTCGTGAAGCTTGGAAGGATTCTCTATAGTTTGTATAATCGAAAGGATTCATCTGTTCACATCCATCATCATACAACACCAAGGCTCTCCATTCCTTTTGGTACTCAATATGATCATACAGCTTCGGAACCATGCTATCAAAATCCCTTGCTTCCTTGTCCCACTCGCAAAATACAACATTTTCCGGATGATACAACGGGCCAAAGAACATTTTAATTTCTTCGAAGAGTCTCATAGTTTCCTTTTCGGCAAATATTACCGTAAACATATTCTACATCTCCTTCAAATACGAAATCCTTATTTTACAAGGGCACGAAGTTCCTCAACTTTATCTGCAAAATTAGAAATCTGCAAATCTTTAATTTTGTTTGTAACTTTACGAAGCACCATGTTCACCACGCGGTTATCTCCAATCTCCGTATTCTTTCTCATAGATCCGTCTACATCATATGCATCATTGTTGAAGTTCTCAACAAATAATCTGAACTGTGCATCCAGTCGGGAAGCTAAGAACGGTGCTCTGTCTTTCTCCTGCTCATATTTTGCAATTTCGTTTTCTATTACTGCCAGTACACTATCAATCATGATCGATAACTCATTATCGTCCATCTGAGAACGAGGCAAAGAGTTGTAATATGCCAACGGAATTTCAAATACACTGGTCGGTGCCGCATGGCCATCGCCAATTCTGAATGCATTGACATCCCGCATAAATGCACTTTCTGTGTAACGACGGTTGGAGTCCTTATCAAATTGGCAACGTTCCTCTTGCATTTCATAAATTTTTGCAACGGAAGCTCTGTCGCGATAAAGGGCATCCAATACTTCATAAAACTCATCACATTCTGTTCCGTTAGAAACAACCAATGTAGTTCTATCCCCTTCCATATCTTCCAGTTCGTAGATTCGTTTATCCGCATCATATCTGGAAGATGGATGTGTTGTAATCATGCCATGCACGATACTATATACCAATGCAGAATGAATTTTCACCATTTCTTTATAATGGGCATCCAGAGAAATCTCCGGCATTTCCGTCAGTGAATCCCATCTCTTATCAATGTGTAACGAAATGGTAGCGCTCTTTGTAGAATCCGGTCCCAATGTCTTAATATAATCATGGTATGCTTTGTAATAGATACCCGGTTCTTCGTTGTACTGTGCATCCGCATTTCCTTCATCCGGACTCTTGAATCGTGCAAGCATATCCGGCGTAATATTATAAAGTGCATTAAAGAAATGAATCTCGTATTTGGATACCGTATTTGTTCCTGTTGCATTCATGTTAAACGGCTGTACCAAAGTATGAATATTTAAATCTCTCAGATCGTCCAGCTTCTTATTGTAAGCACACAAGATCACTTCTCGAGGTTCATTGAAATTAGAGCATCCAATTCCAGGCGATGCTAATTTGTTTCCGAATTTTAACTTATCTCTCAGGTATTCAATCTTGGTTGCATCTTCAATCTCCGGCATGAATACGGTCTCTCCCTCTTCTGCCTGATCTTTTAATTTGAAATATTCCTTGAATTCCAGTTCTCTCGCTATTGCGGAAATCACATTAATATTTAAAATATTATCGCAATCTTCCCGAACGGAATCCTTGAAATAATCAATCAGAACGGTATCAAAAATATCTACCGGTGGCTTTGCCAAGGTCGGATCATACATTGCAATTCGATTGTTATCCGCATTTAATTTCACCGTATCAAAAATCTTCGCACTCAATTCTGCCGGCAACATCAAATCATCACCAGTTGTTGGGCAGATCTCTGTCCATCTCTTCAGGCTCTTCTTATCAGCACATACATAAGAAGTACTGTTGCCTTCCCGATATTTAAGCTTGTCTACGATTTCATCCTGTACTTTTGTAAGCATATATACTTTGCCTTCGAAGGAAGCATAGAAACGCTCGTATTCATCACACAACTGTTTCAGATACTCTTTTGCTACTTCATAAGATGCATCTTTCAGAACGCTTTCACAATATTCTGTAACAGCCTCTGCATATGCCGGGAATAATTCATTGAATTTGTTCCATAATGCTTTGTAGCCACCACCGATTTTTTCGAAGAAAGAAGCATCATTGTTTTCCAACTTACAAACACTATCAAAATTCGTCTCTGTTGTTTTGCTTGTGAAACCACCACGTACATCATAGTAATCACTATCATTGGCACTTGGTGAAAAGATTTCCAATGCAGTAAAGTTACTATTTACTTTCATCTTAATAGTCTTATGTACTTCTTCAAAGTGATCCCGTAATGCGTACAGCATGTAACGCATTGCATTTGGATGCATGGCTCCATCATTTCCAATCATCAATTTCTCAACATGATAATCCTGTTTTTCAGCCAACACGGATGGTGCATCAAATAAAATAGCACGTGCAGCCGCTCTTGCAACAGATGCCGCATTTTTCTTCACTTCATTCTCATAATTTCGAATTCTCTGAAGATTTGTCGTTGCTTTGCCTCTTAAACCTTCATCATTTTCATAATCCAGATTGTCTCGAAGCTCATCTACGTTACATTTCAAATTCTTAATCTTCGGATCATTTTCAAAGGACCGACGAATCTGACCATCAAAAGCTGCCATGTAAACATTAATCTTCTTGTTTACTTCACCCTGAATCTTCTCAATATCATTGGCAATGCTTCCCTTAATATCTTTGTCAAATCTTGCCTTTCCTTCATTCACTCGTTTCAAATATACGCCACCGCGAGTCGGTGCTGCGTCGGTTGTATATTCTCTTTTTTTCTTAAATTCTGCTTTTTCTTTTTCAAAAGCTTTGTCATATTTTAGCCATTCTCCAACTGTCTCGCCATCTCCGATACAAGAAATCGCTCTGGAATAAGCAACATACTCAACGATATCCTCATACGGATATTTCAAAACAGAAGCACCAAGGCCACCAAAACGGTTACGTCCTAAGTTATCTCCATTTGCAAATTCTTTGATGATATTATCTTCAATACCGAACGCACTCTTCTCCATCGGTCCGATGTTCTGCTCATACAAACTCTGTGCTGCAAACTCTTTGTATTGTTCTAAGGTCTGCATGCTCTCCTGACTCTTATCAACCCGATCGAGTAAGAAACAGAAGTCAAATGGAAGTCCTTCTAATTTGTCAACACCGTTGGTTGTAGTCGGAATATCAATATAGATATCTTTGTAGCGTTCCAAATCTTTTCGTACAGCACAGAAACCACTTGCTTTAATCATAAATGCATTGATTTCTTTAATTGTCGCATATCCATTACGACGAAGACTTTCTTTTTCCGTCTCTGTACTGATAACAGTATCCATAACACCCGGAAGTAACAGATAGCCTCTGATAATTGCTGCTTTTTCGCGATAATGTTTATGCAAATATTCACGCACAAGCATACCAACTGTCATAGCGATTCCTGAACCGGTTCCACCAGCTGCTGAGGATACAATTACTACACGTAAAGCCTGCTTCAAATCGCCACCATCTTTTAAGAATAATTCATCAATTGCCTTATACAATTTCTGAATTTGTCCCGTTTTAATCGTTGCATTCAAAGCTAGTCTTGAAATAGCACGCACCTGACCAGCACCCTCTGAAACAGTTTTAGAATATAATGTTGTATTGTTTGGGAACCAATGATTTCTAGCATCTTCATCATTCTTCAGATAATCCAAAACACTCTGGGTAGAAGAAGTCTGGATTGGTATAATTTTTGCACTGGAATCCTTTACACACTTTAGATCATTCGCATTCGTGTCCATAACAACAAACTTGATGTTGTCTGTTTCAGTACCTCTGCATCTTCCGGCAACTCTCGTTACAATATCCGAGCCAATACCGCCGACACCAATAAATAGGGTCTCTTTTGTTTCATTGCACTGTACATTTTCTTTTCTCACTGCCATCTCTCTTTCCTCCTAAAATTTATTTAATGGTTTTTGTTTTACATACTAATCTTGATAAGCCATCTTGGCGAATCAATTCAAAACGTGGATTGCATGACAACTCATGCTCAATAGGCGGAACCACTTTTCCTGCCATAGCTGCATTTAAGGTATTCTTCTTAATCCATCTTCCCTCATATGGAACATAAGAGGTCCCGGAAATTTTAACCTCTTCACATGCAGAATCGATTCCTGTAATTGCCATTCTTCGCTTCTTTGATTTTGTAAAATGATTATCAATTGGTTTCACATTGAAGGTTGCAGAACACTGCTCATCATATTCTACTGAAGTAGGTCCTGCTATACTCAAAGATCTGCCTTTTCGCCGAAATTCTGCCTTCACCGAATTACCATCAAACGTTCCTGCCGATGCACACTCAAAAGATGCAGAATCTTTTCTCATCATCTTTGGCATTACTTTTCTGCGCATACACATAATCCAGATAATAAGCAATACAAGGAAAATGATAATCCAGAATAGAATTTTTAACCATTTGCTATATTTTTGAATACTGATTTTCGCTTCATCTTTTGCAACGGTTTCCTTTCCGTATTCATCCGTATACGATCCTGTAAATGTTAACTCATATTCCCCAATTTCTGGTTCCTGATACTTGCCTCCCTCATCTTGCCCTATGTATATCTTGTAACCAGACTCTGTTTCTAACTTCTCATATCGAAACGGGAGAGAAGAAGACGGCTTCATCTGCAAATCAACTCGCTCCATCTGCTCTTTCGTCAACGGATTTCCTTCTAAGGTAAGTTGTACCTGAATTGGCTTCCAATTCTTATGATCAGAAATCGTATACCAGCCGTCTTTCTGGAGTACTTTTGCCTTCAACTGAAATGCAGAATCTAATTCTATAACTGCAAAGCAACGCATCCATTGTAAATCTTCATTGCTTTCGCTGGTAATGGTATAATCTTTTAAATAATTTCCCACAGCATAAATATCTGTTTCCGAATCCGGATACAGGGTAAGCTTATCTCCATTCTTATAAGCCTTATAGTTCGATTCTTTCGATGTCTTAACATAATTCATCAATTTGACATCTCCCAGAAGTTCGTGTGACGTTACATCTTCCCCTGTCTTTGCATCCACGATCTTGCTATTGATGGTATACTCACCAACCACTACATCACCGGCGGAGCCATCTATCACTTCACCATCATTATTTGTAAGGGTAATCGTCACATCAACATCCGGTTCATAGAACATCTGGATTGCATCTGCTCCGGAATAATCCAATGTGTAGCTCCCTTTTGGACACCCGGAAAATGTGACAACCTGACCAGCCAGGCTCTTATCTACCTTCGCATTTTCATAGCCATTTGCTTTAATGGAACTATACTTCCGCTGTCCGCTGTCAAGAATCTTACTTACTTCTTGCCCTTTTTCATTTTTCAAAGAATGAATCTTTGCATTGGAACCTTGCACGAATACAATCAGATTTCGCATGGACATATCCAGATTCAGATTTTTCCCACTTAATCGATTATTAGGCAATACGGAACGCTGGAAGATTCTGTTGCAAATTCCGATTAAGTCATCCTTCAAACTGGTATCTGTAGATTTTTTTGCATAAAATCCTTTTTTCTCTTCCGAACTCAATTTACTTGCTTCCGCAAAGCCTAAGTATTGTACTTTAATTCCATCACCTGCAACTTTTAACAAACGATTCTTCAAATCTTTGTTGGATAACGTCCCCTGTGTCTTGCCACGTTTAATCTGATTAAATTCTCCGTCCGTCAAAACTACAATCCACTTTTCCGTTGCTTTGGATTTCTTCAAGCTCTTCTGTGCTTCCAAAACCGGAGCAAATGGCGTATTACTCGGATGCACCGTATACAGATTGGAGATCTTATCAATATCCTCCTTGTTGGCAATCTCGATTGCCTTATAGCTTCCGCCACTTTTCGGTTTGGAACCATCTGTCTTTACTTCCCACATTGGAAATATTCGCAATCTGTCTCCGTTCTCATAATTCATCATCGATGCAAAGATCTCCATTGCATACTTCGCACGGCACCAAGCCTTCCCGTCATACATAGAGCCAGAATTGTCAAATACCACTGCGATATCATAACTTTTCTGAACCTTCGTCAGGGTAGATGCCTGCACCGTGTGCGGAATATTAGTAATCATACTAAATAGTACTAAAATAAAAAGAATTCTACACCAAATTCTGTGTCTTATTTTGCGCATTCTCACTTCCCTCTCCTCTCATGCCAGAATTTAGCAAATTTTTATAAATTATGTACTAATATTAAACCTCAATATATGCAATGTCAACTAGCAATGTCGTTTTTTGTGGTTTTTTCTGACTATTTATAGTATAGAGGCTGGGCCTTTACCACACACAAAAAAAGGACCGTAGAATCATCTGCGGTCCTAATCATCTTCACTATGCAATTAGTTTGTGATAGCATCCTGTGTTTCTTTGTCGAATACATGAATCTTTTCAGCATCCAGAGCAAATTTAACAGTATCACCTGTTCTTGCTGTTGTTCTAGGATTAACTCTAGCAGTTACGCTTACTCCTTCATAATCGAAGTATAAGTAAACTTCTGCACCTAACATCTCGTATACACGAATTGTAGATTCAATCACAGTATCCTGAGAAGATGCGATAAATGCTTCTTCATCATGAATGTCTTCCGGACGGATACCAAGGATTACTTCCTTACCAGCGTATCCTCCATCGATTAATTTCTTAGCTTTTGCCGGTGGCAATGCGATAGAAGCCGGTCCAACCTGAAGGCTAACTTTATCTCCTTCTACATTACATACAGCATCCAAGAAGTTCATCTGTGGAGATCCGATAAATCCAGCAACGAATAAGTTACATGGTGTATCATATAATACCTGAGGAGTATCTACCTGCTGAACAACACCAGCGTTCATAACTACGATTCTTGTACCAAGTGTCATAGCCTCTGTCTGGTCATGTGTTACGTAGATGATAGTTGTACCTAATCTCTGATGTAATTTAGAAATCTCGATACGCATCTGTCCTCTTAATTTTGCATCCAAGTTTGATAAAGGCTCATCCATAAGGAATACCTTAGGATTACGCACGATAGCACGTCCCATAGCAACACGCTGTCTCTGTCCACCTGATAATGCTTTCGGTTTACGATCTAACAAAGATTCAAGGTCAAGAATCTTAGCAGCTTCGCGAACCATTCTATCGATTTCTTTCTTCGGTACTTTTCTTAATTTCAAACCGAATGCCATGTTATCATACACGGTCATGTGTGGGTACAAAGCGTAGTTCTGGAATACCATTGCGATATCTCTATCTTTTGGTTCCACGTCATTTACAACTCTGTCTTCAATCTTTAATTCTCCTGAAGAGATTTCTTCCAGACCAGCGATCATACGAAGGGTTGTAGATTTACCACATCCTGATGGTCCTACGAAGATGATAAATTCTTTATCTTCGATTTCGAGGTTGAAATCTTTTACAGCTTCAAAGCCGTTCGGATACACTTTGCAAATGTTTTTTAATGATAAACTTGCCATTTATTACTCCTCCTAAATGTCCATAATTTGACTGTTAACGATATTCTACAAAATTTTTCGAAACGACACCACACTAAACATGCCTAAAGTTTTATTTTCTTTCTTATGCAAAATGCCAAATTCTACAGCAACTGGTTGTAAATCTCCCGTTTTGACACGCCTCGATCCTTCGCCACCTGCTTCATAGCCTCTTTTTTCTCCATGCCTTGATCCTGATAATATGCCATGTGTTCCTCCACTGTCATGGTCTCCCAGCGGGCAATCTCTTCTTCGCGAATCGCCATCAGACTTTTCCCTTCTATTACGATGACGCATTCTCCTTTTGGCTCATTATTACTATAGAAGGAACATGCTTCTTCTAAAGTTGTAGCAAATGCAGTCTCGTGTTTTTTGGTCAATTCCCGGCAAATGGTTGTCCGGCGATTTCCAAGTGTCTCTTTTAACTCAGTCAGTGTACGAAGCAGGCGATGTGGTGCTTCATACAAAATAATGGTTCGGGTCTCTTGGGATAATTCTTTTAAAATACTATGCTTTTCCTTTTTATCGGAAGGCAAAAATGCCTCAAATGCGAATCTTCTGGTCGAAAGTCCCGACAAGGTCAATGCTGTAATACAGGCTGCCGCTCCCGGAAGAGACGTAACCGGTATCCCGGCATCGTAACACATCCGAACCAATTCTTCACCGGGATCAGAGATTCCCGGCGTTCCGGCATCGGTAATCAAGGCTATATTCATTCCACTTTGCATCTTCTCGATCAGACGATGCCCTTTTTCAATCTTGTTATATTCATGATAACTGGTCATTGGGGTCTTGATTTCAAAATGATTCAATAATTTAATACTATTTCTCGTATCTTCTGCCGCAATGAGATCCACTTCTCCTAAAGTTCGTACTACCCGATAGGTTATGTCTTCCAAATTTCCAATCGGAGTTGCACATAAATAGAGTTGTCCTGCCATGTCTCTCTCCTATTATTTCAGTCCATATTCACCAAGCAATTCATCGGAATATACACCCGGTTCCTTATATACAATCAACGGTGGCTCCACCTGCATCCGGGAGTTTCCGCCCCGAATTCCTTCTAGCAATACCATATTAGGTTCCTTGTCGATATACGGATGAACCATCCGCATCCGTTTTGGTTCAATCTTATACCGCACCATTGTAGAAAGTAATTCTGCCAACCGAAAAGGTCTGTGAACCATATAAAATCTGCCACCATGTCCCAATAATCGGGCGCTCTCCCGCATAATATCATCTAAATTACACAGAATCTCATGCCGGGCGATGGCTTTTGCACTGGAAGCATTGGCAATTCCATGCTGCCCAATCATATAAGGCGGATTGGTGGTGATAACATCAAAAGAGACAGGGCCAAAAATCGTCGCTGCCTCTTTGATATCTCCGGTTACAATCTGTATCTTTTCTTCTAAATTATTATGAAGAACACTTCTCCTTGCCATATCTGCGCTTTCTTCCTGAATCTCTAATCCCACAAAGGAATCACCTTCCGTCTTTGCAGACAGAAGAAGCGGAATAATTCCGGTTCCGGTTCCCATATCCAGCACCTTATCTCCCGGCCGTATATGAGCGAAATTAGAAAGCAATACCGCATCCATCCCAAAACAGAATTTTCCCGGATTCTGAATAATCTCCAAACCTTTTACCTGAAGATCATCCAAGCGTTCTCCATCTAATAGATAATTAGTGTTTTTCAAGTGCTGCCAGCTCCTTCATCTCTTCCTTTGAAACCCGGGTATCCTGCTTCCGTCTTCTGGACTGGAAACGAAGTTCTTTGACGCGATATTCCCGAACCTCTTTCTCATCACCATCCAAATTTACAACGACACGTACCAGCTGTCGCAATACACTGACACTCTGCACTTCACCTTTAAGTCCCTCCGGGGTTGTAACAGTATCGCCAATGCCTGGCAATTTGCTATTTAACACTTCATACGTCTCTTCTTCATTGGTCAGGCAACACATCAATCTGCCACAAACTCCGGAAATCTTCGTCGGATTCAAAGACAGATTCTGTTCCTTAGCCATCTTAATGGATACCGGGGCAAATTCTGATAAATACGTATGGCAGCAAAGTGGTCTTCCACAGATTCCTATGCCCCCGCGAATCTTCGTCTCATCCCGGACTCCAATCTGTCGCAATTCAATTCTGGTACGAAATACCGCAGCCAGATCTTTTACCAACTCGCGAAAGTCTACTCTTCCGTCTGCTGTAAAATAAAACAAGACTTTATTTCCATCGAAAGTATATTCCGCATTGATCAATTTCATATCCAGATTATGCTTGCGAATCTTCTCCTGGCAAATGCGAAATGCCTCTTTTTCTTTTTCTCGGTTTTTCTCTTCTGTATGTTTATCTTCCTCTGTAGCCAGACGAATCACTGACTTTAGAGGCTGATTAATCTCTTCCTCATTCACATCCTTGGCACCTAAGACTACTGTGCCATATTCGATGCCACGAGCCGTCTCCACGATTACCCGATCTCCTTTTTTTATCTGACATTTGCCTGGTGAAAAATAATAAATCTTTCCGGCCTGTCGGAAACGCACTCCAATTACTTTTGTCATAAATCTAATTCTCCTTTATGGTCAGGAGTAGAAGTTCCATCAATAGATCGAAATTTACATTGGCCTTTATGCGGGCTTTTGCTTTCTCGATTCCCTGCAGAATCGTCTCGATTCCTTCATAAGAACTCTTCTCTGCCTTTTCTTTAATGAATTTCAGCTGGTCTGAAAATACAATCTGATCAATATCTTTCGTTGCTTTGTAAAGCAGGATATCCCGGTACCAAATTGTAATAATATCCAGATAATCGGTAATCTCCAGCTTGTACTTACCGATTTCTTTGATTGCTGCAACAATCTCATGTAATTCCATGTCATCAATATACTTCAACAATTGGATTGCCTCGTCTTTGATAGCATTAAAATGTTCGGATGTAGCAAGGGTGATTGCTTTTCCCATATTGCCTTGGGCAAAAGCAGCACAGATCTCTGCCTGATAATCCGGCACTTTATATTGATCCATGAGATATTTGGTAATCAACGTATTCTTAATATTGCGTAATTTCAAAATAACGCAACGAGAACGAATGGTTTCTAAAAGGGAAAATTCATTCTCCGTTAACAGGAATATTATGGCATACTCCGGCGGCTCTTCAATGGTCTTAAGCAAGGCATTCTGCGCCTGCACTGTCATCATATCTGCGCCCGGAATGATATAGATCTTATACGGACTTGAATATGGCTTGATCTGAATATCCCCATTAATCTGCTGACGAATATCATCAACACTGATGGTTCCCGGTTTTTCATGGGTCAGAGTAATGATATCCGGATGATTATCGCTGTCCGCCTGCTTACAAGAACGGCATTCTCCACATGGCTCGCAGCCGCCCTGTTCACATTGAAGTGTCATGGCAAACAACCGTGCAAGCATCTTTTTCCCAGAGCCGCGCTCTCCATTTAAAATATATGCATGGGAAACCTTCTTCTGCTCCACAGCGGTCTTCATATATTGAATAATATCCTTATGTCCAACAACATCTTGAAATCTAGCCATGTCATCACCTCATATTCCCTTGCCTTTCGGCCACTACTGCTTCCTACCAAATCGTGTCATCTGCAACTGCATAACACTATCACGCTCATTATAGCACAAATCTCTCCTATGGCATAGGAAAAATTTTACTCGACCTCTTCCACCATCGCATCGTGAGTCAATGGATTCCGCTGTTCATAATCAAACAACAAGGTCAATGATTGCTTCCGACAATCTTCCATTACCATACAGGAAAATCGTTCCAGGTGAGTATTCTTTCGTGCCTGTTTCTTATCCTTATAGTAATCAGCCAATTCCTCTTTTTCTATCCGGTATTCCCCGGCAAAAGCCGGACGCGTCTTCGCATTCTCCCGAAGATAATAATCGAAAATAAGAAGCTCCCGTAAAATCTCCACTTCCTCAGGATGCCAGGTTTGGATAAAATCCAAGAGGATTTCATACCGTGTTACTCTGGCATGCTTCATCATATGGAGCTGATGTTGTTCATAATGCTCTGCTAATTTGCGGTACATCTCATAAGCTGAAGGGTAGAATGCTTCCAATCTTCCCATGGTATGTGTAAACTGACCACTATTATAATAGGTCTCCACCATCTCTTCCACAGCCTTTAATTCCAGCACATCCTCATAAGAAAGCCACCGGGTCTTTCGCACTTCATAAGGCGGAGTCATCTTATAGACCAGACCGTATTCCTCGGCTTTTTCTTCCATATAAGAACCTTTTAATACTTTTAAAAATCCCAATTGTAATTGTTCCGGATGTAGCCCATAGACGTCATCAAAGGACTGACGGAAAGTTGCCAGATCTTCATAGGGAAGACCTGCAATCAGATCCAAATGTTGATGGATATTTCCTGCCTTTTGAATCTGTTTTACAACTGCTGCCACTTTCTCAAACTTCATTGTACGGCGGATCGCATGAATGGTTGGTTCATGGGTGGACTGAACACCGATTTCCAACTGCACCAGTCCCGGACGCATTTTGGCAAGTAAAGCAAGCTCTTCCTCTGTCAACAGATCTGCCGCCACTTCAAAGTGAAAATTGGTTTTTCCATTATCATGTTCCATCAGATACGTCCAGATTGCCATGGCGTGTTCGTGTCGGCAATTGAAGGTGCGATCCACGAATTTGACCTGCGCCACTTCGTGGTCGATGAAATGCTGTAATTCCTGTTTCACCAGATCCAAATCCCGGAATCGCAATTTCTTATCCACAGAGGACAAGCAATAACTACAGGAAAACGGGCAGCCTCTACTGGTTTCGTAATAGATGATTTTATTTCGAAATGGCTCCATATCCTGATAGACAAAAGGAACTCGGCTTAGATCCATAACCGGTCGCCATGGATTTGCCTGCATCTCTCCTCCTTCTTTTCTCCAGGCAATGCCCTTTATCTGCTCTAAGGATTCTGTTTCTCCATGGTAGTAGTCCAACAATTCCAGAAAAGTCTCCTCCCCTTCTCCGCAAATCACCCCGGTCACTTCCGGAAGTCGTTGCAAAACAGCCGGTGCATCATAGGAAACTTCAGGACCGCCTATCCAGATCTTCGTCTGGGGGCAAAGTCTTCCATACTCCCTGGACAATTCTTCCACGTAAGGTAGATTCCAGATATAGCAAGAAAAACACAGGATGTCCGGATTTTGCTTGTAAATATCCATAAGAATATCGTCCACCTGCTGATTGATGGTATATTCTGCCAATTCTACTTCTTCCTGATACTTGTCTGCAAAAGCTCGCAGGCTATAGACTGCCAAATTAGAATGAATATATTTGGAATTGATTGCTACTAATAAAATCTTCATCATCTTTCTCCTATGGAATAAAAGGTGCTATTGTAAAAGCAAGAAACTCCTGCAAATACAATAACACCTTTTCTTTTTACGTGCGTTACACTTCGAACGTCCCTTCCGAACGTTACCTTTGTAGACAGCTCAAATCAGGCACCCTTGCGGCACCCGGAAGGTTCTGCTTAGTGCTGCTTCGTTCCCGACCTGACACGGTTCACAGATTCCCGTCGCGCAAGACCCAATCTTCTACGCCTCTTGCAAAGGGCAGCTTCACAAGAAAGCGCCCTCCGTGTAACATCACCCCTACTATAGCGGATTGTAGGTTCAAGGTACCGCTACCACCCCGGCTGCACGTTTACATATTATACTATCGTATTGCGGTCTGTGTCAACGCTATTTTTTCTTTGCTCGTAATTCTTTAAAGAAATCTTTCATCATCTGACTGCATTCATCTTCCAGCACTCCACGCTCTACTTCCACCTGATGATTAAAAGCATCCATTTGCAAAAGATTTAAAATGGAACCGGCACATCCAGCCTTAGGATTCATACATCCGATCACCACTTTTTTCATCCGGGACTGGACAATAGCGCCGGAACACATTTGACACGGTTCCAAGGTCACATACATGGTGCAATCCTCTAGCCTCCAATCTCCGACCTTTTTATTCGCCCGTCGAATAGCGATGGTTTCTGCGTGAGCAATGGTATTTTTATCAATGGTTCTTCGGTTATATCCTCGGCCTACTATCTGATCTCCCTGCACAATCACGCATCCAATTGGGACCTCACCCAGAGCATATGCTTTCTTGGCCTGCCGTATGGCTTCCTTCATATATTTTTCATCTTGTGTCATATCTATTTCTTACTGTCCTTTCCCGACTGCCCTGCACCAATAGCCGAAATCTTCCTCAAGGTTCATCTCCGCCGCCGACAAGTCGATTTCTCCACCGGTAATCCGGTGAAATTGTGGGAATCCAAAGGTTCTGGCTGCTGCCGCTTCTTTTTCATGGTAGATTCCCGGCACGCCAACCCAGCAGTTTTCTTTCTCTTCAATATATAATAAATGATGATAGTTATAAAATCCATGGAGAAGAAAGCTATTATTCGCAATCCGCCATTCTCTCCTAGGCAGCCGCACCAAATCCTGTCTGGTAATCTTCTCATAGGTTCTTCCGGAAGGCGGTATATAATCGTCCTCTTCCATCCCCGGCTCCCCTTCGTATCTCTCTTCTACCTCCGAAATCAAAGATTCTTCCACCGATTCAGCCTCCGACTCCTCTACCGGCATTTCCCCTTCAGAATCCTCCGCCTTTTCTTCGTCCGTTGAAGCTTCTAAGTCATCTGCCGCCGAAGATACCGAATCCGTCTCCGGTTCTGTATCTTCCATTTTTTCTTCTACTGCATCCAGCTGTTCTTTGAGGCGAATCTTCGCGATTGGCAAGCCGCTATCATCCCAGGCTGCGCCATAGATTTTTCCTTGAAAGCCAAGTAACTCCACTCCATATAGAGCATCGAATGCTTCCTGTCCTCCAACATCTTCCGCCTCAAAACGCAAAATGAAATGAACCAGAGACGGGGCGCATGCAATCCGCCCCTGGGATACGCTAATTAGCATTCCCTGATGTTGATAGAGCACCCGCACCTCCACTTCCTGATTCTCATTTCTTTCTAAATCTTTCCCATGGATATGCATCGTACAGAGGTTATCATCTTTTTCCACTTTTACAAAACCAACGTTGCGAACCCGTTTCTCTTCCTTGTATTCATATAAATAACGAATAAACTGTTGCATCCTCCTTATTCCTCTCTTCTTGTCTTACAACACACTTTATTCAAAAGACAAGAAAAAAGAACTTTAGTTTTTCCGATATGGTTTATCTGCCGGATAACCGCCCTTTAATTTTTGCATACCACGTTGCACCACATCCTTTGAGGTCTTCCAGTCTTCTTGTTTGTACCGATAATCAAACTTTTTCTCAAACCAGTCAATCTCACCTTGCAACCGTTCCAGATTCTCTTCCATCTTAGCAAATAACAATTCTCGCAACACTTTTTGCTCTTTCTCGGACAAATAGAGGGTTGACGCGTCCAACACATCTGCCAAATGTGGCAGACACATGCCTCTTCCATTTTCCAAAAGTTCAAGAAATTCCGGCTCTCCCTTCTTATATAAATAGAAGAATGTCGCCAGATATCGTTGATAATTATTTTCCATATTTTCGCAAATATAGCAACTCTCTTCCTGCTTGCGAATCCATCTGCTGACAGAATTATTATTCTCCACCTTATTTCGATCTTTTTTTATCTTGTCACCCAATCCCGGCTTTGCAAGTACGGAATAAGATTTCATCTCTTTTTTCAAAGCTGCTCGAACAGCTTTCAAATGGGTATCTAGGATTAATCCATTTCCCAAAGCCTCCCCATAGGTAAACATTTTTTGAAAATGTTCCCGGCAAAAACCCAGTCTATCCGTCTCCGCCCGAACATAATCCTGCATATAGGAAGTCTCAGGTCCTAGGACATAGTCCAAGGCGTGTTGCTCTAAATTTCTCTTTATAAAGCAAAACGGGCACTCATCATCTGCCCGAAATGCATCCATCAATGGAATGGTATATAATTGTTCCTTCATCTTTCAAACCTCACCTTACTTGTTAAACTGGATCTGTCCCGGTGTGGTAAATGCAATATAAGTCTTCCCACGATTCAACACCAATTCTTCCCCGTTTTTCTTGTAAAACTTCAGGTCCGCACCTTCATTTTTCTTCGACCAGGATATTTTCTGCCTTTTACCATTGGTCATATAATAGCCTACAGCCTTTTTGCCACCTTTCCAATCCACGGTGCGATGTCCCTTGGCATCCTTGATTCCAATACTGGTCTCTAATACAATGACATTGGTAAATTTCAGACTTTCCCCCGTCTTTCCGTCTTTGTGCTTGTGTCCATTCATCTTCTTTACATAGACCTTGCTATCTTCCTTATATACGAAAGACGAATTGGAAGCTCCGAAATTGATATATACTGAGCTGGTCTCTTTTCCACCCGGCGTAATCTGCTCATCCATTCCACAGAAGGAAAATGCGGTCTTTGCTTTACTCTTCTTTAATTTGGTCCGAACTCCTTTTTTCTGAATGGCTTTCGCAAATCCGGTTCCATCAAAATATCCTGTATGCTCCAAAGCATATCCCCGGCTTCGTCTTGCACTATCTCTCCCAAACAATCCCAAGGCATTGGACATACCATCATAACGATCGATTCCCAGTCCATTGACATAACCTAGAATGGTCTGGTCACTTCCCCAATGGACATAGTAGGCGTCAAATCCTTTTGCAAGCGCCGGAAAATAGTAGCGGCAGCTTCGAATTGGACAGATCTTCGGCACCTTCGTATAATCTCCATATAATGCCATAAATCGGGTCAGACTTCCTTCCACCGGAATCTCAAATATCACATCCGCCTGCCCGATACCATACTGCGGAAGTGCCGGCTCAATGTTGTTGACCATAACTGCAACCGGTCTTTTCCCAATGGCTTCTTTCGACAAATCTCCAACACCGGTTAAGATGTTCTCGTTTTCCGGAATTGGTGTAGGCTCCTGCTCTACAGGCTCCTCCAATACATGTTCCACCTTTGGCGGTTCCGGCTGCGTCTTCACTTCCTGCTTCGTCTCTTTTTTCTTGCCGCATCCCCACAGCATCCCCATACACAGGATGCAAAACAGGATTCCAACTACCATTCTCGTCTTTGCTCTCATATACAAACCTTTATCTTTCGCTCTTATTTTCTGGTTAGAAGGGTTTTGGTCTCATGCTCAATCCAGGTTCCCCATTTTTTATAATACTTTGCAAGTAGATCCAACACTTCTCCGTATTTCTCGATAATCTTGTCATAGGCATAACCTATCTCATTGACACCGAGCATAGTATATATTTTATCATATTTTTTCTTATGTGAATACTGTATAAATCATTTCTTATTATAAAATGGAAAAGGACCTTCCAAGCTTCGCTTAAAGGTCCTAAACCATGTTATTTAAAGGAATGAGAGTAAAGTGTTGCTCCTTTGCTACACAAAAGAGCTGCTACTTTATGAGGGGGAGATAGTTGTGTGTTAATCAACTATCCGTGTTTCAGTATAATGAGAAAATGTGTCCAAATTATGAGCATAATGTTAAAAAAGCAATAATTTTCCCATGCCGTTTTTCTTATGTATATAGCTAGGGCGCTCTCCATTTTTTATATTTTTTTATCCTTAAAATAATATTCCTTATCATGTTCATTGATTTCTCTAAGAACCCGGCAAGGATTTCCCACTGCTACCACGTTATCCGGGATAGATTTGGTCACCACGCTGCCGGCACCTATCACCGTATTGTCTCCAATGGTCACACCCGGTAATACGATTACACCGGCACCAAGCCAGCAATTTCTTCCGATATGAACCGGCGCGTTATACTGATAAGCCTGTTCCCGAAGTTCCGGCAAAATCGGATGCCCGGCTGTTGCCACGACCACATTTGGCCCGAACATGGTCTTATCCCCCACGTAAATATGGGTATCGTCTACCAAAGTCAGATTGAAATTGGCATAAATATCATTTCCAAAATGAACATGATGGCCGCCGAAATTTGCATGAAATGGTACCTCAATATAGCAACCATCTCCAATTTCTGCAAACATTTCCTTCAATAATTTTTCTCGCTTCTTTCCTTCACTTGGGCGAGTCTGATTGTAGTCATATAGCTGTTCTAAGTAGATGCTCTGCTCCCGCATCAATTCCTCATCCCCTGGAAGGTAGAGCTCTCCTTGATGCATCTTCTCCTTGATCGGTGAATCTGACTTAGCAACCACCGGATCTTCCTGGGTAAATGCCACAATTCCTTTATATCCGCCGACTTCTAAGAACTCTTCCGGTGCTTTCTCATAGAAAGTCTCCAGACTTCCCGGATACAAAAATGCATCCCTCACGCCAGCGGCCAGAAGCATCTTCTTGATCTTCTTACATGCCTCAGGAGAATACTGTTCCGGATGGCATACGACCACACTCGGCTTAATTAAAATCCGGCCAAATGCCCGTGATAAATAGCGCTTCATCACTTTGACGCAATTCGCATAATCCAGAATTTGACCCTCGTTCATCAAATTTTCTCCTTCAAATGACATCTCTTCGTCCACTAATAACCCCTTGTCCACTAATACAATCTGTACACGTGTAGGAAACTGATAAATCACATTCATCTTCTTTATCTCCTTCTTTTTTCTCTTTCTCCACTATAGCAAACTTTAAAAAACATGACAATACTTCTCTTTTTATTTCATATAATACACCAAATCATTTATAAGGAGGATCCTATGAAATCCATTCGTAAATACATTTTTCTCCCCCTTTGTTTTCTACTCTTTGCCTTCCTATTTCACGGCTGTGCCAAAGAGCAAATAACAAAAGATGCAGATCGCTCTTTTCGCCAATTTACCAGCGAACTTTTTCGTCAGGATGTGGCTGTCACAACTCTTAGCCTGCATTACACTCTAGAAAATCCTGCCCTGTATGGAATTGAAACCTTCCCTATCACCTTTGGCGATTTTCAACCTCAGACATCCCTTGCAAAAGCAACCATAGAAAACCTCGAGGCTTCCCTTGCGATTTTCCCTTATCAGGCTCTATCCAAAGAAAATCAACTTACATACGATATTCTGTCTGCCTATATCGATGATGCAAAAGAAGGTCTCAACTATTCCTATTATGAAGAACCCCTCAACTCCGTCACCGGTATTCAGGCACAACTTCCTATTCTCTTAGCCGAATATCGCTTTACCAAAAAGGAAGATATCGACATCTATTTGCAACTGCTTTCTACCTTTCCGACTTATTTTGAATCCCTTATTACTTACGAGACAGAGCGAGCTGCCCGTGGCTGGTTTATGGACCAGGAAAATGCTGAAAAAGTAATCCGGCAATGTGAAGCTTTCCGGAAAATGGAGGAAAATAATTATCTTCTAACCACCTTTTCAGAACGCCTGAAAGAGGCAGATTTTCTAACCGACTCTCAACGGAAAGCTTATGAAAAACAAAACAAAATAGCTCTCACAAATTATATTCTTCCTGCCTATGACTCTCTCATCTCCAGCCTGCATAAACTTCAAACCAATAAAACCAATTCCGGCGGATTGTGTAACCTTCCAAATGGAAAATCCTATTACGCCTATCTTCTTCGCCAACAAACCGGCTCCTCCCGCAGTGTCGAAGCCATAGAATCACTCATTCAATCGCAAATGGCAGAGGATCTCCTTGCTATGCAAAAAATTGTAGAAAGGGAACCTGCCATTGCTAAGCAAGATTCCGTTTCTCTTCCAACAAATCCGGAAATCATTCTCCAAAATCTGCAAATGAAAATGCAGCAGACATTTCCTACACCGCCTAAAGTTTCTGTCACTGTCAAACAAGTGCCCAAATCCTTAGAGCCCTATCTAAGTCCTGCCTTTTATCTTATTCCGCCCATCGATAACAGTACTAGCAATGTCATCTATATGAACACTGGCCAAATTACTACAGATTTGAATCTATTTACCACTTTAGCACATGAAGGCTATCCGGGGCATCTCTATCAAACTACATATTTTGCCTCTACCAATCCGGATCCGGTTCGTCATCTTTTCTCCTATGGTGGCTATACGGAAGGCTGGGCGACTTATGCGGAAATGTGTTCTTACTCACTTAGCCCTCTTCCTTCCTCCTCAGCCAGCCTTCTCCAAAAAAACAGTTCTCTTCTTCTTGGTCTTTATGCCGCCTGTGATATTAAAGTCCATTATTACGGTTGGAATCTGACAAAAATCGGCGACTTTTTAGCGACTTACGGAATTGACAATCCGGAAACAATAAAAGAAATCTATACCTTACTCTTAGCTGATCCAGCCAACTATCCTAAATACTATGTTGGCTATCTGGAATTTTTAGAATTAAAGAAAGAAGCCATGCGCACACTTGCAAATGACTTCTCCCAAAGAAATTTTCATCAATCTATTTTGAAAATAGGTCCGGCACCTTTCAGCATTCTTAGGAAATACCTGCTGCCTTAATATCCAACTCTACCTGTTTTTTTACTCCTTCGATGCCGTCAAATTTCCGAATTTCCCGGATAAAGGAATCAATTCGAAGTTTTACCCGCTCGCCGTAGACCTCATCTGAAAAATGTAGCAGATATGTCTCCACAGTCTGCTCCTTTACCTGGTCTACGGAAGGGCGGCAACCAACATTAGTAAGTCCCCGATATTCTTTTCCTTTCACCGTCATAGTCGAAGCATAGACACCACTTGGCGGTATCTCACCCGTCTCCACATGAAGATTAATGGTCGGCATCCCAACCGTTCTTCCAAGGGCTTTTCCATGCACCACGACTCCAAACATTTCATAAGTATCAACTTTCTTTTTCATATATCTCCTCTCGTATCTATCTCCAAAAATCATACCTCATAGCAAACCTGCTAACCACACACTTGCCGCAATACCAACCAGCGTTGCAAGCAAGGCACCCGGTAGTGTATATCTCGTTTTCTTTACTCTTGCAGCAATAAAATAGACACTCATTGTATAAAAAATAGTTTCTGTACAGCTCATCATAATAGATGCAATAAGCCCCATGCGGGAATCCGGTCCATATTCTTTAAAAATATCCAAAGACAATCCTGTTGCAGCAGACGAAGAAAACATCCTGACAATTGCAAGAGGCACCAGTTCTGCCGGAAATCCGATTTTTCCAACCAAACCACCTAACAATCCTGCTAACAAATCCAAAAAACCTGATGCTCGCAAAACACCAACTGCCACCATCAATGCAATCAACGTCGGCATCAATTTGACAACCGTAAAAAAACCACTTTTCGCACCTTTTATAAAGGTATCATAAACCGACACTTTCATCAAGACTCCATAGGAAACAATTCCTAAAATCACAGCAGGTAAAATAAAATTGGCACCGTATAAAATAAACTTCATAAAAGACCTCCTTCTCGTCGATCCTTCCATTTACAATACAAAATAGCCACTGCCGTACTCAAGGTAGTCGCAATAATTCCCGGGCCTACAATAGAAGCAGGATTCACACTTCCATATTGACTTCGATATGCAATCACATTCATAGGCAGTAACTGTAAAGAAGAAATATTGATAATCAGGAAAGTACACATTTCATTCCCTGCCACTCCTGGCTCTCTCACTTTTCCCGAAATAATTCCATTTCTTCTGTCATCTTCTAGTTTCTTTAGCTCCTCCATAGCTTGTAAACCAGCCGGTGTTGCAGCCCATCCCAAACCCAAAATGTTTGCCATGATATTTAATGTAATCGCCTCATTTGCCTTGTGCTCCGCCGGAAGATTTGGAAATAAAAAACGAACCACCGGGCGTAATTTTCTAGATGCTTTTTCCAGCAATCCGGCTTCTTCTCCAATCTCCATCAAACCAACCCAAAATGACATCACACCCATCATAGTAATACATAAATCCACTGCTTCCTTAGCAGAATCCAATGCAGCATTTGTGATTTCTGTTACATTCCCCGTCAGCATCCCATACACAATACCGATAAAAAGCATTCCTGCCCAAATCCCATTTAACATATCAATGCCTCATTGCTTTTTTTAAAATGTATGCCTCCTCTTTGTCTACTATTCGATTTCCACACCACGTCTGCGAAGGCGCCTGTGCACCACGCCCTTTAACAACGAATAAAATACAGAAAATAAGGGAATAAAGAGAAGCATTCCTACAATTCCGAACAATCCTGCACCCACACTCACGGAAAACAATACCCAGATAGCCGGCAACCCAACCGATCGACCAACTACACGCGGATACAGAATATCTCCTTCTAATTGCTGCACTACCAAAAACAAGATAAGAAAGAGCAACGTTTTTCCTGGGGACTCTGTAAAAATCAATAACAGACCGATTCCACAACCCATAAATGCCCCAAAAATAGGAATAATAGATGTTACTGCAATCACAAATGAAAGCAGTAATGCATATGGTATTTGAAAAACAAGTAAAAGAATCAAAAAAATTCCACCAAGCAAAATTCCTTCCAAACATTGTCCTGTTAAAAATTTTGAAAAGCTATCCTGAACCACTGCTAAAAAAGCAAGCAAAATATTTACCCAATCCTCCGGGAAAAAGGCATAAAGTACTTTTTTCCCTTGTATGAAAAGACGTTCCTTCTCCAACACTACATAACAGGCAAAAGCAAATCCAATGGTTCCTTTTGTAATCCACTGCACCATACTCATAACCGTTTTCATGCCTAATTCATAGGAACTAGAACCATTTCGTATAAAACGAACCAAATATTCGGAAATCTTATGCCACTCCAGATTAAGACCTGCTATCCAAGATGCAACTCTGGGTTCTCCCTCTACAATTTCAACGAAACGTCTCTGAAGTTTAGGAAGAAAGATATCCATGTTTTCTCCCAAATGAGCAATTGTTTTGCCAAGCTGTGGCACCATATAAAATAAAACTGCAAATATCAATAAAAATCCAAGCAGTAATGTTATCACCAGTCCTGCCACCCTTGCCCTCTTTTTAAAACGACAAAAAAGATGAGTTTCAAAAAATTTTGTAGGCAAATCTATCACAAATGCAATACAAATTCCCCACATAAAAGGTGATATAATTTCCCACAAAATGAAAATTCCTTGGTATAACAAACGGTAATTCCATAATAGAACTAATAGAAATAAAGTGAAAATAATCAATCCTCGAATTTGCTTTAATGTTTCTCGATTCCACTGCATACTACATCCTCCCATCCACTCTAGTATGTGAAGAAACAAAAAAAGAAAATCATAAAAGCCCTATGAATGTGAAAACTTTTCAACAAAAAAGGAAAAAACACTAATGAAAAAAAGACTTAGAACCGAAGTTCTAAGTCTTATCTAGTGAAGCATCGGGGATTCGAACCCCGGACAACTTGATTAAAAGTCAAGTGCTC
>CAYVDA010000015.1:0-34643 GCA_964450635.1 uncultured Faecalimonas sp. | reverse complement strand
CTAAGATTATAGGAAACAGGAGGATGGAACATGAAGAAGAAAATTGTAGCATTACTTATGGCTGCCTGTATGGCAGCCGGCCTTGCAGGCTGCGGCTCGGGTGGAAGCGGCGCTGCAGGTGGTAAGATTGAAAGCGTGGATTTACAGAAGCTGGAAGGATTTAACAGCGAGTACAATCCGGATATTGCTAACATCGAACAGCAGGAAGGACAGATCAATGTGGTGATGCTGTTTGATGGTACCGAAAAAGGCTGGGAAGCCTTGGCAAAAGAATATGAGAGAATCCAAGGCGGTTATGTAACTGTGAAGTTGGATACCACATATACCAGCACAGCAACCTATACAGACAAGCTTCGTAGCGAAGTGCAGGGTGATACCAACTGGGACATCGTACAAGGAAACTTGATTGGTGAGATGATGGATACCTACTGCTTAAACATGAGCTCATGGATTACAGAGCGGAACCCATATGCAGGCGCAGGTAAGAACTGGAAAGATGTTCTCACAGAGAATGCCTACATTACAGATACCTCAGGAGCAAATACCGATTGCTATATCTTAAACTCCGAAAACTTACAGACTGCATGGTTTGTCAACAAAGTGGCATTGGATGCAGCAGCGAAAAAAGGATACAAGAATGCAGACGGAAAAGCAGAGAACCCGATTACCTGGGATGATATGATGCTCCTTTGCAAGAAAATGAAAGAGGCTGGATATGCTTCTCCACTTGGTATTGCATTGAGTGATGATTCCATCCAGTCCAACCAGTTTGCATGGTTACTCCGTGTATATGGAGACCAGTATTATCGTCAGGAATATGAGAACGTATTTGCCATCGAAGGAGATGCAGGTTACGTTGAAAATGAATATGAACTTGACCTTACCGCAACCAATCCGGAAGGAGATGCAGATTTCAATATCTCCCTTACCAGATTATACAATGCCATCTTAGATGACAGCATTTCTAATTCTACCTACATAGGTGCCATGAGTGACAAATATGCAGAATTCTTAGAGCAGTTCCACAAGATGAAGAACTTCCTTCGTGTGGATGCAGCTTCCATGTCTCTGGAAGATATGAGAAATATGTTCATGACCCAGAGCAAAGGCAAAGAATCACCACAGATTATGCTGGACTATGCAGGATCCGGTTTGAACTTCTTAGCATCCAAAGCAGAGGGATACGAGATCGATTTCTATGATTATCCGGCAATGGTAGGCGATTATGTAGATGAGGAAGCAATTGTACGTGATGTTGGAGGAAACGGTGGTTACCTCTCATGCGTGAAGAAAGACGAAGCACAGAATCAGTTAAACAAAGATTTCTTGAAATTCGTATTGTCACCATACGGACAGAGCGTATACTACAAAGCATTATCTGAGAACAACAGCACTGTCAAAGGTTTGACAACCGTTCATACAGATACGGTATTAGTTCCGGAGAGCTGGACAGAATTCTTCGCAACAGACAAGATTACATTTAACGGACAGGTTGACGTAAATAAATTCATCTCCAACTTCGTGATGTATATCGGAAGTGCACAGGTAGAATGTCAGAGTGTATCCAAAAAACTTTGGAAAGAATATCTGACTGGTACCGGAAAAGATGCGATCGATACAGCAGAATATCAGGAAGAATGGAATACAGCCATTACAGATGGTTGGAAGACAACCTGTAAGGCATTGGGATACAGTGAAAAATGTTATATGTATCCGGGAAAAGAAACAAATTATACAGAATAAGTTAGAAGTAGACAACGAGGAGGAAACAACGTGAAACAGAAAAAGACGCCGATGCTTTTGGGCTTTGTTGTAGTTGCCGTGTTTTTCCTAGGAGCTGTATTCTGCTTCTTACAGATACCGAAGGACCAGGATTTAACACCGGTCCTTTCGGCGAATGTAACCTCTCTTTCCAGAGAACAGTCCGGAAACGGATTCTATTACTCTGGAGGAAGTAAGATTGCATATGTAGATGCAGAAGGAAATCAGACAGCAGCCCTTGATCTGACGGAAGAGACCAAGGGAGAGCGAATCTCAACCCTGGAGAAATTAGAAGGAACCGATGAGGTTCTCGCATTTGCAGATAACAAGGTTGCATACTTGTTAGAAGAAAAAGGGGATAAATTAGAAGTGAAGGGAAGCTTCCCATATAACGGTTCACCACGGAAAGCATTGGTTGACGGAGACGATTTATATCTCTTTTTCGAAGTGAGTAATTATTGTGAAGTTAGAGTATATGACAGAGCGGATGTATCAAAAGATGCTGTCCGAAAAGGAATCCTCTACAATTATGCAGGAAAGAAGGACGGCGCCATTACCTTATCATTGGCCAAGGGGGTTAAGTTCGTAGATGCCTGCATCGAGAATGGGAAATTATATGTCATTCACGAAGGTGGACTCTATGCCATGGACACATCTTTGAAGATGAATAACTTCAAATTTCTAAATGAAGAGGAGCGGACTCAGGTAGGTCTCGTGTCCTACAATAAGAATTCCTATGAAGCAGTGATGGAGGAAGAAAAGTTCGATTCCGAGGCACTTCAGATCTATACCATGGGAATTAGTACCGGTTGCTATAATCAGGCTAATCAGACTTTCTATTTCATTTCTACAGAGCGAAAGATGATGGAATATCCATTAGCTGAGGTGGGCAGCCAGGAAATCGGTACCGACCTTGCGATTCGGGAAGTAGAGGGATTTGCCCTTGGAACAGCCCAGACAGCAAAACCGAGAATGTATTATGATGAAAAAAATGAAAAAGGATATCTGACCTTTGATACCATCAACGATTTGATTTGTGTGGATTTCAAAGAGAAAGCAATCGAGTTTCATGCTACAGGTGAATTCGATGTGCGAGATATTGTATCGAACAGTGATAGCAGCAAAGTACTCTTAATGTACATGGATACCAACGCAAGTACTGTTGGAACCCAGTTCCTGAAGATGGTAGATGCCGAGGGACAGAGTTCTGCCGGTATCTTCCGGACAGTAGGCATTATACTTGCGATCCTAGGGGTTGTAGTGGTGGGATGTCTGCTTTTTGTACAAGCAAGAACCAAGAGCGATGCCTTTAACCGCAAGGTGAAAAGAACCATGAAACAGATGTGGAAACACAAATGGATCTATGTCATCCTGATTCCGTCTCTGGCTGGTCTTTTCATGTTCTGTTACTATCCGGGTATTGCTTCTCTGGGAATGTCTTTCTTCGACTATACCGCAGAGAAACAGTCCATGAAATGGAACAACTTTGCAAATTATATTGATATCTTTACCAATAAGGCTTCTTTGGAAGCATTCCGGAATATGGTCATCTTCGCATTGACCGATATTCTGACAGCATTGATACCGCCGTTGATTTTCGCTTTCTTCCTGTCCTTTATGCGGTCGAAGAAATTCTCGAATTTCACCAGAACCTTATTATTCATTCCGGGTGTCATTCCGGCAGTCGCAGGAATGTTACTCTGGAAGACCGGTATCTATGGAGAATACGGTGTGTTAAATACGGTGATTCAATTCTTTGGCGGAGAACCGGTGAAGTTCTTAACCAGCAGTAGTTCCGCCTTGACCTCCATTATTATGATGGGATTCCCATTCATTGGTTCCTATCTGATCTTCTATGGAGCCATTATGAACATTGCAGACAGTTATATTGAAGCAGCAGAATTGGAAGGTTGTCCATTGCTCAAACGATTGATTAAGATTGACCTTCCGCTGATTGCACCGCAGATCAAATATGTATTGATTATGACCTTGATTTCAACCGCACAGAACTTTAACCGTGTCTACATGACGACCGGCGGTTCTTGGGGAACAGATATTCCGATCAACAAGATGTACAACCATTTGGTTGCAGGGAATTATGGACAGTCATCGGCTTATGCAGCAATTCTATTTATTGTAATGTTTATTCCGATGATGATGAATCTGAGAACACAGAAGAAAGGAATGGAGTGATGAGATGAAAAAGAAACACAAATTATTATCCAGACAATCAGATCGCCTCTCCGTTCAGATTGTGTCTTATGTAGTCATAACGGTATGCCTGATCTTTGCGATGATCCCATTGTGCATTACCATTGTGAACAGTTTAAAAGATAACTATTCGATCATTGAAAATATTTTTGCCTTGCCAAAACTTTCCCAGATTGGAAAAGACTTTGCAGCAAACTACGGAACCGCATGCAGCGACATTATGATTCCTATGGGACGGAGCATCTTCCTGTCCTTGATCGGTTCCCTGGGCAGTGTAGCAATTGGTGCCATTCTGGCTTATATCTTTAGCCGGAAGGATTTCCCGGGCAAAGAGTTTATCTTTACCCTCTATATTGCCATTATGTTGGTTCCATCCATTATGGGTATGCCGGTATTGGTAAACTTCATGTCCAACACCTTGCATTTGAAAGATAGCTTCTTCGGCTACTGGCTTCCGACATGGGGTGGAGGACAGGCATCGGTTCTCTTCTTGTTTAGAACCTTCTTCCAGCAACAGCCACTTTCCATTTATGAAAGTGCAGAAGTAGAAGGGGGAAAAGATTACCAGATTCTGTTACATATAAGTGTACCTCTTGCAAAGCCGATTTTGATGTTGCAATTCGTAAATGGATTTTCCAGTATGTATAACGATTATCTGTGGCCAAGCTTGATTTTCAATGATAATAAACCACTGACAGTTGTGTTGCAGTCCTTAGACCAACAGTTCAGAAATGGGGGACAAAATGGTGCCATGTATGCCATGTACATCGTAGCGGCAATTCCGCTTCTCATTGTTACCTGTCTGAACCTAAAAGAGTTTAAGAGCGGTGATTTTGCAGCCGGCTTGAAATTATAGGAGGATGTTCAAAAATGAGAAAAAGTAAGATGTTTCGTCTCATTTACTTGTGTCTTGCACTTGCTTTAAGCATGTCGGTATTATCCGGTTGCAATCTTTTATCAAAGGAGTACACCGTAACGTTTAATACCTGTACCAACTTAAAGACCAACAAGATCAAGGAAAGAACCGTGGCAGCCGGCGGGAAAGTTACACAGCCAAATGTCTATGCTACGGACAAAGAATATAGCAATTATCTGATTTCCGGGTGGTATAAAGACCCGGAATATCAGAATGAATGGGATTTTGATAAGGATGTAGTCAACGAAAATATCATGCTGTATGCCAAGTGGGAAAAACAGTATTTTATTCGTTATTTTACAACCGTGCAAAAAGAACCTTATCTTGGAATCTATGTTATGGATGGAGAGGTTGCTCCGAAACAGGACGAGCTGATTCCGGGCTATAAGGTGGAAGGCTATTATCAGGATGCCGGATATTCTATACCATATGATTTCTCACAGCAGATTACAAAGGATACAGATATCTATATGAAGATGTCAGATGGCCTTTGGTGGGATGGCAAGAGTATTGTAAATAACTGGTTGTTGGAAAAAGCAACCGGCGACAAATCCACCATTGGGAATATGAAGGTGGAAGAGAAGAATGGCGAAAGCTATGCAAGAATTGATTTTGGTTACGCTGAATACGCGGATTCTCGTATTTCCGCTTTTCCGGGACTTGATATGACAGGGTCCCAGATTGTAACCATTACCTATAAGAACCTTGGAAACACACCGGGATTTCGTATTTTCTGGACGGTACAGTATGAAGATGGTACCGTATCCGGACAGGATGGGGAAGATCGGACTTGGGATTTCGGAGAAGTGGATCTTAAGAAAGGTATGAGCGAGGATGACGATTGGGAAACCCTTACCATTGATATGGGAAAATTAAGTACCATCAACGGGGCATCCCAGTGGGCCGGCGGTAAGATCTTGTCTTATTTCCGTCTGGATTCCATGTATTATGCAGGGTTAGAAAAAGAATATGTAGATAACATTATGTTGATTAAGGAAATCTCCTTCAAGCCGGGAAAAGATTATAAGGCGAAGGATTCGGTGAATCTGAAGGCGGATAACGTGTTCGATGTAATGGATGCAGCCAAAGAGCAAACGTCTGTAAAACGGGGCTATGTATTCCCGAAAGACCGGGCGGTATCTACCCCGATGCTTGGAGCAAAGCAGTATAATATGACAGATTGCGCAACCTATTATTTCCCATATGGAAGTAAGCAGGGATTGGTAAATTACGATTTTGCTTCCTACAAATTGGATATGGCGAAGAATCATGTTATATATGTAAAATACAAGAACGAAGGATACGGAAGAAGGTTGACCCTTCGTTATCATACCAAGGATGGTAAGAGTGGCGAGAAGACCTTGCAGATGAAGACAGCCATGACCAGTTGGGGTATCTTAGAATTCAATATGCTGACAGATAAGAACTGGAAAGGGCAGCTAGAATCCATTGACTTGGTTTACAACAAGAAGGATACCAACAATGTCCTTTCTGTGGCAAGTATCTATGTGAATCCATTCCAGGCAACCCAGCTTCCGGGTATCAACTTTAATGATGATAAGTGTGCCGGATTCAAGACGGGAGACGCTTACAAGATTCTCTATGATGCAGCCAACGAAGCTTCCTATGTAGAGATGCTGGATAAGGAAGTAAAATTACAGAAAGCAGTGAATATCAATACAGCACTGTATGATACGTTAGAATTCGCTTATTCCGTTCCAACAAGAGGATTGAAAACAATCACCTTAGGATATCAGATTGGTGGAACCTGGTACAAAGAGCAGATTAAGAATGTGAAACGTACTTCTGGATTTGAGACGGCAACCTTCAAAGTAAAGAAGGCAGGCGTTGTAACCAACATGTATATCCAGCTGGAAGGCAAAGGCAAACTTTCTATAAAAGCATTGCAGTTTAAGGTAAATAAAGACTATGCGTTGGATTTCTCTGATGGAAAATATGTCAGCGATCATTTCAATAGTCTGTGGCTTGTAAAATACGGAATCAGCCATGATTCTGTAAAGGGTGCGGCATTCTTAGAAGGCAGTGCGGCAGCAGATGCCAGAGTGATGTTCTACTTTGGTGCAAGCGGATATATGAACAATATCAACTTAGATTCTGCTAATAAGAAAGTATATGTATGTTACAACAATCCTGGAGAAGCAAGAGACGCTTCTCTGACCATTTTCTATGCAGGCAAAGAGAATATGACCGGCAGTGGAATGGCAGGAGATGATAAGACTGTTTCTAAGACCCAGGGCGTTACCGCAACAGCCAAACTCAAAGGCAATATGAAAGACGGCGAGTGGGCAGTGGCAACCTTTGCGTTTAGTCAACTCGAACTATTTAGTCCGGATAGAAATGCTACCATGGCTTCTTTCGCACCGGGCGGAGATATATATCTTCGTTCCATCGTGTTACAGTAATTCGATGGAAAGGAGGATGATAAAAGGTGAAACGATATATGAAGAAAAATAGATTACAAAGACTGTTTGTTGCAGCATTGGCCGTCCTCTTAGTCTTATCCGGAAGCGTTATGCTTCCGGGTGAGGCGAAGGCAAGTGCCATGACAAAGGCAGGAACCTATGATGCAACAGAACAGATTGCAACCTGTACAGGGAAAAATGTCAATAAAGTGGAAAGCTATGGCGTGAAATTCCAGAATATGGGACAGGCGGATGCTTCTGCGATTGAAGGAATCCCGGCAAGTCGCAAGATTATGATTTCTGGTGCCATGGCAGAAGAAAAATCTGCCTTTGTTCTGGAATTTAAGAAACCAATTGATACTAGCAAGTTAGAGTATCTGACCATTGGCATGTTCGCAGGGCAGAATACCAAACTCCGTGTCTATGGATCTGATGTGAAGAATTTCATTGAAGATACGGCAGGGGATGTAATGGAATTCTCGACCTGGGGAATCGAAAAGAAAATCCTAGTGTTGAAAAAGTTCGCTGACAAAGATGGCATGGTTCGAAATCTGACATTCTATGTTGCGAAGATGGATGCACCGCGAAGCTTGATCATTGATGATTATAAGTTTACAGCAGTAAAGAAAGCGACCAAAGATTTGGTATTAAAAGCGACTGAGCAGACTTATTATAGCGATCAGAATCTGGCAAAAGGACAACTTCCAACCTATCCTTTGATGGACAAAGGACTGTTAAAAGATCTAGGCTGGAAGAATGCGGTTTACTTAGACGGAAGTGAAGATCATAACTGGAAAATAGGACGGTATGTATCTTTGCAGTTTGACCAGGTCAATACCAAATATTATGACAAGATTTATGTTGATTTTTGGACCGGAGCAGACTTGAGTCTGACACTCTATGCCTATGATGCGGCAGAATTAAATTTTAGCAAAAAGACAGCGGATCAGATTGTGACAGTCAAAGGAAATGAAGTTACGACCTTGGTATTCGATGCGAAGAAATTAGCGGACAAAGATGGATATCTTTCTAAGATTCACTTGCTGTTAGCTTCTCATACAGGGGAGGATCAGAAAGCTGGATTTCAGGCATTTTTTGGTGATATGACCTTCCGTTTGCCACGACAGCAGGCGAAGGTAACAATCTATACCGAGCAGTTAAAAGGCGGCTATGTGGAAAGCGAAGCTTCTACCATCCTAGAAGGAATGGCTGGGGATAAAGTGAAGATTTCCCCATATTCTGCAGAAGAACTTGGCTTGTATGGATATGAATATCATACGGCAGGTGCCAATGTATTATCCGGCGTTCTAAAGAAAGATAAAGTCATTGAATTAAAACTTTATTACAAATTAAAGACTTGCAAAGTCACCATTCAAAATGATGATGAAAAAGTCGTGAAAAAAGTAAAATACGGTACGAAATTAGACCTGATGGAGTACCGAAAAGAAAATAAATTAATGCATATTACGGTAGATGATCTGGAGCTTACAGATACAGCTCTAACCATTACCGAAGATACAGAGATTTCCATTACCCAGGAGGCAGGATATTATGTGACCTTTATGGCAGATGGAAAAGTCTACGCTACCAGAACCTATACAGGGGCGGAAGGAGAAGTCTTCTCTGAACCGCTGGTTCCAAGAAAGAAAGGCTATGAAGCATCCTGGGAGGAATATACATTAGACGGCGGCGATAAGACCGTGAATGCTGTTTACAAGGAAGCAACAGTGGCAGGGGAAACAGAGACCGATAGCAATGTGATCATCAACGTAGCAAACAAGATGAAAGTGGCTGCGGATCATTCGTTCTTAGTCTTTGTACTTCTGATCTGTGGCGTTGTAGTACTTCTTGCACTCCTTGTTGGACTTGTGGTATTCCTGATGAAGAAAGGAATCTTGAAGAAGAACCAGGTGGTAGCCGGAGGAATTTCTCTTGGTGTTTGCGCGGCTGTCGCCTGTCTGGTCATCTTCGTGATTATGCCGGCTAACAAGGGAACGGATACCAATGGAGCAATCGTCTACGATACACCAAATGATTATAAATTCGAAGAGCTGTATACTTCTAGCGAGCAGCAGACGATTAAACCAGAGGAAACCTTGACTTATGAGATTGACAAAGAGCTGGATGAGAAGAGCTATCTGCAGATTGATGTGGACAGTGATGTGAATCTGATAGGAACCATTTCCTACTACAATACCAAGGATAAGAATCAGACCAATGTGGAAGAGTTCTATCTGGAAGGAGATTCTTCTGAGGCATTCTACCAGTTCTTAGATAGCTTCCGCAAGAATGCTTCCGGTAATTTTGCAAAACATCTGACCCAGATCACTTTGAAAAATGTATCTGACAAAGAGGGGCAGATTACGGTGAAGAAAGTAGCAGTGGCAGATCGTATCATTGATTTATCCAAAGCAGAACTGTATGTGGAAAATGAATATCTCAAAGCAGGTATGGATTTGATCTGCGGCGGTGCTTTAACTTATTTGGAACAGCTTCCAAGAGATGGCAAGAGATTAGAAGAAGTACTGACATCGGATGGAGATGTACAGGTAGGTTTGGATTATAGTAAGAAAGAAGGAGCGAAGCTCTTAAGTGATTCTGTGAATCTCATTAATATCTATGACAAAGGACGTGAAGTACAGCAGTCCTATTATGCAGATGTTTATGAAGAGCAAGGATATACCAGAGGACGTTACGAGAGCATTAATCGAGAATGGCCATATAATCCGGTACAAGGTGGTGACCAGGACGATAATTCTTCCCAGATTATTGATTATCGGGTGGAAGAAAATCAATTGTATGTGAAGGTTCGTGCCATGGACTGGGGACAGCATAATTCTACAACCAAATCTTATATGGAAAACTGGTATTCCTTGAGTGATGATCAGTTGATTGTTAAGAATAGATTTGTCGATTGGAATGGATTTGGTAAGAGCACTTCTGCAATTAACAGTGAGATCCCAGCCGTTTATTTTGCACAGGCATTTGATACCTTTGTAACTTATGATGGCAATGCACCTTGGACATCCGGAGAACTGGATCGACAGAGTGAATTAGGATCCTGGGTTGACGGGGCTTATGTCAGTGAGAATCCATCGGAAGGATGGTTCGCCTGGGTGAATGAAGAAGACTATGGTATCGGCATGTATGTGCCGGGCATTAAGTATTTTGCATCCGGTCGTTGCGTAGTATCCAGTGCGGCTTCTGAAAAATCTAATAGCAATGCGGAGAGTGCGAAGATGCTTGCAGATTATCGGCCGAAGGCTAGCAGTCAGTATGACCAGGCTTATGTTTATAATACAGATTATACGGCACCGGTTATTACCACCACCATGGATTCCTATGTGCCGATGGAATATAGCTACGTTATTCGAATTGGACAGTTAGAAAGCTTAAGAAGCGGATTCCAGAGTATGGATCTTGCAGGAACCATTGACAATTCCGGACTGAAAGTCTGGGACGATTAAGACAGAAAGAGGAGGACTTAGGATGAAGAAAATATGGAAACGTATTCTCGCAGCTGCCCTTTGTCTGGCAGTTGCCATCACCGGAATTTCTGTCTCAGATTTCGGTGATACAGCCCTGGCGGGAAACCAGGGCACCATCTCCCTTACCGAAGGGGAAGTAGGATATAACAAATCCACAGGATTTTTCTTGGTATCCTACACCGGAATTCCTTCTGATTATCAGAATGGAATCGACTTTATGGATGAAACATTTCTTGCAAAATATGTGACCTTTGAAGGCGGCATGACAGCAGAAGATGTACTGACCGATAAGATGTTTGCAGGCCTTGCAACCAACACGTTGTTTCAGGTTCGCTGGGCAGAAGGAACCAAGTCCTTAAAGAAGGGATGGAAATTCACCATTTCCAAAGACGCAGTGATTCCTTACTATACCACCGGAAATGAAACAGCCTATGTGGGATTGGATGCGGAATATACCTTCGAAGTAAAAGAAGGGAATGCAGAGAATGATAACTGCATTCTGGTACAGAAATATAAGGTAGCAACCTTTACCATGGATACCAGTAATCCACTTGCGAATGGCCTTCAGGATGTGCAGGGACAAGGAACCAATATCAATTTGATTGGAGCAGACTTAAAAGATTACAAGCAGACCTATCAGTATGTACACGAGGATGCGTCTTATGCAGAATATATTGATTTCAATGGAATCAAATACAGCACCTTGAAAGATCTGGGGCTAAAGCTTCGTTATATCTTTGATGGCGGCGCGAAGGTCATGCAGATTGAGACCTGGGGACAGCTTCGAAGCAAGTTGCAAAAAGGGGATCAGATTATATTCAAGAAAGGATTGCCATTGTATTACCAGGGAACAGATGGTATGAAACACAAGGCAGTTCTGGAAGAGACTTATATCTTCGAATGTGTGACACCGAATGCCGATCATAATCAGGTTTTGGCAGGTGTGAAATATACAGGAAAAAAGAATGGCTACGGACTGGCCACAGAAGAATACAACACGTTCCCGCAGGGAGAAGAAGTATGTATCAATGCAAATTTTGATGCGGACAGTACAGGGCAGATTGCAACAAACACATATCAGTCTGTGAACCTGTTAGGGGAATATGTGGCAAATAAATATCTGGATCTGGCAGGTTATTCTGTCAAAGAAGCCCGGGAAATGGGAATGGAGATTCGTTTTATTCCAACAGCCAATGTATTACAGTTTGCTTTTGGACAGGAAGCAGTGAAGAAGTTAGAAGAAGGAGATGTGCTCCTTTTAAAGGCTGGGCTTCCGATTGTATATGAGAATGGCACCTATGTTGCAGATAGTGCAACTCTGAAAGAAAGTTATCGCTTCATAATTACGAAGAAGGAAGGTACGACGCTGACCATCCAGAGTGAATTAACCGATTCCTATGCTTTGTCCGGAACTGTTTCCGACCAGAAAGAGGAAGTAGGAAATTACTATTATGATTTACTCTTTGCTGAAGAAATGTTTGCAGATGCAAAAGCAGAATTCCAGGGGACTTTTGACAATGTGGACAGCCTTCTAAAGGAGTATGTGCAAGTATCCGGAAAGAGTTATCAGGATCTGAAGAATGGACAGTACGAGCTTCGAAGATACAACCTTCCGGGGGTTTATGTGGGACTTCGTCTGTATTGTAATGCGGGCAAATTTGATTTAAAGAGTAACGATACCGTGATTTTTAAGAAAGGATTGCCGATCTCTTATACGACGAAGGCGAATAAGAAAAAGACGGTAACCTTGGATCAGGATTACGGCTTCCGATTTAATGGAACCGGTTTTGTCTACGACAGCACCATTTCTTCCGGAATGCCGGAAGAGCCGGTGGCACCATCCACGAAGATTTTTGCATTGGATACGCCGCAGGTAAGTACCTGGGAAGAATATCCGGGTCAGGTAACCAATATTGCAGTGACAGGGGCTCCGTTTAACGGAACTTCTGGTTTCTACCAGAATCTGACAGAAGAGACAGGGGACTTCCTTAGCTTTGAAAATTGTGAAAATGCAGAAGTTGTCAAAGCCAATACAACCTTGATGCTGACAGTCGCTTCGGCAGAAGTCCAGGTTGTGCAGGTAAAGTTTAATCAAACAGCAATTTCAGCTTTGCAGGTGGGAGATCGTATCTTGTTAAAGAAAGGTCTTCCGGTGCGGACAGCAGCAGCGGCGGATGCCACACAGGCAACCTTAGAAGATACGTATGCGCTTCGGATTGTTGCACTGGAAGGACAGACGGTAACAGTCCAGGTGGAACTGACAGGAACTTATCAGTTGACAGATGTGTTCTATCATGCGGAAAGCTATATGGATGTACGGTTTGCTTCCGACAAGGATCTATCCGATGCCGTATCTTTTGAAGATGCCAAATTGCCTGTTGAAATACGAAATACCTATCTGGAAATTGCAGACCATTCGAAGGAAGATTTGCAGGCACAGGGATATGATATGAGTGTCTTTGCAGTACCGGCCCTTCGAGGGATTCGTATCTCCTTTACAGAGTTTGATTTGAAAGCGAATGACATCTTGCTGTTGAAGAAGGGTCTGCCGATTACTTATACCACAACAGAAGGAAAATGTAAGACGGTATATCTGGATAAAACTTATGGATATGTAAAAAATGATCAGACAGCATTTGTTTATGATGCAAGTATTACGGAAATTGTAAAACCGACGTACTTGAATTTTGGCCTGGTCAATGAGATCCTCTCCTTCGTAGACGGGGATCAGATTACCAAGTTCAATATTGGCATCAAAGAAGGAATCATTGCATCACAGGATGTTATGGTAAGCCTTTTGGAGGATGAAGCAACGGAGCCATATGTGGCAGTCGAAGGATATACCACACAGCAGCTTAAAAATGCCGGCGTTGTATTCCGTTTCTATCCAAAAGCCGGCGTCATCCAGATGGATCCGGGACATGGAAAGAAACTTTCGGATTTTACAAAAGTGACATTCAAAAAAGGCATGACCATCAGTTACTATGATGCAGGGCCGAAGAAGGCAACGCTGACAGAAGAATATCAGTATCAGATCGTAGATCATTTAAATGGCACCTATACCCTGGAACGGACAGGAATCGAGATTCCGGTAGAAGCCTTTGATATCTTGCTTTCCGGAACAGGAAGCACCTTTGTGGAAGCAGGAGCTACGAAGGTGAATCTTCCACTGGAAGGCGGAAGCATTCCAACCAACGGTTATGTGGCCGTGAATGTAATGGCAGATGCTGCAGCGCGAGATTATGTATCTATTCCGGGTTATACGACGAAACAACTGATTGATAAAGGATTCCAGATGGTTTATATTCCGTCTGCCGGCTTTATGCAGTTGGTACTGGGACAGGTACAATTAAAGTCCGGTATGGAGATTGTCTTTAAGAAAGGCATGCCAATTACTTACATGGATGGAAATGACAAGAAATGCGCTACCCTGAAGCAGAATTGCTATTATAAGGTAACCAAAGAAAATGGAGTCTTTGTTATGACGAAGATTCATGATTTTCAGGTGAAAATTACGGTAGATGGCGTAGTGAAAGTGTCCGGAAGCTATAAAGAAGGAACCAAATTAGACCTTTCCAAATATGCAAATAAGAAAAAAGGCAAAGTCATGTCTATACAGGTAAATGGCACACCAATGCAGAATCAGACCTTCGTTGTAACAGAGCCGGCGAACATTGTAATTCGCAACCGCTCAGATATTTGCATCGTTGTTTTCAAAGATGGAAAAACAACCGTTTGCGTCAAAGAATATCAGGTGAATACAAAGTCTGTGAAATTGCCATATGCACCGGATCAAGATGGATATGATGATACCTGGGAGGCGTTTGAATTGGTCAATGGTGTGGTAACAGTTCAGGCTGTTCATACAAAGAAACAGACGGAACCAACCATTTCTTTGAAAGGCGTCAGTCAGACGGACGTGTCTGAGACACCAAAAGAGGAAGAGGTAACAACGAGTCCGAAGACCGGCGATGCAGGTGCTGCGTCTTGGCCACTTCTGGCAGGTGCAATCGCAATTGCACTCGCTATGGCAGCCGTATGGAAAAAGCGCCATTTGGCAAGAGACTAGATGATGAGGAGGCAAGAGCAATGAAAATAAAAAAATTATGGGCAGCGGTTGTGGGCTATGGAAACCGGGGACAGGTCTATGCAGATTATTCCTTAGATGAACCGGAAGAATTTGGCGTTGCAGCAATCATTGACCCAAATGAATTTAAATTACAAGAAGCAAAAGTACGTTACGGTCTTTCGGATGAAAGACTGTTCCGTAGCTTTGATGCGTTTGTGAAAAGTGGAATCCCTTGTGATTTTGTGATCAATGCAACCATGGATCAGCAACATTACGATACGGCAATGGAAATTCTTCACGCAGGCTATCATATGTTGATGGAGAAACCAATCGTACCGGAAGCAGGACAGCTTCGGGACATCGAAAGACTGGCAAACGAAAAACAATTAAATGTATTTGTATGCCACGTTCTTCGTTATACCCCATTTTACAGCACGATCAAGAAGATGATCAACGATGGCAAAATTGGTAAGGTCATGACCATTGAAATGTGTGAGCATGTGAATTTGCCACATTATCTAACTTCTTATGTAAGAGGAAAATGGAATTCAGAGAGCAAATGTGGTTCCGGATTTCTGCTTGCAAAATCCTGCCATGACTTGGATCTGATGTGCTGGCTGAACAACGATACCACACCCGAAGAAGTCGTTAGTATGGGAAATCGTGCACAGTTTATCCCGGAAAATGCACCGGAAGGGGCAACGGAATATTGCTATGAATGTCCATATAAGAAAACATGTTTGTACAATGCACAGCATTTGTATTTACAGAAGGATGTCATGCCATTCTTGGTATGGGATCGGATGAACAAACGATACCACACCCGAAGAAGTCGTTAGTATGGGAAATCGTGCACAGTTTATCCCGGAAAATGCACCGGAAGGGGCAACGGAATATTGCTATGAATGTCCATATAAGAAAACATGTTTGTACAATGCACAGCATTTGTATTTACAGAAGGATGTCATGCCATTCTTGGTATGGGATCGGATGAACAAACCGTTAGATGAGATTACCATGGAAGAGAAAGAAGAATTCTTAAGGCATGATATTTACGGAAAATGTGCATATACCTGCGGTGGCGATATTGTAGACCGTCAGGATGCGATCGTTTCCTTCCGAAATGGTTCGGTAGCAAACTTTACCTTAGTTGCGGGAAGTATGAAACCATCTAGAAGACTTCATATTGTGGGAACCAAGGGAGAGATTGAAGGAGATGTAGAAGAAAATAAATTCAAGATTACCGTTCCTTCGGAAACCATTTTATTTGGAACTTCAGAGGATGTAGAAGTACATCCGATTAACAATGCCAAATATGGCGGACATAATGGTGGCGATTATGCCATTATGCATGATTTGATTCGTTGCTTCAACGGAGACAATAGTTCCGTGTCCATTACATCATTGGAAGACTCGGTTTACGGACATTTATGTGTATTTGCTGCTGAACAGTCCAGAAAGACGCACAGCATTGTAAATATAGAAAATGATTTACAGTAAAAGGAGGAAAACAAGATGAAGAGAAGAGGATTGGCTTTATTAAGTGCAGTGGTATTGCTAGTTAGCACCTTGTATGTGGGAATGCCGAAGGTGCAAGCAGCCTCAGAAGGCACGATGACCATTACTACAACGGAGTATGGGCTTTCCTTGCCGGGGTCCGGTTATAAAAATGATAACGGTTATATGAATCTGAGTTATACGACAACGGTTACGGATTATCAGTCCAATGGTCAGAATTTTCTTGATGCAGATTTTGCAGAGAAGTATATCACATTCGATGGTGGTATGACTTATCAGGATCTGGTAAATGGTATGGTGAGCTTCTACGTTGCAACCAACAATATCTTACAGCTGAATTGGGCGAATCGTACGGAAGCATTTACGCCGGGATGGTCCTTTACCATTGCAAAAGGAGCGTTGCTTCCATATGTCAATACCGCCGGTGCAACCGGATATATGGCACTTGACAGAGAGTATACCATTCGTTTCAACGAAGCCAATACAGATAACCAGCATGTGGTAAAGATTGATAACCTTCAGACCGCTACATTTTCTTTGGGAAATCTGGGAATCTGGGGTAATGGTACGCAAGGAGCCGGTGCGGCGATTATGTTCGATGGCGCCAATACAGAGGTGAAGAATTATCATGTAACCTATACTTCTTTTGTGAAGGATGAGGCATGCAAAGACTATTTCCAATTAGGAGATCTTGCCTTTGAAGATTTGGAAGAAAATGGAGTTAAGATTCGCTTTATCTTAGACGATGCCACAAGGTGTATTCAGATTGAGGAATGGGGAAGTTTACGCGAAAGCATGACAGCAGGAGATCAGTTGATTTTCAAAAAAGGCTTCCCGATTTTCTACAAGGATTCCACAGGTGCGCAGTGGAGAGCGAATTTAGATGCGACATATGTCTATGAATGTACCGGATCGAATCCGGATAACACCCAGGTGTTCTATGGTGTGAAATTAGAGGATGGGGATAAGTACGGATTAAGTACCTTTACAACGGCAAATCCTTCATTTTCACAGACCGTTTCCGGTGTGGCTGAGCAGAGTTATAATGTTGGGATTTCTGATAATACCAACACATCAGAAACCTATGTATCACCGGATGTGCTGACGGATAAAGTTGCGGAAGAATATATAGAAGTGGTTTCCGAAGCAGGAGAACAACTTTCCAAATCCGGCCTAATTATCCGCTATATTCCGACAACAAATGTATTGCAGTTTGGATTCCAGGAGGAAGCCATGAAACAGCTGAAAGCCGGCTCTTACATTCGCTTGAAAAAAGGCATGCCGGTTGTCTATATGGATAATGGCACCTTAAAATCAGCAATTTTGGATGAGACCTATGTCTTGAACATTGTTTCCAATGACGGAGCAGCATTAACATTGAATTTTGTCTTAGACGGTAGTTACCGCATTGCAATCCGCAATTTATCTCAGGCAGAAGAAGCAGGAGCATACTACTATGATGTACGATTTGATGGTACCTTATTTGCAGATGCAAAGGCCACCTTCCAGGGAGATTTTGACAACAAAAGCGAATTGTTGACCAACTATGTAAAAGTAAAAGGAAAGACAGCGAAGGATCTGATCGATGACGGATGGTATCTTAGAAGATATCATCTGGATGGATTCCAGGCAATGCGTTTCTATTGCCCAACGGGAAAATTTACATTTAAGGATGGTGACACCATTCTTTTGAAGAAAGGATTCCCAATTGCTTATGAGACCAAGGAAAATAAGACAAAGGTCTTACGCTTAGAGCAAGATTATGGCTATGTATATGAAAGCGCCAGCAAGAAATTTATCTATAACAGCAGCTTGGGAAATCAGCCTGAGCAGCCGGAAGTGACCAAGACGGATGTGTATGATTTTAACGGAATAGATTTTAGTACGAGAGTATTAGAGGGAGAAGGAAAAGATGCATTGATCAAAGCCAATGTAGCAACTCTTCTTGCAGATACATCTTCTGTACCGGAAGGATTTACCGATTCTGTATATGGAGGAGGAACTTCTCATTATGCCAGTGTGCCGGTAGATTTCTATGTGCCGATTGATCTGTCTAAGGTGACAGCAGTAAAAGTTCGGATGTATGTGCCGACGTATGCGACTAGTGGCAATTCAGAATTCCGTCTGCTGACCAATGAATCCACATCCTCCGGCGTAAGCTGGGAAAAGGCTTCCTACGAGTCTCTTGGCGGAACGTTTGGAGCATGGAGCGATGTTGATATTACGGCACTTCTCAAATCCAATGCTACGGTAAAAGATGAGAATGGATATTTAGGAAGATTTATCCTTGCCTTCCGTGCAAAGGGAGAGGCAACCTGCTATTTTGACAGCATTTCGATTACCTATACAGAAGATTATCGAGTGATGGACGGTATCGATTATGAGGATCCGGCCTTGTCAGAAGCGCACTGGTGTGATGTGGATCATGCTACTTATACCATTTCTGATGCAGATGTAGTCACCATTGATGGAGAGACCTTGAAGCGTGGAGAGACCTATAGCAAACTTGGTTCCCATACTTTAACTTATGAGTACTACGGAAAGACCTATACAAGATCATTATATCTCTATCGCCTTGGTGATGGTACGGAAGACGGCAATGTAAATTTGAAGGACTATATGCGTATGTTAAAATACAATCAGAAGCTGGAGAGTGGAACGGTGACGGAACTTGGTAAGACAGCTCTGGACATGGATGGAAATAAGGAAGTAAATACAACAGATCAGACTGTATTGGCCCGCTATCTGATGACAGACACAGGTGTTTTGGCAGTATTCCCAATTGACGGCAGCATTACGGCATTGGCAGGAGAGAAGGCAGCACAGTTGCTTGACGGTTATACACCGGGAAAAGCAGAAACCATCAAAAATGGAAAAGATATTTATTATCGTCAGCCATCAATCCTTCGCTGGTTTGATTATGATCAGGCCGATAGCTATACCGTACAGGTTTCTTTAAAAGCAGATATGACAGATGCCAAAACCTATACGACCAAAGGGACTACATTAGAACTTCAGAACCTTCTTGCGGATACGGATTATTACTGGATCGTCAGCAATGGACAGAAGACGACAGGCGTACAGCGTTTCCATACGGAAGCGACGGTGCGGGCGCTGACCATAGACGGAGTATCGAACACCCGGGATGCCGGTGGTTGGACAACCGTTGATGGCGGCAAGATCAAGCAAGGCATGTTCTACCGTGGCGCAAAGTTGGAGAATGTAACAGAGGGCGGAAAAGCACAGTTTGCAGAACTGGGAATTAAGACCGATCTGGATTTGCGCAATAGCACAGAGACCAGTCTTGAGACTTCTCCACTGGGTGCCAATGTAAACTATGTAAATTACAGTGGTCCTTATTACTGGGGCGAAGTGACCGGAATCAATGCGCCGGCTTACAAAGATGCTTTGGTTAAAGAGATTCAGTTGTTTGCGAATGCAGAGAACTATCCAATCTATGTACACTGTTCTCTTGGAAGAGACCGTACAGGAACCATTTGCTTCTTGATCAATGCCCTCTGTGGTGCAAGTGAAAAAGATTTATACTTAGATTATGAATTTTCATTGCTCTCTGTCAGTGGAACGGCTGATAATCAGTCAGCGGCAACCATGGTGCTTGGCAATTTTAAAACCATGTATGAGCAGGTCAAAGCTTATGCACCAAATGGAACCATGGCAGAGGCTACGGAAGCATATATGAAATCCATTGGAATTACACAGACAGAAATTGATTCTATTCGATCAATCCTGGTTGAAAAATAGGAAAATAGAAGAGAAGTATGTAAAGCAGTTGCAAATATTGCAGCTGCTTTCATGCATTTTACGCACGTTTCAGATACCATTTTTCAAATTGCTGGATGAGGGTATAGAGTCCCATGGCCAGCAGGCAGAGGATACAGATGGAAAGAAGGAGCCAATCCATCTTAAAGACCTGGCTGCTGTAGATAATCAAGTATCCCAGTCCTTCTTTTGCAGCTAGAAATTCGCCGATGATGACGCCGACTAAGCAGAGGCCAATGTTGACCTTCATATTGCTGATAATCATCGGAATGGAACTTGGGATGACCACTTTCCATAAGGCATGATAGGGTTTGCCACCTAAGGTATAGATGAGTTTTAATTTCTCCGGATCCACATGTTGAAAACCGGTATAGAGGTTTAGGATACATCCGAAGATGGCAACGGACATACCGGCGAGGATGATGGTTCTTGGGCGGGCACCCAACCAGACGATCAGAAGGGGAGCTAAGGCGGATTTTGGCAGGCTGTTTAAAACGACTAGAGCCGGCTCCAAAATTTCTGATAAGAGACGAAAATACCACAGCACAATAACAAGGAAGAGACTTCCTATGGTAACACCCAGAAAACTCAGAAGGGTCTCCTCTAGCGTGATCCAGATGTGGTTTAGGAGCCGGTATTCCAAAAGCAGGTTCCGGCCACAAAGCAGAATCTTAGAGGGACTGGAGAAGATGAATGAATCGAGGAGCCCGAAGGCGGTACTGCCTTCCCAGCACAGCAAAAATCCAACCAACAGAAACATTCTTCCCCCTCTGACCAAGAGATGATGGCGGCGCAGTCTTTTTAAATAGGCAAGTTGATGAATCGAGAGATTATCCATGGTCGTTCAACTCCTTCCAGATTTGTTGAAAATAAGTCTTAAATGCGGGTGTATCCCGGCGCGCTAGTGGGCGATCCTGCTCCGAAGGAAAGGAGAGAGGAACATTGGCTTTTAATGTGGCCGGGCGATTAGACAAGACCAGAACCCGGTCTGAGAGACTGATTGCCTCCGATAAATCGTGGGTTACCAAAAGAGCAGTCTTATGTTTCTCTCGTATAATCTGACCGATCTCGTTACCTACCGTCAGCCGGGTCTGATAGTCTAAGGCAGAAAAGGGTTCATCCAGAAGCAAGAGGTCAGGATCTAACATTAAAGTGCGGATTAAAGCTACCCGTTGTCGCATCCCGCCGGATAATTCGCCTGGCCTGGCATGAGCAAATTCCCAGAGTCCATATTGTTTTAGCAAAGTAGTGGCTTTTGCCTTTGTCTCCTTGGTCAGACGATGATGAATTTCTGGTCCAAGGAGGATGTTTTGGTAAATGGTACGCCATTCTAGGAGTTGATCTTTTTGCAACATATATCCCATGTGAATCGGCGGCTTATCAGCAACTTCTCCGTGAAAAAGAAGGGAACCGGCTTCCCGTTTTAGAAGGCCGGTAATAAGAGAGAGCAATGTGGATTTTCCGCAGCCGGAGGGGCCGACGACGCTGACAAATTCTCCTTGATATACAGAAAAGGAGAGGTTAGAGATTGCCGGTGTTTCTCCTGCCTGGGTATGGTATGCGTAGCTTACGTTTTGCAGTTCTAATAAGGGTTTCATGCAACACCTCCCAAAGAGATGATTCTAGTTTAATTTATGTGAAATCTGAAAAGGGGTGCTTGATTGTGGCAGGGAAAACGAGTATAATAGATTTTACATGTAGTTTTTAAGATATATGGGTGGAGAAAAGATGCAATACCAGAAAGAATTGGAGAGGATTATTGAACAACAGACAGAAGAGGGCAAGGTTTCGACGTTGCTTTTACATAGTTGTTGTGCACCTTGCAGCAGTTATGTATTAGAGTATCTGTCCGATTATTTTGAGGTTACGGTATTCTATTATAATCCGAATATTTATCCGCCGGAGGAATACGCTAAGCGGGTGCAGGAACAACAGATGCTGGTTGATAAGATGCCGACGAAGTATCCGGTGCATTTCCTGGAAGGCGCTTATGACAGAGAACGCTTCTATCAGATGGCATCCGGGCTGGAGCAGGTTCCGGAAGGTGGCAGTCGATGCTTTGGCTGTTATACATTGCGGCTTTCGGAGGCAGGAAAGATTGCCAAGGAAGGTGGCTACGATTATTTTACTACGACCCTTAGCATTAGCCCACTTAAGAATGCACAGAAGCTCAATGAGATTGGCATGCAGATTGGCGAGAAGGTGGGTGTGAAGTATTTGCCTTCTGATTTTAAAAAGAAGAATGGCTATAAGCGCTCGATTGAATTGTCGAAGGAATATGGACTATATAGGCAGGATTATTGTGGATGTGAATTTTCCATCAGAAGTGAGAAAGGATAGATGATTATGGCACAATTATGGGGCGGACGTTTTACCAAAGAGACCGATCAGTTGGTTTATAATTTCAATGCGTCCATTAGTTTTGATAAGAAGTTTTATGAGCAGGACATCAGAGGCAGTCTTGCCCATGTGAAGATGCTTGAAAAGCAGGGAATTCTGACAGCGGAAGAAGGAAGAGCAATTCAAGAAGGACTGGAAGGCATTCTGCGGGACGTGGAAGATGGCAGTTTGGAGATCAGCCATGCCTATGAAGATATTCACAGTTTCGTGGAGGCGACGTTGATTGATCGAATCGGGGAACCGGGTAAGAAGTTACATACGGGAAGAAGCCGGAATGATCAGGTAGCTTTGGATATGAAGCTATTTACCAGGGATGAGATTGTGGCAGTGGATGGCCTTTTGAAAGAACTCCTAGAAGTCTTGCTTTCTATTATGAAGGAACATACAGAGACCATTATGCCGGGATTTACCCATTTACAGAAAGCCCAACCAATTACGCTGGCACATCATATGGGGGCTTATTTTGAGATGTTTAAGCGTGACCGGGGAAGACTCTATGATATTTATGAGAGAATGAATGAGTGTCCTTTGGGAAGTGGCGCTTTGGCAGGAACAACCTATCCATTGGATCGGACCTATACTGCGGAGCTTCTTGGATTCTATCGGGCGACCGGCAACAGCATGGATTCGGTATCCGACCGGGATTATCTGATTGAATTTTTGTCGGCATTATCTACGATTATGATGCATTTATCTCGTTTCTCAGAGGAGATTATCATCTGGAATACCAATGAGTATCGGTTCGTGGAACTGGATGATGCTTATAGCACCGGAAGCAGTATTATGCCCCAGAAGAAGAATCCGGATATTGCTGAGTTAGTACGTGGAAAGACCGGTCGTGTATATGGAGCCTTGATGGGATTATTGACCACCATGAAGGGACTTCCCCTTGCTTATAACAAAGATATGCAGGAAGACAAAGAGATGGCATTTGATGCGATGGATACGGTAAAAGGATGTATCGCCCTGTTTACCGGCATGTTATCCACCATGGAATTTCACAAAGACCAGATGGAGCAGAGTGCAAAAGGTGGATTTACCAATGCAACGGATGCAGCAGACTATCTGGTAAATCATGGCGTGGCATTCCGGGATGCTCATGGAATTGTGGGTCAGTTGGTTTTGTATTGCATTGAAAAAGGCATTTCCTTAGATGAGATGACATTGGAAGAATATCAGAAGATTTCCCCGGCATTCCAGGAGGATATCTATGAAGCCATTAGTATGGAGACATGTGTGAACAAGCGAACCACCATCGGTGCCCCGAGTAAGGCGTCCATGGAACAGAGTATACAGGTATATGAAAAATATTTGCTTGATGCACAAAAAACACTTGCATAAATTAGTAAAATCGTATAACATAGTGTGAAAGGCGGACATGTGTCCGTGGTAGAAAGACGGATAAAGGAGAATGACAATGGATAAGAAATTAAAAGTAGGTATTCTTGGAGCAACAGGTATGGTAGGACAGCGTTTCATCGCCCTTTTGGAAGATCACCCTTGGTTTGAAGTGGTGACAGTGGCAGCAAGTCCACGTTCAGCAGGTAAGACATATGAAGAGGCTGTGGGAGATCGTTGGAAGATGACCACTCCGATGCCGGAAGCAGTGAAGAACCTTGTGGTTGCTAATGTGAATGAAGTTGAGAAAGTGGCAGCAAGCGTAGATTTCGTATTTAGTGCGGTAGATATGACAAAAGAAGAGATTCGTGCCATTGAGGATGCTTATGCGAAGACAGAGACACCGGTTGTGTCCAATAACAGCGCACATCGCTGGACACCGGATGTGCCGATGGTAGTGCCGGAGATTAATCCGGAGCATTTCGAAGTCATCGAAAGCCAGAAGAAGAGACTGGGAACCACAAGAGGTTTCGTAGCAGTGAAGCCGAACTGTTCCATCCAGAGTTACGCACCGGTTTTGACCGCTTGGAAGGAATTTGAACCAACAGAAGTGGTTGCAACAACCTATCAGGCCATTTCCGGAGCAGGTAAGAACTTCAAAGACTGGCCGGAGATGTTAGGAAATATCATTCCATTTATCGGTGGAGAAGAAGAAAAGAGTGAGCAGGAACCGCTTCGTATCTGGGGAAAAGTAGAAGATGGCGTAATTGTAAAGGCGGATGGACCAGTGATTACAACCCAGTGTATCCGTGTTCCGGTTCTGAATGGACATACAGCAGCTGTCTTTGTGAAATTTGCAAAGAAACCAACCAAAGAGCAGTTGATTGAGAAATTACGTGCATTCCGTGGACTTCCACAGGAATTAGAACTTCCAAGTGCACCAAAACAATTTATTCAGTATCTGGAAGAAGACAATCGTCCACAGGTAAGTCTGGATGTGGATTATGAAAAGGGTATGGGTATTTCCGTAGGTAGATTGCGGGAAGATACCGTATATGATTACAAATTTGTAGGTCTTTCACATAATACTGTCCGCGGTGCGGCAGGTGGTGCAATCCTTTGCGCTGAGACCTTGACTGCAAAAGGATATATTGCCCACAAAGAATAAGAGAGCATTTGCTCGAAAGAGAAAGTAGACGATATGGGAAAAACAGTATATATTGCGGAGAAGCCAAGTGTGGCCAGAGAGTTCGCAAAAGCTTTAAAATTAAATACGAAGCAAAGAGATGGATACTTAGAAGCAGACCATGATATTGTGACATGGTGTGTCGGCCATTTGGTGACGATGAGCTATCCGGAAGTCTACGATGCAAAATACAAACGGTGGAGTCTTGAGACCCTGCCGTTTCTTCCTGAAAAATTTCTCTACGAAGTCATTCCAAGTGTGGAGAAACAGTTTCACATTGTCAGCGGGATTTTGAACCGGGAAGATGTGGATACGATCTACGTCTGTACCGACTCCGGGCGAGAAGGAGAATATATCTATCGTCTGGTGGAGCAGATGGCACAGGTAAAAGGAAAGATTCGCAAGCGTGTCTGGATTGATTCTCAGACAGAGGAAGAGATTCTGCGTGGAATCCGGGAAGCAAAAGACCTGTCGGCATATGATGCTTTGGCAGATTCAGCTTATTTACGGGCGAAGGAAGATTATTTGATGGGTATCAATTTTTCCCGTTTACTTACTCTGAAATATGGGAATAGTATATCCAGGTTCTTAAATACCAAATATACCGTTTTATCCGTCGGGCGTGTTATGACCTGCGTTCTTGGTATGGTCGTTCGAAGAGAGCGGGAAATCCGCGAATTTGTCAAGACCCCATTCTATCGTGTGGTAGGACGAATCTCGGCAGGAGACCAGTCTTTTGAAGGAGAATGGAGAGCGGTAAAGGGGTCTCGCTATTTTGAGCATCCGGCACTCTATAAAGAGAACGGATTCAAGGCAAAAGAAGATGCAATAGGATTGATTTCCTATCTGTCTGAGACCCAGCCGATGGTGGGAGAGATTACAGCCTTAGAGAAGAAGAGAGAAAAGAAGAATCCGCCGTTGCTATTTAACTTAGCGGAACTTCAGAATGAATGTTCCAAACGCTTCAAGATTAGTCCGGACCAGACCTTACAGATTACGCAGGAGTTGTATGAGAAGAAATTGGTAACCTATCCGAGAACCGATGCCAGAGTTCTATCGACTGCAGTTGCCAAGGAGATTCATAAGAATCTCAATGGATTATCCAAATATGCCATGGCTATTCCGTATTTAAATGATATCAAAGGCTTTGGTTCGCATAAAGGGTTAGAAAAGACCCGCTATGTCAATGACAAGCAGATTACAGACCATTATGCCATTGTTCCGACCGGGCAGGGCTTATCGGCCTTAAATAGCATTTCGCCTACCGGCAAACAGGTCTATGACTTGATTGTACGACGGTTTTTAAGCATTTTCTATCCGCCGGCGGTCTATCAGAAAGTGGCAGTGACTACAAGACTGCGGGAAGAAAGCTTTTTTTCTAATTTTAAAGTGTTAGAGGATCCGGGATATTTAAAAGTAGCCGGACAACCGGTGAGAAAAAGTGAGGATTCGGAAGGAGAGGAAGGCGCAGATGAAGCTTTGTTTGCGGCTGTATCTCAGTTAAAGAAAGGCATGCAGATTCCGGTGGAGGCCTTGGAGATCAAAGAGGGAGAGACCTCTCCGCCGAAGCGTTACAATTCCGGTTCTTTGATCCTGGCCATGGAAAATGCGGGCCAACTTATTGAGGATGAAGAATTGCGGGCGCAGATTAAGGGAAGCGGAATCGGAACCAGTGCGACCCGGGCAGAGATTTTGAAGAAATTAATTAGTATCAAATACTTGTCCTTGAATAAAAAGACCCAGATTATTACTCCGACATTGCTGGGAGAGATGGTTTTTGATGTGGTAGGAAATTCGATTCGTTCCCTACTGAATCCGGAACTTACAGCTAGCTGGGAAAAGGGATTGACTTATGTAGCAGAAGGAAGTATTACTTCCGAAGAGTATATGACGAAACTGGAGAATTTTGTCAAAAGCCGGACGGCAGGTGTCCTGGCATTGAATAATCAATATCAGCTGCAAGGATGTTATCAGAAGGCAGCTGCATATTATAAAAAAGGAAAATAAACAGAAGCCGAGGTGACCGGATGGTAGAGTTGGAAGTGAAACAATTATACGATCTGGAGAAAACCATAGCCAAAGATTTGTTTTTACAAGTGCAGTATCCTTGGGAGGCATTGCCGGGGATCGAAGCTTATATTTTGGCATTGGGCGAGACACTATCAGAGGATGAATATGAAAAAGTCGGCAAACATATCTGGATTGCAAGGTCTGCTATGGTAGCACCTACCGCATATCTAAGAGGTCCTGTTATTGTGGATCACGATGCAGAGATTCGCCATTGCGCCTATATTCGCGGAAATGCCATTATAGGGGAAGGGGCAGTGGTTGGTAATTCTACGGAACTTAAGAATTCGATTCTGTTTAACCAGGTTCAGATTCCACATTATAATTATGTAGGGGATTCCATATTGGGATATCGGGCGCATTTCGGTGCAGGCGCCATAACTTCCAATGTAAGATCTGACAGAGCCTTGGTGAAGATTCGAGCGGAAGAGAAAGTCTTCTGCACGGGATTACGTAAATGCGGTGCTATGATTGGTGACCGGGTGGAGATAGGATGCAACAGTGTCTTGAATCCGGGGACCGTTATCGGGAGAGAGTCACAGATTTATCCCTTGTCCATGGTGCGAGGCTATGTGCCGCAGAAGTGTATTTATAAGAAACAAAATGATGTGGTAAAGAAGGAAGGTGTATAGCCTTCCTTTTTAAGTGCTGTTTGAATAGAAGTGCCACAAAAAGTTTCTTGACAATCAAAATGTGACGTGGTATCCTTATTGCATAATTTAGCACTTTAAAGCGTAACGGTTTAAAGCGTAACGCTTTAAAGTGCGAATAGAAAAGGAGAACACAGATATGATAGTGAAAATTGGATTACTGGTGGTATTTTTTGCAGTGATGGTGGCAGTGGGTGTCTATAGCCGAAGCCATGCGAAGAGTGTAGACGGATTTGTCTTAGGTGGAAGAAGTGTTGGTCCGTGGCTGACAGCATTTGCTTATGGGACCTCTTATTTTTCAGCTGTTGTATTTGTTGGATATGCAGGACAGTTCGGATGGAAATATGGAATTGCTTCCACCTGGATTGGAATTGGCAATGCCATTATCGGAAGTTTGCTTGCATGGGTCGTTTTAGGAAGACGAACCCGGGTTATGAGCCAACATCTGCAGTCGAAGACCATGCCGGATTTCTTTGGCGAACGATTCCGTAGCAAATCGTTAAAAATCGTGGCATCGATTATTGCTTTTGTATTTTTGGTACCATATACGGCATCGGTTTACAATGGACTTTCCCGGTTGTTCGGAATGGCATTCGATATCCCATATAGTGTTTGCGTCATTGGGATGGCACTCTTTACCGGTATCTATGTAATTATAGGTGGCTATATGGCAACTGCCATCAATGATTTTATTCAAGGCATTATTATGCTGGTTGGAATTGTGGCAGTAATTGGCGCAGTACTCAGCGGACAGGGCGGATTTATGGAAGCCATTCACAAACTTTCACTCATTGAAAGTGATGTGGCAGCAACAGCAGGACAGCAGGGTGCTTTTGCTTCCTTCTTTGGAACGGACCCATTGAATCTTCTTGGCGTGGTAATTTTGACATCCCTTGGCACCTGGGGGCTTCCGCAGATGGTGCACAAATTTTATGCAATCAAGGACGAGAGGGCAGTACGGACAGGAACCATTATTTCCACTTTGTTTGCGGTTGTGATATCCGGAGGCTGCTATTTCCTTGGCGGTTTTGGCCGACTGTTTGATGATGCGGCAATCTATGATGCCAAAGGTTCTGTAATCTATGACAGTATTGTACCATTTATGTTATCCAAATTGCCGGATATTTTGATTGGTATTGTGGTGGTATTGGTTCTATCCGCATCCATGTCTACCCTGTCTTCGCTGGTATTGACTTCCAGCTCGACTTTGACACTGGATTGCTTAAAAGACAATGTATTTAAGAAAATGGATGAGAAGAAACAGGTAAGAGTTATGCAGATTTTGATTGTATTCTTCATTGTGCTTTCGGTTGGCATCGCTTTGAATCCGCCGACTTTCATTGCGCAGTTGATGGGAATCTCCTGGGGAGCTTTAGCAGGCGCCTTTTTAGCTCCGTTCCTGTATAGTTTATATTGGAAAAAAGTGACACGGGCGGCAGTCTGGGGAAGCTTCTTATGTGGAGTGGGAATTACAGTTTCCAATATGTTTATCGGCTATATTGCATCTCCGATTAATGCAGGGGCAATCGCCATGCTGGCAGGATTGATTGTGGTGCCGATCATAAGTCTTGTGACACCGAAGATGAAGGAAGAAGAAGTAGATGCTATCTTTTGCTGCTACGAAGAAGAAGTGGTGCGGAGAAAAAGCCAGACCCTAGAATAGCGAAATTCCAGCGGAAATCCAGACCTTAGAATAGCGAAAATCTGTCTTTACTTCAACATAGGATTCTGTTAAAATGTATGGGCATGTAAATGACGAAAACAAGAAGGATAGAACGAAGATGAAGAAAAGATTACAGATATTTTTATGCCTGATTCTAGCGGTGGCTGGAATGCAGATGCCAACCAAGAAGGTAGTGGCTGCGACGGAGCAGCTACCGCTTAGTTACTCCACGTTCCATGTGAAAACAGGGCAGATTCAGTTTACGGTTCCGAATGCATCCCTTGCTGCATTGTCTGATCCGTCAGCATGGCCATCTGCAAATACACAGCTTCTGTTGAATCAGAAGAAGGAGAAGGTCACCGTGGTGCTCTCGCCGTACGATAGTAAAAGTGATGTTCGCTATGTATATCTGCAGGGGGACGCGGTAAATCGAGCTGTGGAAAGCAAAAAGATTCAGTTAGAAGGAAGCTTTGTCTGTGATTTTGGCACAGGGAATCTGACGTTTGTATTCCCGAAGGTGGCCAGGATTGAGAAACTAGGAGAGACATGGGGTTATTATGATGCGCTTCATGCTTATCCGGATGGGAATGCGTTCGCTTATAATGTGGATGATGGAAGAACCTATCTGCTCACCAGTCAAAGCGGTGCGGTGGCAGTTACGAAGGACGGTAAGGAATATGCACTTAAAGTAGGAGAAGAGATAGCGGCTCCGGGAATTTATGAGATTACCAGAATTGAAGAACAGGAAAAATATGTGCAGCAAGTGGTACTTTATCAAAGAGGAGACGCCAATGGTAGCGGCAAGGTCGATTTAAAGGATTTGCTCCATTTGAAAAAATGCACTGCGACTTCCTACCAAGATTCCGTGACGACCTATGCTTCCGATTTTGATTTCAACGGAAGCTTAGATGATACAGATGAGCGGATTTTTCGCTCCCTTCTTTTGAACGAGCATGATTTTGCTGCATCGAAAGCAGATACATTATTAAATGGAACTATGCCGATCACAGGATTTAATGGACCATCCTACTACAAGGACGGGGAACCGGATAAATTTGTAAATGCTGATATTTACAAAAAGATACAGGAGTTAGGAATCAATACCATTGTATTTGACTCCAACGATTTTTCGAATAGTACCTATGGGGATATTCCGATGAAGAATCTGCAATTGGCAGAACAGTATGGAATTGGTGTCCATGTGTTGGATCATCATATTGACCATGGCGGTGTTAATTCCGGCTATCTAACCAAAGATGCCATGGCAAAACGGGTCGGAATGTATAGTCAGTATCAGTCCTTCCTTGGCATCCATGTGGTAGATGAGCCTTATACGGATTCCTATATGTCAGAAAGTGGTGGACGGTATTTAAAAGATTTCGCACCGGGAATTGCACTCGTTCAAAAGTATGCTAATCTCTCTGGTTATGTGAATCTTTACCCGTATGATTTGAAGGTGAATGAAGAAAATGATCAGATCTATACCGGCTATTTGCAGGAGATTCTACAAGCAGGAGCAGAGATGATATCCTATGACAAATATCCGGTAACACTGAGTAGATTGGGGAAACGAACGACAGATTACCAGCGATTTTATAAGAATCTGGAACTGGCAAGAAACGAATCCATTGCCACAGGAAAGCCATTCTGGGCTTATGCACAGGCCGGAACCATTTTCTCTGGAACCAATTATATGGATACGGCAGAGAAGAATCTGCTAACAAAGGCAGAGATGCAGTGGATTATCAATGCTTCCTTGAGCTTTGGAGCACGGGGAATCCAATATTATCAGTTGATTCAAGCGGACGAGGCAGCGAAAAATGAAGGAAACGAAAAGGATCCTTATGATTACAATCGCTCTGGTTTGATCAGTGCGAATGGAGAGAAGAATACCAGATATTTTGATGCGGCAAAAGAGATGAATCAGTATATTGCATCCATTGATCATATTCTGATGGCGGCAGAACATCAAGGTGTGATTGCAAAGGATGAGAAGATCTTAGATAGTCTTGAGAATTCGACAGTATTGCGGAATTCTTATAAGGAATTACAGTCCGTAGAAGGGGCGAATGCTCTAGTGGGATGCTTTGACTACTATGGAAAGACAGCACTTTTGGTGACAAATTGTCATTTGACAGAGAACCAATCGATACGTCTTAATTTCACAAAAGATTGCAAGGCAATCCGGATGAATCAGGATACCACTTCTGAATCTATAGAAGGAAAAGAAATCAGCATGGAGTTAGGTGCCGGACAAAGTGCATTACTTCTTCTGGAAAATGAAAATTTATGGTAAGAAACCTTGTATCCAACTTACAGGAGTGATAAAATATTTATAATTAGATGCTTCTTGAAGAGAAGTGAGCGTACAAAGGAGGAAATGATATGTATTGTGGAAAATGTGGAGCACAGAATGAGGATGGCGTAAGATTCTGCGGATCGTGCGGAGCTGCGTTGGAGCAACCGGTTGGAGGTGAAGGCGGTAGCACAGTCGGTAAAAGCACAGGCATGGGAGGAAAAGAGAAGAAAATCGGTATTGCAGTTGTTGGTGTAGCGGCGATTTTGGTGATTATATTGGCATGCTCCCTTTTTGGTGGACGTGGTTACAAGTCGACGGTAAAGAAGTATATGAAAGCGGTAACACGTGCAGAATACGAAGATATTCTGGATTTGCTTCCGAAAGAGTTAAAGGCCAAAGAAGACTATGAAGAAATGGAAGAAGAACTAGAAGATGCTGCAAAAAAGACGGAAGATTTTATGAAAGAGTATAAAATAGATTATAAGATTCAAGATGACAAGGATATCAAAGGGGACGAGTTGGAAGAGATTCAGAAAGAGTATGAGGAAGAATTTGATATCAAGGTCAAAGCGGCGAAGGAAGTGGAAGTGAAACTTCATATTAAATATGACGGAGAGAGTGTGGATAACACGATGACGGTAGATGTAATTAAAGTAGGTGGCAGCTGGTACCTGGATGTTATGAACTTTGATTTTATATTCTAGCAAGAAAGTATGCTTGATGTGTTTAACCGGAAGGTGCAAGATGCCTTCCGGTTTTCCTTTTGTGAAAAACCATATGCATTCCGCTGTGTTCATCGCTGGCAAGAAAAATATAAAAAAATTATAAATAATGTTGACAAATAAAAGGGAGAGTGTTATCTTAATAATCAGATGTTAGCACTCTTCTTTTTTGAGTGCTAATAACAAGAAGGAGGGTGGATATGGAACAGAATCAAGTATTAGATGAACGTAAGAAAATCATCTTACAAAGTATCATCAAGACCTATCTGGAGACAGGGGAACCGGTTGGTTCCAGAACCATTTCAAAATATACGGATTTGAACCTAAGTTCAGCAACGATCCGGAACGAGATGGCAGACTTGGAAGATTTGGGTTACATCATTCAACCTCATACTTCTGCAGGACGTATTCCTTCCGATAAAGGATATCGCTGGTATGTAGATATGCTGATGGAAGAGAAAGAGCAAGAAGTAACCGAGATGCGGGAACAGATGTTAGAGAAGGCAGATAAGATGGATCAGCTGCTGAAGCAGGCAGCGAAAGTCCTTGCCAATAACACCAACTACGCGACGATGGTTTCGGCTCCGTCCTACAATCGTAACAAGTTGAAATTCATTCAGCTCTCCCAAGTGGATGAGAACCAGATGGTGGCAGTCATCGTCATGGAAGGCAATATTATCAAGAATAAGATTGTCACTGTAACCGAAGAACTCAGTAATGAAGAGTTGTTGAAGCTGAATATGTTACTGAATACGAACCTGAATGGACTTGCCATTGAAGAGATTAATCTTGGTATGATTGCCAGATTAAAAGAGATGGCAGGAGAACACAGGGAAGTGGTTAGTGATGTATTAGATGCAGTAGGGAATGTATTGCAGGCAGATAACGACTACGAGATCTATACCAGTGGTGCTACGAATGTATTTAAGTATCCGGAGCTCAGCGATAACCAGAGCGCCCAGGAGATTATCAATGCATTCGAAGAGAAGCAACAATTGGCAACCTTGGTTTCCCAGACTTTATCTAGTGAAGAGAATCGAGGAATTCAGGTATATATCGGGAATGAGACTCCGGTACAGAATATGAAAGACTGCAGTGTGGTAACTGCAACTTACGAATTAAGTGAAGGAATGCAGGGAACCATAGGAATCATCGGACCGAAGCGAATGGATTACGAACATGTAATGAAGACGCTGAAGACTTTGATGAATGAGTTGGATGCGATATTCCATAAAGAATAAGGAAAGGTGGCAATTCATTGGAGAAAGAAATGAGTAAAGAAGAGATGGTGAAAGAAGCGGTGGAAGAGGCGAAGAAAAAAGCAGTCGAAGAGCCGCAGGAAGAACCAAAAGAAGAGACAGTAGAGACAACGGAGCCGGAAGCAGAAGAACAAGATGCGGAAGGGAATTCGGAGACAGAGAAGAATAAGAAGTTATTTGGAAAGAAACCGAAGAAAGATAAGAGAGACGAACAGATCGCTGATTTGACAGATAAGCTGACCAGACAGATGGCAGAGTTTGATAACTATCGCAAGCGTACGGAGAAGGAGAAATCCTCCATGTATGAAATCGGAGCCAAAGATATTATTGAGAAGCTCCTGCCGGTGGTAGATAACTTTGAGCGTGGGCTTGCGGCTGTATCGGAAGAAGATAGGGAAGCACCTTTCGTAACCGGTATGGATATGATTTACAAGCAACTCATGACCATGTTAGAAGGTGTTGATGTTAAAGTCATCGAAGCAGTTGGTCAGGAATTCAATCCGGATCTTCACAATGCAGTGATGCATGTGGAAGATGAGGAAGCAGGCGAGAATATCGTCGTGGAAGAATTCCAAAAAGGGTATACTTACCGAGATAGCGTGGTAAGATACAGTATGGTAAAAGTAGCAAATTAATTTTAAGGAGGATATAACAATGGGAAAAATTATTGGTATTGATTTAGGAACAACAAATAGTTGTGTAGCTGTTATGGAAGGTGGTCAGCCGACTGTTATCGCGAATACAGAAGGAGCAAGAACAACACCATCTGTTGTAGCATTTACAAAGACAGGAGAAAGATTAGTTGGTGAGCCGGCAAAACGTCAGGCAGTAACTAACGCAGACAAGACAATCTCTTCTATTAAGAGAGAGACGGGTTCTGACTACAAAGTAAC
>CAYVDA010000014.1:0-35553 GCA_964450635.1 uncultured Faecalimonas sp. | reverse complement strand
GTCTAAATGGTGTACGGACAATGCCGGCGGTAAAATTATTTTCTCAAGTAAAAATCCGGCTTGGATTCCGGAAGGCTATACAGGGCAGGACGAAGCTATTAATGCCAAGTTTGAAGAGTGTTGGGTTTTGCTGCAGGCAGGAGATATTGTTGTTGACGGAAATCATTCCGCTGTTGTCTTGACAAAAGGAGATGATTATATAACTGTTGCAGAAGGGAATAATGGCGGAAAGGTGAAATGGGGACGTAAGATATCCAAAGATTTGCTTAGAGTTTCACTTATGACGGTGGAATCTCCTTCTTGGTAAAAATGAAATATTTTTGCAGAACTTGTTTAGGTCATGTGGTATAAATAAGTTGCGGTATACGTAATGCTAGTATAGCGCAATCAGATTTTATTAACTAATAAAACGCCGATGCATAGATGCACCGGCGTTTATTACTATAATTTATTTTGCCTGCTCAAGAGCAAGTGTAACTGTTGTGATATCACAAACCTCTGTAGGTCCGTAGTACTGGATAGCGCCGGGATACTTGAAGCAGGTATCAACTGCCCATTCTTCACGGTGAGCTTCGAAGTACTTGAAGGGTGCGCCGTCAAGTTCAACGAGAGCTTTCTTGATAACGGGCTTGTCTTCGCCGTGTCTTCTTTCGATGTTCATCATCTTGGTAATCGGCATACCACCTGCAACCCATTCGCTTGCCGGCTGAGACAGGTTAGAAATCTTAGATAAGTAACCATTGTAGCCATACTGTACAAGCATGAATGCATTGTAACCAAGTGAGTAGCAGTAGTCAGAATCGAAGTTAGATGGGAATGCACATCTTCCTTCATATCCTAAGAAGTGGTGAAGAGGACTGAATTTACCATTGTAAGTTCCGGCAGCTCTTCTTGCTTCTAATTTGTCATGTACCATAGCAGAGAATAACTTCTCAGATTCAATCAGAGATACCTGTACGTTACCATGTGGATCTCTTTCTAAGAATAACTGCTGCTGGATCGCGGTAGGAAGGATGGCAAATACGTCCATAGATTCCTTTGTAAGTCCGCTTTCGATAAATGCATATTTTTCATCCCAAGATGGCAATGCATTGAATGCATCTGCTTTGCTTCCTGCAAGTAATTCGTTGATTTCCTGAATCAATACAGAGAATTCCGGTACAAATTCAACAACACCTTCCGGAATAACAGCCACACCAAAGTTCATACCTTTTGCAGCTCTCTTTTCAACAGAGTCAGCAATGTAATCTGCAATTGCAGAAAGAGACATCTTCTTAGCAGCAACTTCTTCTGAAATCAGACAGATGTTCGGCTGTGTCTCCAATGCACATTCCAAAGCAACGTGGGAAGCAGAACGACCCATAACTTTTACGAAGTGCCAGTATTTCTTAGCTGAGTTGGCATCTCTTTCGATGTTACCAATGATCTCGCTGTAAGTCTTGGTAGCAGTATCGAAACCGAAAGAACATTCAATATCTTCGTTCTTCAAGTCACCGTCGATAGTCTTCGGACATCCGATTACCTGTACGCCTGTGTTGTGTGCTGCGAAATATTCAGCCAATACAGCTGCGTTAGTATTAGAATCGTCACCACCGATGATTACGATAGCAGTGATACCATGTTTCTTACATACTTCTGCAACGATTGCAAACTGCTCATTTGTCTCTAATTTGGTTCTTCCGGAACCGATGATATCGAATCCACCGGTGTTGCGGTACTGGTCGATGTAAGCATCGTCAAAGATAATATAATCATCTTCGATCAATCCGCTCGGACCACCTTTAAAACCGTATAATTCGTTATCTTTGCTGGTTGCTTTCAAAGCATCGTAAAGACCACAGATGACATTGTGTCCACCTGGTGCCTGTCCACCGGAAAGAATCACACCTACGATCTGCTTCTTCGCCGGAGAAGTGTTCTCACCTTTCTGGAAGGTAATCTCTTTCTTACCATAAGTGTTCGGGAAAAGTGCTTTTACTTTGTCCTGATCAGCCACGCTCTGAGTCTCTGCTCCTTCATTTACACAAATCTCAGAAATACCATTTCTCAGCATTCCTGGGAGCTTCGGAGAATACTCATATCTGGCTTTTTGCAATGATGAAATATTCATATCTAAATCTCCTTTACAAATTGTTATCCTTACAAATTTTAATATATTTTAACAGAAAAGTAAACCACTAGACGAAAAATCGCATGAAAATGTGGAATGAGTGCAGTTGACAGGGGGAATCAGAGACAGTAAACTGACTTTATAGGCAAAAGGAGGCGCGTATCATGGCAAAAAAGATAGCAGGAAACTGCGAGAGCTGTATGCATTATGAATATGACGAAGAGTACGAATATTATGTATGCTCCAAAGATTTGGACGAGGATGAGATGTATCGTTTCGTGAAAGGAGAATTTCACGATTGTCCGTATTATCAGTTTGGAGATGAATATAGCATTGTGCGTAAACAGATGTAAAAGGAGTGTAGAGATGACTAATTTAGAAAAGGCGACGAAATTGTGTGCAGAGTTGTCATTGGAAGAAAAAGTAGGGCAGATTACCCACCAGATTCCGGGGTTTGAAGCTTATGAGAGAGTAGATGATAAATTTGTTTTTACAAAAGAATTAGAAAAGACTGCCAAAGAGACCGGCGTGGGCGTGATCAGTGCCTTGTTTCGGGGAGATCCCTGGACCAAGAAAGGTTATGGACATGGGGTTGAGATCGAAGAGAGAGAGAAGATGATTCGTGAATTTCAGGATTTTGTTATGGAACATTCTGCGCATCGGATTCCGGTGATGATTGATATCGAGGCATCCCATGGTATGCAGTCTCTGGGAAGTGTCATGTATCCGACAGGTCTCGGAGCATCGGCAGCCTTTGCGCCAGAGCTTTATGGAAGAATGATGCATCGAATTGGACAGGAGTTAAAAGCAAGTGGTAATCATATTGCCTTGGTTACCATGATTGATTTGGCCAGAGATCCGAGATGGGGAAGAAGCGAAGAATGTTATGGGGAGGACACCTATCTGGCTTCTTGCTATGCTTATGAGGGATGCAAAGGGTTAAAAGAAGCAGGGGTGGTAGCCTGCGCCAAACATTTCTTTGGAGCCGGAGATTCCGAAGGCGGTGGAAATGCCATGCCGATTACTACATCTGAGCGGGAGATTCGGGAGATCCTTCTGCCACCGGCGAAAGCAGCCATTGATGGCGGTTGCGATATGATGATGGTAGCATATAATGCGTTGAATGGTGAGCCAATCCATTTATCAAAACATTACCTGACGGAAGTCTTGCAGGAAGAGCTGGGATACGAAGGGATTCTATTGTCGGATGGAAATGGAATTTATTCGGCAGCGACGCAAGTGGAGATTACCAATGCAGAAGCAGCGATTCGAGCGCTGAAGGCAGGGGTACATATTAGTTTGCAGGATGCAGAATGTTTCAGTACTTTGCTGGAGACAGCAAGAGAATCCGATGAATTGCAGGCATTGATTGACCGGGCCTGCATCAAAGTTCTGGAGAAAAAATACGAACTGGGATTGTTTGAGAATCCATACATTTCACAGGAAGCATTGGCAGAATTTATGCCGAATGAGAGAGGAGTGGAGCTCGCCTATGAGATGGCAGCAGAGTCCATCACCTTGGTGAAAAATGAAAACCATCTCCTGCCATTACAGCCGCATACGAAGATTTGCGTCCTTGGGGAAAATGGAGCCAACATCTATTCCCTTTTAGGCGACTATACATCCGACCGGAAAGCGGGAGAAGGAACCAATATTTGGGAAGGAATTCAAGAGGCATTTCCGAATGCGGTCTACGAAAGAGGCTGGAGTTACTGGGAGGAGGATTTCGATGCGGCTTGCCTTAAAGCAGTGGAAGACTGTGAGGTGGTAGTCCTTTGCATGGGCGGCAGCAGTGTTCGACATGGAGATGTAAAATTCCTGGCAAATGGTGCCATGGAGCAGTCTGCGACTTTTATTGATTGTGGCGAAGGCGGGGATCTTGCAGGGTTGACCGTGCCAAAAGTACAGGAGAAATTACTGGATGCAGTTCGAAGCATAGGAAAACCGGTAGTGACCCTATTCGTGATGGGCCGGGCGTATGCTATTACACCATTGATTCAGAAATCCGATGCTTCTTTGATCTGCTGGTATCCGGGACAGGAAGGGGGACGTGCCATTGCCGATATTTTGACTGGTAAGGTGAATCCGTCGGGAAAATTGCCGGTTTCCCTGCCTCGCACACCGGGATGCGTGCCGGCATGTTATAATACCTACGTGCCAAACCGCCGATACTGCGATGCACAGGAGATGGAAAATCCCTATTCCTTTGGTTTTGGTTTATCCTACACCACCTTTGAGTATGATATGCCGAAGGTGCAGGTGGCAGGAGAAGAATTGCAGATCGAAGGAGGTCTTCGAAACCTCGGAGAGCAGGCAGGCAAAGAAACGGTTCTTGCATTTATCCACAAAGTGGGCGGCAGTGTTCGGCATCGGGCATGGGAATTGGTACGATTTGAAAAGATGGCTATGCAGCCAGGAGAAGAGAAAAGATATCATTTTACCATTCCGCTATCTGAACTGCAGGATGTGATAAACGGCGAGTTGCCGGATGGCTTGGTGGTTCGGATTGGCAGCCAGATGGTAGAGATTGCATTATAGGATAACAGGGTATGGAGGAAGAATCATGTTAGAGAAAGCAAAATGGATTGAACAGGTAGGAGGAGATGGTTCTGCGCCGATTTTTCGTAAGAAATTTCAGTTGGAGAATAGAGAAAATGTGACCATTGCCATCTGTGGATTGGGATTTTATACAGCAAAGGTGAATGGGAAATCCATTACAGAAGAAGTGCTGATGCCGCCATTTACCACTTATGATGAGCGTGTCCTCTACCAAGTCTATGATCTGACGGACTGCGTAGTAGAAGGAGAAAATGTAATTGAAGTCACATGCGGAAATGGCTGGTTTAACCAGGAAGAATCGGATGGCTGGAGTTTTAACAAAGCAGCTTGGAAAGCTAGTCCGAAGATGATCTGTGAGATCCTGGTGGATGGAAAGACCTATTTGGTGTCAGATTCTTCTTGGGAAGTGGCAGGAAGCCGTACGACCTTCAACTCCCATCGAGGAGGAGAGACCTATGAGGCAGGAAAAGAGATAGAAGGGTTTGGACCGGTTAAGATCGCAAGAGGACCGGGTGGCATCTTAGAACAGCAGACGATGCCGGGAGTGAAAGTCTTAGGCGAATATGAAGGGGTTGAGATCTATCCGGACATTTACGATTTTGGGCAGAGCATTACAGGAAATGTAGAGATAACGGTGGAAGGAAAACCGGGAGAATTGGTAGAAATCTTCTACAGTGAACGTATCCGTACAGATGGTTCCATCGATCGCCAGAATGTGTCAGAGCATGTATATTCGGATCGTTTTGCCAAAGATATGTATTTCTTAAAAGGAGATGGGGTAGAGACCTGGCATAGTGATTTTGGATTCCACGGATTCCGTTACGTACTTCTCTACAATCCGTCGAATGTGAAGATTCACAAAGCAGTAGCCCGTGATATGCATACGGATCTGCAGACCATTGGAGGATATACTTGCTCAGATCCGGTTGTGAATCAATTGCATCAGGCAAGTGTTCGTTCCTTATTGACAAACTATGTGCATATTCCAATGGATTGCCCGCACCGAGAGAAGAATGGCTGGACAGCAGATGCCATGTTATCCTCCTTCCAGGCACTTTACAATCTGGATATGAAGGAGTCCTATTACAAATGGCTGGATGATATTGTAGATTGTCAGCGGCCAAATGGTGCCATTCCTTGTATTGCGCCGACCTCTTTTTGGGGATACCAATGGGGAAGCGGAAGTACTTGGGATGCAGCCCTGTTTGTGATTCCGTGGAATACCTATCTCTTCACCGGAGATCTAGGGGGATTGGTGCGGTACTATCCGGCATTAAAACGATATCTGGAATTTTTAGAGACCCAGTCTGATTCCGGCATCTTCTATAACGGTCTGGGCGACTGGTGTAATCCGCCGAAAGTTCCGGTTTGTGAAGATCGGGTTTTGGTAACCTGCTATGCGAAACACATGTATGACATTTATGCAAAGATTTCCGCAGTCATTGGTAATCGTGAAGAGGAAGCATGGGCGAAAGAACAGTCTCAGGCAATTCGGGAAGCATTTATCAAGGAGATAGAAGGGAAATCAACGCCTTGCCAGACCTATTATGCATGTCTGCTTTATTTTGATATGACGGATGATAAAGAAGAGGCAGCAAAACAATTGGCAGCCTCTGTTCGGGAAGCGGATGGACATATCCAAGGTGGTATTTTTGGCGCGTTCCTGGTGCCGCTTATGCTTCGTGATTATGGTTATTTTGATCTGGCATGGGAGATGGTGACGGTAGATACGTATCCGGGATGGGTTTATCTTATGAATATGTGTCATGGAACCATCGGAGAATGCTGGCTTGGTCAGTCTTCCTTAGACCATCATATGTTCACAGCAGTGGATGGATTTATTCACGGATCTCTGTCCGGCCTTCGGGAAGATCGCAGCCAGCCGGGAATGCGGAAGGTACAGTTAAAACCATATTTCCCGAAAAATCTCGAGAACTTCTCGGCATGGTATGATTTGCCGGCAGGTCGCTTGGAGATTGCCTGGGATCAGGATACCTATCGGGTGCAGGTTCCGGAAGGGATTTTAGGAACAGTGGAATTAGACGGAAGAGAATATCCGCTTCAGGTTGGGGAAAATAGTTGGAAGAGATAGAGTGAAAGGAGAGTAGCAAAAACTACTCTCCTAAAATTAGGCCTATTTACGAGCTACATAGCACTCGCCCGGCATGAAGATATGAAACTTCTGGGTCGGATTCAGAGTAAATAAGGTATCTACGAAATGGGCCGGATTGATACAGTTGACATCATACAAGTCAAAATGCATTGGAACTAATAAGCCTGCCTTCGTCTCTTGCGCCAGAATTACTGCTTCCTCGGCGGTCATGTTACCGATAATATCCTGATGATAGCGCTTGAAATAGCTGCGACCATTCACCGGAACCATCATTACATCCACGTTCATCAATCGCTCTTTCAAACCATCATAGAGGCAACAGTCACCGGCATGATAGATCGTCATGTCTCCTGCCGTTACCTTATAACCAAGCTCCATATAATTTCCGTGTTCATCCGCATGCAACTCCTCATGTGCTGACGGAATCGGAGTAACGGAAAAACCATCCAACGCGATAGCCTCATCGCTGATGGCACCTTGAATGCGGGATGGGTCAATACCATAGGAAACCAAAGTCTCCTTCACCGGCTCAGGTGCAAGGAAAATCGCCTTTTTATTCACTTTTGCCAAGGTGCTTAAGGTGTCAGGATCTGCATGATCATAATGGGTATGCGTGCAGAGCACATAGTCTACAAAATCCAATTCTTCTGCCTGAATCGGGGTCTCATACCGACGTACCCATTGTACATAGTCACAACAGTTTCGGTCTACATAATCAGAAAGGTATGGGTCAATAACCAGATACCGATCTTCATATTTTAATAACATGCCTTCCTGTCCCAGATAGAAAATACCAACCTGCCCCGGGGCAAGTGGAGTATGTAAAATCATCTCTTTCACGATAGAATTCTCCTTCCTTATAAAAAATACAATCTTTATTGATTATTTTATCACAGTGTGATACACTTAGCAAGAGAAAAGAAATTCAGAATCGCAAAAAAGGAGGTTCTTATGAAAGCAGTTGTGATTGAGAAACCGGGTTGCGTGACTTTGACAGAGAAGCCGATACCTGAGCCGCCGGCAGGATTTGCCCGGGTAAAAGTACAGGCGGCAGCTATTTGTGCAACGGATTTGGAAGTTTTAGATGGTAACATTCCGGCGAACTATCCATTGACACCGGGTCATGAGTGGAGCGGAATCGTGGAAGCAGTAGGGAGCGAGGAAGACAGCCGCTGGATTGGCAAACGTGTTGTAGGAAGCAGCGATGTGGTATGTTTGAAATGCGAAGCATGCAGAAGCGGTAATTGGAGATATTGTAAAGATTTTGAAGAGATTGGGTTCCGGAGAGACGGAGCTTATGCAGAATATGTCATTGTACCGGCATACGGACTTTGCGAATTACCGGAGCAGGTATCCTTTGTACAAGGTGCATTTTGCGAGCCACTTGGTGTTGCACTGGGAACTTTAGAAAAGACCGGAGCAAAATTCGGTGACACTTGCGTAATCATCGGCGCAGGTTCCATTGGCTTGTGTCTCCTTGCAGCGGCAAAAGCTATGGGATTATCTAAGATTGTTGTATGTGCAACCTCTAAGAAACGACTGGGCATTGCCAAAGAATTAGGGGCATCCTATACCATTGCCACCAAGGAGCAGGATCTGGTAGAGGAGATGAAGAAGATTCATCCGGGTGGAACGGATGTGGTGATTGATGCTACCGGAATCGAAGAGTGTATCCAACAGGCATTGAAATTGGCGAAAAAAGGCGGAACCGTAGCTTTGGCTGGATATGGAAGAGGAAAAGTTATGCAGATTCGCATTGACGATATCCATGTGAATAACCTGCGTCTGATCGGTGCAGGAAACAACTGGAACCAGCATCAGAAAGCGGTTGATCTGATGGCGGACGGCACGGTGAATATTGAATGTTTCGCCACCGCATTGAATGGCTTAGAAGATTACGAAAAAGGATTGGAACTGGCTCGGAAACGGCCGGAAGGATTTGTGAAGGCGGTTTTTGTCCATGAATAAAGAAAAAGCGTTATTGGGAATTGATTTGGGAACTTCCTCAGTCAAATTGGTGAAACGCTATGGGGACGGAAGGGTGGAAAAAGCCACCTCCGGCTATGGGGCAAAAGATCCGCAGGGCTGGTGGCAGGCCGTGCTAGAGAGCTTTCGGCAGCTGGATCTGACAGATGTAGAAGCCATTGGTCTCTCCTCTCAGGTAGGAACCTATATAGTAGACGAGAGGGAAGTCCTTTCCTGGGATAGTCCCATTGGAGCTGAGGAGACAGCCTATGTAAAACAGAAATTTTCGCAAGAGACCTTTTTGGAAGAGATCTCCATGCCTCATCCGGATGTGATTTCTTATCCGATGCCCCGACTTCTTTATATCCGGCGACAGTATCCGGAAGCAAAGAAGATCTGCCAGCCAAAAGATTTTATCTGTCAGAAGCTGACCGGCAATTGGGTGACAGATCCTTATTCCTGGCGGGGACTTGCCAATCTGGAAACAGGAACCTTTAGTCGGAAGTTTCTATCATGGCTCGGGATAGAAGAGTCGCAGTTGCCGAAGATGATGAGACATACGGATCTGGCAGGTGTGACCAGAGACTGCGCAGATAGCAATCTGCCGGAAGGGATTCCGGTATATATTGGATTAAATGACTACTATGCATCCTTACTCGGAATGGGCATTGGCAAGCCGGGTGATATGTTCGATATTACGGGAACCAGTGAACATTTGGGTGTGATTGAAGAGCAGACAAGCCTTACGACGTCCATGGTAAGCGGTCCGTATCTGAAGAACCATGTGCATTATGGAGTGACTGCGTCTAGCGGCGCATCCCTGGATTTTGCCCTGAATCTGAAAGAAGATGGAAAGGTATCCCTAGAAGAAATGATGGAAAAGAATCCACCGATATTTCTTCCTTATCTGCGGGGAGAGCGGGCACCTATCTGGGATGGAGAAGCCAGTGGGATGTTCTTCGGAATTCAGGCAGGATGCACCAAAGACGAACTGACCTATGGCATATTGGAAGGCGTGGCATTTAGCTTATATCATATCTATGAGCATATGGGAAGACCGGAGGCGAGCCAATTGTGCATTGCCGGAGGTGCGTCGGTGAACCCGGTACTGAACCGGTTGAAGACAGAACTCTTCCGGATCCCGGCTTATACCTTGCAGGAAAAAGACACCTCTGCTCTGGGAGCGGTGATGGTAGCAGGTATCGGGGCAGGACGATTTGCAGATGAGCAGGAGGCCATAGAAGCATGTTGCCATGTGAAAGAACGGTTGGAGCCGACTGGAGCTATGCAGACATTTTTAGAAAAACGATATGAGATATACAAAGAGCTGTACCCGGCTACGAGACAGCAGATGAAAGCAATTAGGAGGATTTAGGAAATGAAATGTGTAATATTAGGTGCCGGTAAGATTGCAAGAGGATTTATCGGACATTTGTTGTATTTGAGTGAGATTCCGTTTACCTTCGTAGAGAAGTTTGACGGATTGGTAGATTTGATTAACGAACGTGGGCAGTATACGGTCAATATCTTAGGAAACAGTGACAAGAACTGTGTGGTAAAAGGTGTTTCGGCTCTGTCTTTTGCAGAGGAAGAGAAAGTAACGGATGCCATTGCAGATGCGGATGCGGTATTTACTTCCGTAGGCGGCAAGAATCTGGTGAGCCTGATTCCAATCCTTACCAAAGCTATTGAGAAGAAAGCAAAAAAAGGCGGCAACTTAAATGTTGTAACCTGTGAGAACTGGAAACTGCCGGCAACGATTCTTCGAAATGGTGTAGAAGAGAGCATTAGTGAAGAAGCAAAAGCATATTTGGCGGAGCATGTAGGAATGACGGAGGCAGTGATTATGCGTTCTGCCATTGAGTCGCCGAAGGAACTTTTAGAGAAAGATCCGTTGATTGTCAATGTACAGGATTTCTGGGAACTTCCGGTGGATGCTTCCCGTATCGTAGGAAGCCTTCCGGAGATTCAAGGGTTGAAATTAATCCCGGAATTTACCGGATTTTTGGAGCGTAAATTCTATACATATAATGCGGCAAATGGAACCACTTCCTACCTTGGCGCGTTGCTCGGATTTGAGAAGATTGCAGATGCGGCACATGATGAGCGGATTTTGAAGATCTTAGAGGGTGTTTACCAGGAGACAGCCCAGGCACTTTCTAAGAAACACCATTTCCCATTGGATGAGCAGCTTGCATTTACCCTGACATCCAAACGGAAATTACAGGATTATACCATCGTCGATTTCATTGAGAGAAATGCCCGCGATCCATTGAGAAAATTGGGTAAAGATGACCGTTTGGTTGGTTCTGCACGTCTGGTACAGGAATATGGAATTCGCCCGGATAACTTATGTATCGCCATTGCAGCAGCCATCTACTATGTCAGTGAAGGGGATGAATTTGCAAGAGAACTGGTGCGGATGCGGAAAGAAGAAGGTGTAGATTATATCTTAGAGCATGTCTGCGAGCTGGATCCAAATGGAGAACTTGGAATGCTCATCAAAGAGAAGATCGCCCTGTTAAAAGAATGGGGGTGGATCCATGAGTAAGATTGCAGTTGTCGGTGCAGGAAAGACCGGTCGTGGATTTATCGGACGCCTTTTGGCAGAGGCCGGACAAGAGATTTTATTTATCGACAAAGACAGGGAGCTGGTAGAGAAGCTGAACCAGGCAGGAAGTTTTCAGGTACACTTCTTTGGAAATGTAAGAGAAGTATTTTCTGTTTCTAACTATCAGGCAACTACTTGGGATCATGCCAACTTAGATGGCGTGGAATTGATTTTGGTATCTGTTGGCGGACAGAATCTGCCGGAGGTGGGAGCAAGCTTAAAAGCGATCCTGCCAACAGACCGTCCGATGTATCTCATCACTGCAGAGAATGCCTCTCATCCGTCCAAGACCTTGCGTGAGGCAATTGGTATGGAGAACCTTTCTGTCAGCGAATCTACGGTATTTTGTACCACCATCGAAGAGAACGGGTTGGATATCAATTCGGAAAATTATCCATATTTGCAGTGCGATGCAGATTTGCTCAATGGCTATGTGCCGGAAGCAAAACAGATCAAACCGGTTGGAGAGTTCTCGAATTTCCTGACTCGGAAATTATATACGTATAATGCGGCAAGCTGTGTCATTGCTTATCTTGGCTGGACTTTGGGATATGAGAATTATGGGGATGCGGCCAATGATCCGCGTATCTTAGAACTTCTGGATGCCAACTATGAAGTGACCAATCGGGTGCTTTGCCAAGAATTTGGATATGAAAAAGAGGATCAGGCAGAGTTTGCAGCCCTTTCCAAGGCAAAATTCTGCGACCGAACCATCGTCGATACGGTGGCGAGAAATGCCAGAGATCCGAAGCGAAAATTGGCAGCCGGGGAGCGAATCTTAGGACCGATGCGCCTCCTTGCTAAATACGGAGAGGATCCGGAAGTACTGATTCAGACCTGTGCGGCAGCCGTTCTCTATGATGCGGCAGAGACCGGAAAAGAAGACTATGAACAGGTTCTGAGCGAAGTCTGCGGTTTGAAAAAAGGCGAAGAACTCTATGAGAGAGTGTGGAAAGCGATGGAAGAGATTCGGGGGAATCGGAAATAGGACGCGAATGTCATATGAAAAATCGGAAACGGAAGAAAAATGAAGAAAGGCGAGAAAAATAATGCAGAAAAAAAGTTGGAAAGAGACAGGAAGAATCATCAAGTTCATTTTGTTTTCGATATCGGCAGGGGTCATTCAGATGGCAGTCTTTGCCTTGCTGAATGAGTTACTGGATTGGAAATATTGGCCGTGTTACCTTATTGCATTGGTAACCTCCGTATTGTGGAATTTCACCCTGAATCGGAAGTTTACCTTCAAGAGTGCAAAACAAGTATCCAAAGCCATGCTGCAGGTATTTGCCTACTATTTGGTCTTTACTCCGTGCACCACGGTCTTGGGAAATTATCTGGCAGAGACCTTGGGATGGAACGAATATCTGGTGACCATCCTCAACATGTTACTGAATGTATCCACAGAATATCTGTACAACCGTCTGGTGGTATATCGTTCCACTTTGGATTCAGCTGTGGAGCAGGAAGAGCCTGCACAAGATAAATAGCGATAGAATAAGATAGAAAAAAGATAGTCCCCCTTGGAAAGCATACATGTTGTGTGATGCGATTCCAAGGGGGCCTTTTATTATTTTCGATGTTTTTCCTGGTATTCCCGTGGTGTCATACCATAATATTTCTTAAACTGCTTGGTAAAATAGCTGGTGTCGGAAATGTTCAAGATGTTTACAATGGTTCCGATACGGTAATTCTCTGATTCCAGCAGGGTGGCGGCATACTCCATGCGCTTCTGGTTCCGATATTCCACGATGGAACAACCTGTCAGCTTCTTAAAACTGCGAGACAAGGTAGAAAGAGAGATCGGATAGTTGGAATAGAGCTTTGTAATATGATCGGCCAACATATTGTGGTTGTCATAATGCCTTTTAAGATCCAGTGCATAGATCTCCAAGCCGGTAGTTGGGGTTGCCACAATCCGGTTGGTAATGATATAGAGCAGATTGGTGAGAAACAGATCTGCCAGCGCCATAGAATTCTTCGAAAAAGCAACCGCCAGAGAACTGGCAATATAGATCAGGTAGGTTAGCTGGTGGCCAGTCATACTAGTATGAATATAGGGCGAATTCTTACTTGGAAACAGATTCGGCATGCGCTCCTGAAAAGCTTCGAAATATTCCGGCGTAATCAGGAAAGTATAATGAAAACTATTTGGCTGGACATCCTCAAAGGTGTGCGATTCACCACATTGCAGAAACAGGATTTCCCCAGCTTTGACAGAAAAACAGGTATCTTCATGGGTGCTCACGTAACAGCCGTCGGTCACCATACAGAATTCATAGAAATCCATATGACGATGAGGTAAGGACGCCTTACTATGAAAGATACAATAGCAAGGGGTGTCTACAGGGCACATATCCCGATAATAATATTCTTCAATCTGTTGCTTTCCGGCCATCGTACGCCTCCTTTTTCTTCGTGTCTTCTAGTTTAATCCATGCACATTCATTTGTAAAGGGACAAATGAAGAATAAATACCACAGCTTGACGAAAAATTCCTTTCCTATTATACAGGTTCTTGTTATAATAGACGAAAGAAAGGTGGAAAGTTAGATAGATACCGAACGAAATGACGAACAAATAGAGCAGAGTTAGAAAGGAGCAGATACACATGAGACGAAAAAATGTAACACGCATGGCATCCCTGATTATGGTAGCAGCATTGACAGGCAGTCTGACAGGATGCGGCGGCGGAGACAAGAAAGAGACGCTGAATGTAAAAGAAGGGGTTCCGACTTATACCGATGATAAGCAGCTTGAGTTGGCGGCTTATTGCGGACCGAGACGAGGAGGTTATCGTTATTGGAATGGAGCCTATGGCGAGAATCCAAAAGATCCGGTGGAAGGCTGGGAAGGCTGGATTACGAAAAAAGATTTCCAGGATTACATCGATTGCGGATTCACCTATCTGATGACAGAGCAGGATGGTTGCTATGATTACAACTATACCACGGATGAGAAGCCGGATAGTTTCGAAGACAGCGATCTGAAGAAATACATGGACCTTGCAGAAGAGATGCAGATTCCGGTGGTGGTATATTCCAACCGGCTGGTGGCATTGTCAAGCAGTACGGATGCCAGAATCTCGGATTCAGACAAAGCGATTCTGAAGCAAATGGTGGATGACCTTTCCGTATACAAGATGTTCAAAGGATTCACCCTTCGAGATGAGCCGAATATTGAACATGCCAAGGCGTTTGGCAGCCTTCAGAGCTATCTGTTGGAGTTGAAACCGGATGCACATTTCTTTACATCCTATCTTCCGATCTATGTGGATGATGTAAAACGACTGACCACAGAACATTTTGACGATTATGAAAAAGCATATATGGATTATGTCAATGCTTATGCAGATGCAACCGGAAGTTTTGCTTATGACAGCTATCCGCTGTGGATCGATCCGGTACAGGGAACCACAAGAATCGATGAGAGCTGGTTCCAGAACCTGAGATTGGTTGCGGAGAATGGAAAAGAAAAAGGCTATGCGCCAAGTATTACCATTCAGTCAAGTGCCTTTGGTACACCGGGAGATGAATATCAGAAAGCCCACAAACGTGCCATCACAAGCAAGGCAGACATTACCTTCCAGTTATATAGCGCATTGGCTTACGGCTATCAGGAGATTAACTATTTCACCTACTGGCAGCACTGGGCAGGTGGAGATGCAGAAGATTTCTATACGGCAATGATCAATTATCCGGACAGTGCGGATGGAGAACCGGTGAAGACCGATGCCTACTACGCAGTCAAAGATGCCAACTTAGAAGTGAAGAAATTCGACCATGTGCTGATGAATTACAAATGGGAAGGAACCATGGGATTGGCAGCCGAAGGCCAGAGCAAGAGCATGGGACTTCAGCTTGCAGGAGATTACAAAGCACCTCGTATCGAATCTGCAACGGCAACCGAGGAAGCAATCATCGGCTGCATGAAAGACAAAGATGGCTATGACGGATTCCTGTTGGTAAATGCAACAGATCCGGGAGCGAATAAAGGCAATAAGATTACCGTGAAATTCAAAGAGGCGACCAAAGCCATTGCCTATATCAAGGGGGAAGAAAAAGAAATCACCTTGAAAGACGGTTCTTATACATTTGAAATGGAATCCGGAGATGGCATTTTCGTCATCCCGATTAAATAAGAAGAAGGAGAGTTAAGAAGATGAAAAGAAAAACAGTAAAAGTATTATCTGCAGCATTGAGTTTGATTCTGGCAGCAGGATGCCTGACAGGATGTGGCGGAGACAAAGGCGGCGCAGCAAGCAACGGAAGAACTCTTACCATTTCCGCACAGATGAATGGTCTTGGAGAAGACTGGTTGAAGAATGCAGCGGAGGCTTATGAGAAGAAGACCGGAACCAAAGTAAATTACCAGTTTGATGCCTATTTGTCTAACAACCTGACAACGACATTGGATACGACATCTTTGGAAGTAACCGATATCTATTTTGCACAGGGTACCATCTGGGGCCAGTGGGCATACAACGGACATTTGGAAGATTTAACCGATTTCATGAACGAAAAAGATGAAAATGGCAAATCTTTAAATGACAGAATGACAGCAACCAGACGTTATATCATTGCAGAAGACGGAAGCGAAAAACAGATGATCCTGCCATTTACCCAGGCACCGACCGGAATCGTCTACAACAAGAAGATGATGAAATATCTCTGCCAGGATGTACTTGGATGGGAAGCAGATCATGAGTATCCGGTAAATACCAAAGAAATGTATGAAGTAATGGATGCACTTTATGCTACTACCAAAAAGGGCGACAAGAAAGATATGTTTACATACAAATCCAACGGAGAGACCTTGGATGTAAAACCGTTCGTATGGAGCGGTTCGACCGGAATGTTAGAATTCTTCACCAAAGCATGGTTCTATCAATATGCAGGCGAAGAAGGCATGACGAAATATTTCAATTCCAAAGAAGATTATGAGATGATTAACGATCCGGCTTTCTACCAGGCATATCAGGCAGTGGTAGATCTGTTGCAGTTAGAGGAGAACAGCAACGGAAAAATAGAATCTAAGAGCTCGATTCCGAACTGTGTCTCTTATAATCACACCGCATCTCAGCAGTATCTGATTCAGGGGCAGGCCTTGATGTGTCCGACCGGAAGCTGGTTGTATGCAGAGATGAAAGAGATGATTCAAGATGAAGAGAACTTAGGCTTCATGCCAATTCCATATATGAGCGATGACAAAGGGGAACCGATCACTGCAAAAGGAGTTGAGATGCCGAAGAACGAAGACGGAAGTTATGCGAACTATACCTTCATCAACACAGAAGACTTCTTCATCATCCCAAGCCGTGCAAAGAACAAAGATGATGCAAAAGATTTCTTGAAATTTATGTTCTCAGAAGAATATATGCCACAGCTTCAGACAGATTTACAGTCACCACTTTGCTTTAGCTTTGATGACTCTACTGTAAAAAAAGGAAGCTGGTTTAATGAAGTAGCGAAGATGGCAGCAAAATCTACCTATGCCGATGTATTTACCGGCAACAAGATGCAGATTTATGGTATGCTCGGTTACTACTACAATCCGGACACCCCGCCATTTGCAAGATTATCCTTAGGAGATTTCGGTGATATTGATACTTGGATTGATTCAGCAACCGGAGAAGTGATCACATCCAAAGATCAGGCAGACGGAATTGCAGTAACAGAGAACGTATACAATTACGTCTATGGAAACTACGAACGTGCAATCGACAACTGGGAAGAACGAGTTCGTGTAGTAGAGGGTAAATAAACATGAAAACCAAGACAAAAGGAAAAACGAAACTGACAGAGCGTCAAAAGAGACAAAGACGAAGAAGCATTTTTATCTTTTTGATGCTCGTATGGCCGGTGGCACATTTTATCTTTTCACAAGCATTGAATCTGAATATGTTCTGGATGGCATTCAATGATTATACATTGGGTGCCAACAATCCAACTTTTGTAGGATTTGATAACTTTGAAGGAGTCTTTCGACTCTTTGATAAGAGTCTGGTGGAGAACGAATGGGTTGCGGTAAAGAACTCCCTTTCTATGGGAGCGTTGGTATTGTGCATCAACGTGCCGTTATCTTTGATCTTCTCCTATCTGATTTATACGAAAGTGCCTGGAAATGGATGGCTTCGAAAAGTCTTATACCTGCCATGTATTACTTCGGCAGTAGTATTAGTATTGGTATTCCAGAGTTTTATGGAATCCGGACCGCTTCGTGTCATCTACAACTTTTTGGGAATTGCAGACAAATGGCCGGTGGAAGGCTGGCTTGGGCCAAATACGGCATGGACGACCTTGTTGATTTTTAGTGTATGGACCGGATTTAGCCAGAATATGCTATATTTCTTATCTTCCATGAACCGTATTCCGGAGGAATATATTGAGGCAGCCAAATTAGATGGTGCCACAGAGCCGCAGATTTTCTTCAAGATTGTTCTGCCACTTATTTCCTCAACGGTAGGAACCATGTTGACCCTTACCATTTCCTCTGTCTTTAGCTGGGCGATGCCGTCTATGTTGATGATGCGTGGAAACACCAATGGTATGAATAACACAGGAACCTTTGGACTTAGCGTTCTGCATTATACCATGGCGAAGCGCTATGGAGTCGCTTCGGCCTACGGAATCTTACTGACACTTATTGCCATTCCGATTACCTTAGGGGTACGGTGGCTGACCAACCGCTGGGCGGATGATACACAATTTTAAGGAGGCACGAACAAATGAAGAAAAGCAAAATTAAAGTGCCCCTGACGCCGGGCACGGTGGTATGGAAAGTATTGAAAGCCATTCTCTATGTTGCGATGGTATTTGCAGCGTTGACTTTTATCTTTCCATTTGTCTGGATGCTGCTAAACTCCTTCAAGACAGGAATTGAGTATTCAGAAAATGTATTTAATCTTTCCAAAGTATTTGACTGGGAAAACTACAAACAGGTCATGGAGAACTTAAGCTATAAGAACCACGGTCTGTTTGGAATGCTCTGGAACTCGGTGAAGTTAGTTCTATGGAGTGCGTTTGCCACCTTGGTATTTCCACATCTGGCAGCTTATCCATTGGCAAGATTTGATTTTAAAGGGAAGAAAGTATTGGAAACAGCGATCTGGATTTCCATGGTTGTACCGATTATCGGTGCGGGAAGTTCTACCATGTGGTTCTTAAATGCAAGTGGACTCTATGATACCTTTATCGGTGTCTTCTTGCTGAGTGCAGGTGGACTTGGATTTTCTCAGATTCTTCTGACATCCTTCTATCGCGGGATCGCACCGGCTTATGCGGAGGCAGCCTACATGGATGGAGCATCGGAATTTCTGGTCTTTCGCAAGATTTACTATCCACAGGCATTGCCGCTGACCTTCATATTCCTGGTACAGTCGGTGATTGCTGTATGGAATGATTATATGACAGGTTACATGTACTTGCCAAATCATCCGACTTTGGCACTTGGTTTGCAACAGATGCAGGCCCAGTTCGTGGATTTTGGTGCGGATTATCCGGTGATGTTTGCCGGTATTATCCTGGCCATGATTCCGGTATTGGCTGTATACTTTGCATTCTCAGACCAGATTACCAACAATACTTCACTTGGAGCAATGAAATAGGAGGATTATCATGAAAAAGAAAGTATTAAGTTTTCTAATGGCGATGATGCTGGTATTTTCTGTGATTGGCACCTTGCCGACCAATGCAGCAGCAAACCATTCAGGAAACTTGAGTCTGTACGGCTCAGAGATTCGAGATATGATAGAACATCTCACCAATTCAAAAGTCATCTATTTTAAGGGAGATGCAGGACTTGATGCGGTTCCTACCGTAGATGGAGATTGGGACAACTATCGCTATTATGCAGCGGATGATGCATCCGGTATCTATTTAAATGATGTGAAACAGACAGATCGCAGCCTTGTAAAATACAACAAGACCAACAACTTCTGGTTCGTAGACGGCTGGGACAAGATGGAAGCCGGAGCAAAAATTGTTATCAAAGGAACTTTTGTAAATACGGCAGGTGATGTGGCAGTAACCATTCCGGAATATACTTTTAGCTGGGATGGCAGCCATTATGTAGAGCCTAGAAAGACAGCAGACAAAGCAAATGTAGATGCACAGGTGCGGGAAGATAGCACTGCAACCGGTCTTTTTATTACAACCTATGAAAATGGCGCAGTCATTGATGATGGAATGACAGACATTGGATGGGGCTCTACCTATTATCCGATGGTGACTGAGAACAGTGGTGTCTACCATAACAATCAGTGGACACATACATATTTAAGAAAAGTAGATGCCAATACCTATTATGTATGTATCGGCGACAAAGGCATTACAGCAACCAATGGAACCGTCATAACCTTACAGGGACAGTTTACCAGTGGTGGCAAGATTGTAGAATTTAACAAACACAAATTTACCTTCGATGGATCTAAGTGGACCGGAGAGAAAGTAATAGATGGCGATTATGTATATAACAACGTTGCCATCAGTTCTGTTCATGAAGCAACGAGCTTAAGTCCAAATGGAACTGCCTGGTATGTATATTACAATATCACCGGAGTCCTTCCGGGAGAACCTTGGCAGGTATTATACAAAGATGTAAAAGTTCTGGTAGATGATACAGAGATTACCACTTCTGTATTAGCAAAAAAAGCAGATGCACAGTTATTCTTTATGGAACTTCCATTGAGCGATGTGTTGAAAGCGAAGCCAACGGAAGGAACCAGATTGACAGTGAAAGCTGGTTCCTACCACGGACACTATTTTGCAGATCAGACCGGTGTCGGCGCAGACATGGGACAAGGAATTTCCTTTGCCTCAGATTTCACCTTAGAGTGGAATGGAAGCACTTGGGCAGTGCCGCAGCCGAAGATTGATTATACAGATGTAAAAGTGACAGGTTTGAGTGTGTCATGGAATACAGAATTTAACCGTTACAATATGTTCCTGACCACAGACAAAGCACTTCCGGGCACCAAGTGGACCGGAACCTTTGAGACACCACAGGTGACCATCAATGATCGTCAGGTAAGTCTCTGGGAAGGTTTCTATAAAGATACCGAAGAAACATTATTTATGTATCTGCCGGAAACATTGATGAGCAGAACAATTACCAAGAATACGAAGATTGTGGTAAAAGCAGGGAAATTATTGAATACAACAATCATGAAAGGCATTAACCTGACCCAGGATATTGTCATCTATGCCAACCAGTATGGATGGTCCTTAGAGGGATATGTCGAGAAACCGGAAGAGGTAGCACTTTCCTTCAAAGGATTGAATCAGGCAACCTCTTATCAAGAAAGCACATCTTCTTGGCATTTCTATCTGGTTCCGGATAAGACTGTTCCGGGTGTGGCAGACCAGTCCAGATTTCCGGGTGCTGCAGCTAAATTAAACGGTAAGAGCATTCTGGTTGACTTGTTCAAATCTGCCCACGAAGGAACCGTATGGTTTGAAGTGCCTTCCTCAGTCCTTCCGAAGAACATCACCAAGAATATGACATTGGTGATTCAAAAAGGAAGTTATATTGATGAAAAGACAGGGGCAATGCTGACCATTCAAAAAGATTTTACCCTGTATGGGAACCAGTATGGCTGGTCTGCAGATGGATATGTAGCACCACCGAAGACAACCAAAGTACAGTTTAAGGGAATCAATACAGCAACCAAATTAAATGCCTTTTCAGGACGTTGGAATCTGTACCTGATTCCGAATAAGACCTTGCCGGGAACGGCAGATGTGACAGCTTACCGTTATGTGACAGTAACTGTAGATGGTAAGACAGAAGAAGTAGCGCTGATCAAAGCATCCCATGAGGGAACTGCATTTATGGACTTTTCTAACTCCTTGGTTCCACAGAAGATTACCAAGAATATGAAGATGACCTTGAAGGCAGGCACCCTAAAGGGCAGTGATAACAAGAATAACCTGGTATTAGAAAAAGATGTGGTAATCTACATCAACCAGTACGGATGGTCCATGGATGGCTATGTGAAGAAACCAAAGACCACAACCATCTCCCTCACAGGAATTAATCAGGCAAGTGGATACAAAGCAGATTCTGCTATGTGGCATCTGTATCTGACACCGGATAAGACCGTACCGGGAACGGCAGACAAAACCATTTATCTGGTAAATGTTGCAATCAATGGCAAGACCATTCCGATGGAAATGTACAAAGCATCCCATGAAGGAACCACCTTTATGATGATTCCATCAACCATTTTGCCACAGACGGTGACAAAGGATACAAAAATAGTATTAAAAGCAGGAACCTATCAGGGAAATGATAATAAGAGTGCGATTAAGCTTACGAAAGATGTAACAATCTATGTAAACTTATACGGTTGGTCCATGAAAGGATTCGTTAAGAAACCAACCATTAAGTCCAAAAATGTAGAATTAACCTTAGACCGCGAGAGCGTCTATGGTGGTGATAAGAACGGATTATATCTGTCAACAACAGACAAACTTCCGGTAGATGAGACCTGGGCAAGTTCGATCTTCGCAGCAAGCTATGATAGCAAGAGTGGTATCTACTACAATGGTAAGAAGATCCCGGCACCGATCAAACGCTTCTACAAAGGAAAGATGTATGTGGCCCTTGTAGATGCAGGAATCACAGCAAAAGACAAAGATAAAGTCACCATCAAAGGACTTTTTGCCCTGGGAGAAGTAGGAACGACTTATAAAGAAGTGTCCTTCTATTTCAATGGAAAGACATGGAATACCAAATATGAAAAAGCAAAACCGGCTTCCTATACCAAAGTCACAGCGAAGAGCTTAAATGGAGTATCCGGCTGGTTTGAAGAAGGAAACCTCTGGAGAATCTATCTGGATGTAAAAGGAACCCTTCCGGGATCCGTGGATGTGACCAATTTCTCTACTTTGACCGTGGAAGTCAATGGAAAGAAAATTGATACAGTGGTAGCGCATTCTTATGAAGGAACCTTATTTGTTCCGGTATATGCCAAAGATTTGGCAAAGAATGCCAAAGATGGTTCTAAGATTACCATCAAAGCCGGAAAGGCCTTGTCAAATGATATGACAACCGGCATTCAGTTAACGAAAGATTACACCTTGTATCTGTATAAAGGCGCTTTGTCAGAGGTGAAACCGGCCACAGACACCAAGTGGCTCAAGACTGTTGTCAAAGGAACCAATGGAGCAGGTTACTATAATGCAGAAGCGAAGATGTGGTATCTGTTATTCCAGTTCCGGAAAAATCCGGTAACAGAACATGGTACTGTCTATGCGCAGTTCCCATTGACCATCAATGGAAAAGACTATACCTTTACTGCAAGACAGGATAATATCTACATTACCGTACAGGTTCCGGATAGCATTATTCCGGGCAATACCATGAACAATATGAAAGTGGAATTGAAGAATGGTGCGAAGACCTGGGCAAATGCAGGACGAAACGGAATCGAGATTCAGGGCAGCTGGACCGGCTATGTCTATAACAAACTGATCCAGGATAAGCCGATGAAGAAGATCAAAGAGACCAAGCTGAACATGGTAAGTGTACAGCATGCGAACTCCGGTATCAATGCATGGGATGTGATGGTGCATCATATCTATATCAAGATGGACAATGCCTTCCCTGGAAAAGCATGGTATCAGAGCTATCAGGATTTCGAGTATTACTACAATGGTAAGAAGATTGTAACTAGCTTATCCAAATCAGAAAGCTCCGACAACTTATTGGGTTATTTCCCGATTGTAGAACAGGTAACCGGTAAGGCAAAAGACGGAGATATGGTAACAGTCAAGGCAGGAACCAGTGTATCCGCCGGTGACAATAAGATTACCTTCCAGTCGGATTATTCTCTCATCTACAAAGATGGCGTATGGTCAGAATATGTAAAATCTGATTTGAAGAAAGCGAAGAAGACGGCCAGTCTCTGGGAAGACTTCCGATTCGAAGATGGATTCGTGCCGGCAGGAACCGATGATGGTTCTGTAACCAGCACCAACGAAACAACCTACAATACCATTTACTCAACAGAGATGCACAAAGACTACACCATGCAATTTAGCATGACAAAAGAGTATGATGATGAGATTACCAATCCGATGACCATTATCCTTCGTGGAACACCGGTGGATATGGATTCCAAACTGGATCCAAGTTTCTTAAATGGTTACGTATTGACCATGACTTGGGATAGCATCAAGAATACGAATGGAGAGAAAGTAGAACAGCAGACCCTCCATTTGTGGAAGAATGGTAAAAACGATGCTTTGGTAGACGTATATCGTGTGAATTATGTGACTTTGCAGGAAGATCATCCACTCTTTAAGACAGGGGAAACTTATAACTATGACATCTCCATCTGGAATGTCAATGCTTCTACTGTATGTATTGAAGTATGGATCAATGACAGATTGATTACCCGCTACTATGACCATGCGGGAACGGATGTGAAAGATCCGGTTATCAACGAAGGTACCTTTGCAATCGCATACGGATGTCCGGGATATCTGACAGATACCGTGGATACCAGTCTGGCAGAAGTTATCTCTTCCGTGGATGAATGTGTTACCGGAGAAGAGGTACAGTGTGCAGTTACTTATCCATATGTGGCAAAAGGAACAGAACTTTCTGTTGATAAAGAAGGCGCAACGATTACAAATGGTGTATTCAAGGCTGAAAAAGCCGGAACCTATACCATTTCCGGAAGCTATAACGGCAAGAAGATGGCAGATAAGACCATCGTGGTGAAAGAGGCTCCGGTAGAAAATGCACAGGCTGACAGCACAAGTAATTTCCCGATCTGGCCGGTTGCAGGTGGAATCGTAGTCGTAGCGTTGGCTGTAATTGCTGTTTTGTTATTAAAGAAAAGAGGAAATAAAAATGACAAGTAGAGGGAAAGGAAAGGTATGGAAACGGGTTTTATCCTGTTTCCTGACCTTGACATTAGCATTCGGCACCTTGACCTTCACCGGGAAAGAGGCGGAGGTTGCTAAGGCGGCGGAGAATACGATGACCATTACGCAGACGGAATCGGCTTGGTATGAATTATCTAAAGGACATGCGAATTTTAAATGTGAATTAACGGGAGCTGCTTTTGAAAATCCAAGTAATAATATATTCAGCGAGGCGTTTGTTGAACAGTATGTTCGCTTTGGTGGTGGTATGACAAAGGCGGATTTTTTTGAAGGCTTTACATATGGTGGCCTTGCTCTTGGGAATACCTTTCAGGTACAATGGGGAAATCGTACAAGAAAATTTGAGTCTGGATGGAGTTTTACCATCGCACAGGGAGCCCCAATTACATATAATGGTTCTTCAGCAACAGTGACTTTGGACCGAGAATATACCTTTACCTTTGCAGATGGTGGAACCGATTGTGATAATTATTGCACACCGCAAGGATATTATACCAATACATTCACTATCGATACGCAGAAATCATTTAATGGGAAAGAATTTGGTAATGGCATTGTACAAGGAGAAAACGTGCCGACGACACAGTTCTATATTACAACAGATGGAATGCGTGCCCCGGCAGGTACAGAACCAAGTTTTATCGGGAATGAGGAATATCGGGAATATATTTCCATTAGCGGCCTTACATTTGATGAATATGCTTCAAAGAATATCAAATTGCGTTATATTCTGAATAGTAACGATAAATGTATTCAATTCCAGGATTGGGGTGATTTGAGAACACTTTTATCAAAAGGGGATCAGATTGTTTTTCATAAAGGATTGCCACTTTACTATACAGATACAGACGGCAATGCCTGTGTGACACGATTAGCGCATACGCAGGTAGTGGAATGTGTAGGAGATAATAATAAGAATAATCAAGTGTTCTATATTGTATCCTTAGATGAGACGGTGCCGATGTATGGGCTAAAAACAGATACACAGACAACGGTTGCACAAAGCACTACGAATCTAGAGCAGTATATCAATGTACCATTTACAGCAGGAGGGACGAAGTTAGATGGTGTTAGGGTTGATGCAATGAATCAGACCATTGCAGAAAAATATGTAGAACTTTCAGACTATACATTTGAAGAGGCAAGACAGCTTGGTGTAGCAGTGCGCTTCATTTCTGATGCCAGTGTTTTACAGCTTGGGTTTAGCACCGATGCTGTATCAGCCCTACCGGTTGGAACAACACTTACCTTGAAAAAGGGAATGCCGGTTACCTATACGAAAGACAATAAGTTGAATGCAGTAATCTTGGATTCGGATTATATCTTTACCTTAACGAAAAATGATGGAACGAAATTGACATGGGAATATGTGGTTCATGACACTTACGTTTTTTCTCAACCAACAACAAACGTTACAGGTACAGAATATGGCGATTACAATCGATATCCTCTTACCATTATGCCAGACGCCTTTTCGGATCGTGGAACAACATGCCAAGGTAAATTGCCGGATATAGCATGGGAGTATGTAAAGTTTTCTAATCATTCGATGGATGATGTTCAGGCGGATGGAACCTTCCTAAACTGGTATGTGTATGCGGCGAATGTATTTCAGGGAATTCGCCTTTATTCAAAACTCACCTTTACAGACGGAGAGACCATGACATTCATGAAAGGACTTCCAATCACCTATACGACAAATGATGGTCGAAAGAAGGTTAGCACACTCGCAAGGGATTATGTATGGCAATGGGATGCAACCAATGAAATTTGGAAGATAACAGAAGATCCTGTGAGAATTTCTATAGAAGGAATCACAAATCCGTCGCAGGCAACGGGGTCATGGTATCTTTATTTAAAGACGAATGTACACATTTCAAATTCTGATGCAGAAAATTGGTATGCGGTGGATGGAAAAGCAGAGGTCTTTCCGGTTCAGATTAGTTTGAATGACAACGAACCAATTACAGTGACTGGAAAGCAAGGCGGACAAAAGCACATGTTTCTGGAAATTAATTATACGAACCTTTCGAAACAATCTCAAGCAAAGGTGACTGTGAAGAAAGGTTGCTATCCAAGTAACGTTCGTAACAAAGTATGGATTGTGGAAGAAGATTATAGCTTCTATATGAATCAGTACGGAATACGCGAAACAGGATATGTTACTTGTTCTGACAAGCCAATTTATCCAAGCCTAGACGCAGAACATGTAAATTCAAGTACTATAAATGGATTTGTAATTAGTACAAAATATGATGATGGAGCCGCGTATGATAAAGACGAAGCATGGAATGCAGCATATCAATTGCAACCATGGGGAAAAGCGAGAGAAACGGATACCACTCTGTATTTAGAATCGAACTCGGATGCGGCAATGAAAAATGGTTTGTATGTGAATGGTGAATTCCATCAGGAAATTCCGGTGTGGAAGCTGACAGATGTTAACTATTATGTGCCACTTTCGGATTTGTATGGTAAGGATTCAGTACCGACAGATAATGTCTATCAAATCAAAGGACGTTATAGTGATAAAGATGGCAAGATTCTGTATTATGAATCAGCAAAAGTAAAGTGGACAGGCGAGAAATGGGAGACAGTAATAGAAGGTCTTGCGGATACAGGTGTTAAATATGATGTGAATGCGGATGAAAAATTAAATTCACAAGATTTGATTCGAGTTCTTCGTAATGTGGAAAATGTAAACATTGAAGTGAATTTTACTTATGCAGATGTCAATAGGGATGGAAAGATTGATGCGAATGATATATCGGCAATGCGAGATGTTTTGTTGGGTAATTTCTGGTATGAGCAAAACGATACAACACCATATGGAACACCGGTATTTGATGAAAATCTGACGGTGGAGAGACTTGCTTATGCTTGCCCATCTATCGTAGATGAAAATGGAAAGATTATGTCAGAGGTTGAGATTGATGCAATCTTACAGGAGTATAAGGATACGGGCTTAACTATGTTGAATACAGAGTTTGTGGCTCCGATTACAACAGAAGCATATGCTCATACAAGCAACGATCGTTTGCGTGCATATCTTAATGGAGCGCAGAGAAACGGACTTGGAGTTATTGTACATTGTGATTATTTGACGCATATATTGACCACAAATTTGCCAAACAATTGGAAAAATATCATGGATGGTTATGTAGGATATTTAAAACAATTCCCGGCTTTTCGTGGATTTGGTGTAGGTGATGAGATAGCAACAGATAAGACAGCGAACTATCGTGAAATCACAAGTTACTTAAAAGAAAAATATCCAGAGTTGATTTTGTTTACTTCTCAGTTGCCAACATATGCAGAATCGTTTTATAAACACTTTTTGTGGAACACATGGTTTGATGAAAGTCTTTATAAGAATTATATAGAGGATGTTGGACCGATTAGTGGTTACTTTACTTATGATAATTATGCTCTGATCTGTGATGAGGGTCAGGATACCAATCATCAGGTTATGGATTCTTGGTATACGAACCTAAAATTGGTAGCAGAAAATTCTGTAGATGCGAATGGTAATCAGAAGTATATTCCTGGAGTTACGATTCAGTCATTTAGTATGAAATATACAGATAGTCAAGAGCGATATGCACCGACCGAGAAAGCAGACATCGGCTTCCAGATGTATACCGCTTTGGCATGGGGCATGCAGTCTATCAACTATTTTGCATACGGAGTACATCCAGATACTAGCAATGAGGAGCTTGCTGATGAAATGATGGAAAATCCTGCTGTTAAGGCTTCCGTAACTGCTGCAAATAGTGATTTGGCTACCTTCGATCATGTATACAAATCCTTTACATGGAAGAATACCTTAGATGTAGCGGCAGGAGGCAATGTTACTTCCACCAAGAATACACGTCTAACTTCCGCAAAAGCAACCGGTGGTAGAGCATTCGTTGGTTGCATGCAGGATGTATATGGATTCGATGGTTACATGGTTGCCAATGCAGAAGGACCAAGATCAGGTAAGACTTCAACTGTGACATTGACCTTGAAAAATGCAACCAAAGCATGGGTATATTACAATGGAACAAAAGAAGAAGTGACATTAACATACAATTCAAAAGATGATGTTTATACTTATACCCAAGCATTAAAGGCTGGAGAAGGAATGTTTGTTATCCCGATTCGGTAAGATGGTACTTAACCAATTGATAAGAGAAAAGGACTCGTTTTCGGACGGGTCCTTTACAATTAATGAGTGTTGTGATATAACAAAATAAATACAAAGTAATACACGAAGGAGAAATTCAAGATGAAGAAAACAAAACAAATGCTGGCTCTGTTCCTTAGCATTCTGCTGATGGTGACCTGTCTTCCATTGACATCCCAAGCAGCAACTATGAAGATGAACAAGAAATCAGCGACCATTCTCGTATCCAAGACCGTACAGTTAAAAGTTCTGAATACGAACAAATCAGTCAAATGGTCTACTTCAAGTAAGAAAGTAGCAACGGTATCTAAGAAAGGCCTTGTAACCGGTAAAAAAGTCGGAAAGGCAACTATTACCGCAAAGGTAGGCAAGAAGAAATATACTTGCAAAGTCACAGTCAAAGCTGGTTTGAACGAGACCAAGAAAAGCTTGGTGGCAGGAAGTACCACCCAGTTAAAAGTTTTGGGCGAATCCAAAGCAACCTGGAAGAGCAGTTCCACGAAGGTGGCAACGGTTTCCAAGACCGGTAAAGTTACAGCCAAGACCGCAGGTACCGCGAAGATTACTGCAAAAGTTGGAAAGAAGACCTATACCTGCACCATCACTGTAAAAGCAAAATTAAATGTAACTTCTAAGACTTTAAAAGAAGGAGACTCTTACCAGTTGACCTTAAAAGGAGCAGCAAAGACAGTAGCTTGGACCTCTTCGGCACCGAGTGTGGCGACGGTTTCTAAGAGCGGAAACGTTTCGGCAAAGAAAGCAGGTACCACAACCATTACAGCAAAAGACGGTTCGACGAAATATACCTGTAAGATTACTGTAAAGGAAAGCCCAGTTGTGAATGACAAGAATGACAACAAAGTAGATACACCGACGAAGAAAGTAGAAGACTATACAGATTTTATTGTAGATGTTCCGACAGGAAGAGAGATCAGAGTGCTTCAGTTAACAGATACCCAGATCATCGATGCGGCACAGACGAGACCGGGCCGCGATGGTGTGGACTATAAGAACTGGGCAACCGATAAGATGGGTGAGAGATGTTTTAACTATATTAAGAAGACCATTGAGAATACGAAGCCGGATCTGATTCTTATGACCGGCGACCTGGTATATGGAGAATTTGATGACAAAGGAACGTCTCTGCAGGCATTGATTGCTTATATGGATACCTTTGAGATTCCGTGGGCACCGGTATTTGGAAACCATGAGAACGAAAGTTACAAAGGAGTAGATTGGCAGTGCCAGCAGTTAGAAGCATCCAAATATTGCCTGTTCAAACAGCGTACTTTAACCGGAAATGGTAACTATACCGTAGGCGTTCGTCAGGGTGGTATGGTAAAACGTGTCTTCTTCATGCTAGATTCTAATGGTTGCGGCGCAGCAAGCGAGCAGTCTATGAGCAATGGCCATACGAAGAAAACAGCCGGGTTTGGCAGTGATCAGATTACCTGGTATGTGGAGACAGCACAAGCAATGAAAGCAGTGCAGCCGAATTTAAAACTGTCCTTTGCTTTCCATATCCAGACAGCCGTTTTTGAAAATGCATTTAAAAAATATGGATTTAACAATTTAGAGGTTGTCTCTTCAAATATTTTAAAAAACCCAATTAACATTGATAAAGTGGCTAACAAGGCAGAGACCGATTTCGGTTATCTTGGTCGTGGCCTCAAAGGACCATGGGATTATACGGATGTTGTATGGGATAGTTTTAAAGAATTAGGTGTTGATTCTGTTTTCGTTGGACACGAACATTGCAACAGCGGTAGTGCGGTATACGAAGGCGTACGATTCCAGTATGGACAGAAGACCGGAACATATGACCGTGCAAATTATGTAACTGCATCCGGAACCATCGAAGGCTCTTACAATTGTGAGATTGGGACTCCGATTGTAGGTGGAACCTTGATTCCATTGGCAGAAGCAGACGGAGGCATTACCAAACCATATATTTTCTATTGCGAAGAGTTTGAATTACCACAGGCGTAAAACCAAATGAGCTGGAACCGGACATGGATGGTAATCCAGATGGTCATATCGAATACAGAACCAAAGCAACGGATACCAATCGCAAGTGAATTGCCAATACCTGGCAGACCTTTACCGTTGATATTTCCGGATTTGGAACATCTTGTACGAATTTGCTTTTAACCTCCCAAAAGATGCCATTGTCTATCTGAAAGATGTGGCAGTACAATAAGAAAACGGTGTTGCGTAACAAAAGCGCAACACCGTTTTTTACATGCAATCATTTTTGGTTAACGAACGACACTAAAATTCCACAATAGTTACGCCGGCATCCCCTTCACCGAAGGCACCTAGGCGATAGGATTTGACATGCTTTTGCCGTTTTAAATAATTATGAACCCCTTGGCGCAGGGCTCCGGTTCCTTTGCCGTGGACGATACGAACCGGACTTAAATGTGCCAAATAAGCATCATCCAGATATTTATCTAATTCCGCAATGGCTTCATCTACCGTCTTCCCGAGAAGGTTGATTTCCGGGCTGATGGCCATGGATTTATTCATCTTCATCTTGCCGGTACTTGTCTTTCGCATCTGCTTCTCAGTTAAAGTAGTTGGTTCTTCGATAATCTCCAAATCGGACATATGAACCTGAGATCGAAGAATCCCCATCTGCACATAGAGATTTCCTTTGGCATCCGGCAGAGAACTGACGGTTCCGGTTAGGTTCATACTTAGGACTTTGACCCGTTCGCCCAAACGAAAATCAGAAGCTTTGTGCTGTTTTTTGGCCTTCTGTGGAGTCTTGATGGAAGCAGTCTGAGTCTTGTTTAACTGCTTGCGGAGTCGTTCCCGTTCTTTTTCCATCTCGGCAGCAGAGATGTGCTCTTTGCCAAATTTGCGGAACTGCTTCATGGTATCATCCGCCACTTCCTTGGCTTCTCTTAGGATTTTCGCGGCCTGTTCATTGGCATCTCGAAGAATCCGTTCCTTCTGTTCGGTCAGTCGTTCTTGCTTTTTCGCTAATTCCGATTTCAGGCTTTCCATTTCCTGGCGGTAGCGGGCAATTTCCGTCTGCTCTTTTTCAATGGTTTTACGGCTCTGTTCCAAATCAGTTAATAAATCTTCAAAAGACTGATCCTGCTCGGTTAGCCGCTCTTTTGCATTTTCAATAATATAATCCGGAAGGCCTAACTTGCTGGAAATGGCAAATGCATTACTTTTACCTGGAATTCCCAGGAGCAGACGATAGGTTGGCCGGAGTGTCTCTACGTCAAATTCACAACAGGCATTTTCCACGCCGGGCGTCGAGAGGGCATAGACCTTTAGTTCGCTGTAATGCGTGGTAGCCATGGTGCGGATGCCACGTTCGTGCAAATGGGATAAAATAGCGGTGGCAAGGGCAGCACCTTCGGTCGGATCGGTTCCGGCGCCCAATTCATCAAATAAGACCAGAGAGTCTTCCGTTACATCTTGCAGGAAAGAAACAATATTAGTCATATGAGAAGAGAAGGTACTTAAGCTCTGCTCAATGCTTTGCTCATCTCCAATGTCGGCAAAAACGGAGCGGAAAACAGCCAACTCTGAACGATCCAGTGCAGGAATGTGAAGTCCTGCCTGTCCCATACAGGTAAATAATCCTACCGTTTTCAGAGAAACCGTCTTGCCGCCGGTGTTCGGACCGGTAACGATAAGAAGGTCAAAATCTTTTCCTAAAGTCAAAGTAATCGGTACGACAGATTTCTTCGGTAATAATGGATGTCGACCTTCCCGAATGGAAATCTCACCTTTGGTATTAAACCGTGGTCTGCTGGCATTCATATCCAGAGCAAGAGCGCCCTTTGCAAAAATAAAATCCAGTTCGCCCAAAATATGATAATTGGTACGGATTTCCTCGATATGTTCTGCAGTTTCCACACTCAAACGTGCCAAAATCACTTGAATCTCTTCCTGCTCTTTGGCAAATAGTTCCTTTAAATCATTGTTCAATTTGACCACTGCCATAGGCTCAATAAACAAGGTAGAGCCGGTAGAGGATTGGTCGTGAATCAGACCATTTACCTGACTGCGGTATTCTGCTTTTACCGGAATACAATAGCGATCCCCACGCATGGTAATCAGAGAGTCTTGCAAATAAGATCGCAAAGATCCGTTGACAAGACCGGTCAGGGTAGAATGAATCTTGTCATTGACTTGCCCCATAGCTCTTCGAATTTGCTTCAAAGTAGGACTGGCTTCATCACTGATCTCATCTTCTTCCAGGATACAACGCTGAATCTCGCCACTCAAAACAGAAAGAGGAGAGAGTCGGTCAAAATATTCGTCCAGACAATCTGACTTTTCTTCCACGGTATCGTGTCGTCCGTAGGCTTTGGCACGACCGGCTGCGATTAGGAGTTTGCAGATGCGAAGGAGTTCTCCGCTTCCAAGTACGCCGCCAATCTCTAGGCGTCGCAGGGAATCTTCTACAAAACGATTGCCACTGCAGGAAAGACTTCCCTTTTTGACGATCCGGGAAAAGGCAGCTTCCGTCTGGGCTTGCGCTTTTTCGATAGCAGGAAGCTCCGTCATAGGAACCAGGTTTTTACAATACTGTTTTCCAACGTCCGTAGACGTTTTTTCAGCCAATAATTCTATAATCTTATGAAATTCTAATTTTTGTAAAGTTTTTTCGTTCATATTTTCACCAAACCTAGAGCTATAATATTTTCAATTATACCTTATTTAAGTTGCAAAGGAAAGAAGAAATATTGTATACTAGGGAGGTAGATTGGAGGATGTAACTTATGAAGTTTATTGATACATTAAAAGAGGGCGATTCCGTTCGCTCCATTTATTTATGCAAAGGAAAACGCTCTGCGGAGACGAGAAATGGGAAACCGTATGACAATTTGATTTTACAGGATAAGACGGGAACATTAGATGGAAAAGTATGGGACCCGAATTCCGGCGGAATTGCAGATTATGATGAGAAAGATTTTATCGAGGTATTTGGCGAGGTGGTCAGCTATAATAACGCATTGCAGCTGAATATTCGTCAGATTCGGAAAGCTTACGAAGAGGAATATAATCCGGCTGATTACATGCCGGCAACAGAAAATAATGTAGATACCATGTACGAAGAATTGATTTCCTATGTGAGACAGGTGGAGAATCCTTACCTGCGGCAAGCACTGGAATTCTATTTCGTAAAAGATGCGGCATTTATTAAGACATTTAAGGCACATTCTGCTGCGAAAAGCGTACACCATGGATTTGCAGGAGGACTCTTAGAACACACTTTGAGTATTGTAAAACTGTGTGCCTATTATGTGACAGCTTATCCACTTTTAAACAAAGATCTGTTGATTACAGCAGCGATTTTCCATGATATTGGGAAAGTAAAAGAATTGTCTGAATTTCCGGAAAATGATTATACGGACGACGGACAGCTCTTGGGTCATATCGTAATCGGAGTCGAGATGATTAGCGATGCGGTTCGGACCATTGAAGGCTTTCCGAATGCATTGGCAAGTCAGCTCAAACATTGTATAGTAGCCCACCATGGCGAATTGGAATTTGGTTCTCCGAAGAAACCGGCATTGGCAGAGGCGGTGGCTCTTCATTATGCAGATGCAACAGATGCGAAGATGCAGACCTTGGCGGAGATTTGGAAAGATAAGAAGAATGCAAATGCAGAATGGATTGGCTTTAATCGTCTGTTTGAGTCCAATTTAAGAAGAACGACGGTATAGTTTTTATAGGAGACCATTTTGATAAAGGAATGGACAAAAGATATGAAGAAAAATGAAACAGCAATTGTTACAATCGAAGATATGGGAGTCAACGGTGAGGGTATCGGTAAAGTAGACGGATATCCTCTCTTTGTCAAAGACGCCATTATCGGGGATGTGGCAAAAGTAAAGGTAATGAAGGCCAAGAAGAACTATGCGTATGCCAGATTGATGGAGATTATAACTCCGTCCAAAGACCGGGTGGCACCAAAGTGTCCAGTCGCCAAACAGTGTGGTGGTTGCCAGATTCAGGAACTTGCGTATGCCAAACAATTGGAATTTAAGACCAAGAAGGTACGGGGGAATCTGGAACGAATCGGTGGGTTTTCGCCGGCATTTCTGGACGAGATTATGGAACCGATTGTGGGAATGGAAGAACCATTTGGCTATCGCAATAAGGCACAATTCCCGATTGGAACGGATAAGAATGGAAATGTGGTTACAGGATTTTACGCAGGCAGAACACATCAGATTATACCGAATATAGAGTGTGCTTTGGGTGTGTCGGAAAATGGTAAGATTTTGCAGATAGTTCTGGATTATATGAGAGAGTATCGGGTGCCGGCTTATGAGGAAGAGTCGGGAGAAGGACTCGTGAGACACGTCTTGATTCGTTATGGATTCACAACGAAGGAGATTATGGTATGTCTTGTGCTAAATGGAGATACGCTTCCGCAGGGAAACATTCTTGCAGAACGCCTTGCTGCGATCGAAGGTATGACCAGTATTTCTTATAGCATCAACAAAGAGCGAAATAATGTGATCATGGGAAAAGAGATTCGGGTTCTCTGGGGGCAAGGTTACATTACAGATTATATCGGAGATGTGCGCTATCAGATTTCGCCGCTGTCCTTCTATCAGGTCAATCCGATACAGACCAATGCACTCTATGGACTTGCACTGGAATATGCAGACCTTCATGGGAAAGAGACAGTCTGGGATCTATATTGTGGAATCGGAACCATTTCCCTCTTCCTTGCAAAGCAAAGCAAACAGGTCTATGGCGTTGAGATTGTGCCACAGGCAATCGAGGATGCGCGCGAAAATGCAAGAATCAATGGCATTGAGAACGCAGAGTTTTTCGTGGGAAAAGCGGAGGAGGTACTACCAAGTCAATATCAGGAGCATGGTGTCTATGCGGATGTTATTGTGGTGGATCCGCCTCGAAAAGGCTGCGATGAGACACTTCTGGACACGATGATTCAGATGGCACCGCAGCGAATCGTCTATGTGAGCTGCGATAGCGCAACACTTGCAAGAGACCTGAAGATTCTGTGCGAAAAAGGGTACGAGCTTACAAAAGTAAGGCCGGTGGATATGTTCCCGATGACGGGGCATGTGGAGACGGTTGTACTTCTCACACGATAAAAGCCTTTAAAATCAAGGTTTTATGAGA
>CAYVDA010000013.1:0-37336 GCA_964450635.1 uncultured Faecalimonas sp. | reverse complement strand
AGATTATCCAGAGTTATACAGGTATTGTAGATAAAATGGTTTGGAGAAAATATTAGAATGCGACAGGAGCAGATTTTAATTAGTTTTATAGCTCATCTCCTAAATTATAGAGAAGATGATATACAATTGGATACAGAGCCTAATTGGGATCAGATTATCGCATTGGCAGAACGGCATAATATTGGCAATATGTTATATCACATATTGCCTTTTGTTGATGAATCTTATAAGCCTTCCGAAGCACAACAAAATCACATGAAGAAAATGGCCATGCAGGCTGCAGTGGTTGAGATTAAGCAACAGGCGGAGATTTATCGCCTTATGCAAGCGTTTGAGTCTCATAAGATTGCTTGCATGCCTGTGAAAGGCTGCGATACAAAACAATATTATCCGAAGCGTGAGTATCGCATGATGAGTGATATTGATATTTTGTATAAACCAGAACAACATAAATCCGTGAAACTGTTGATGAAGGAATTGGGCTATGGGGATTATGAATCTGGCTTGAAGCACGATCATTATTTTAAACCGCCATATATTACTGTGGAAATGCATCGTGCACTTGTTGCGGCAAATACATCTACAGAAGCGTATTATGATACCATATGGGAACGCACAAAGAAACGACAAGGGTTTCAGTATGTGAAGCAATTGTCGATGGAGGAACAGTATATTTATACAATGGTTCATTTGCTAGAACATTTTAAAGATGGTGGTATTGGCGTCCGGTTTGTAATGGATATTTATATCTTTTTGCAGAAACCATCGTGGGATCGCCAATATGTAACCAACGTATTTGGAAAGTTGCACATGTTGGAATTTGCAACCAATATAGAGCAGTTAGCAATGATATGGTTTGGACAAAATACAGATAGAGAGATGGAGAAGAACGAATTACTAGAGCAGCTTGCTGGATTTCTTATGAACAATGGTGTTTATGGCAATGCAAAGCAGGCGAAAGCGCTTGCGATTCAAAAAGCAGGACGAATCGGATATGTAAAGCGAGTTGTCTTCCCGAATTTGAAGAGTATGATAACACTTTATCCATGGTTAGATAAATATCCAGTTTTTTTGCCGATTGCATGGGCGATTCGAATTGTCAGAACATTACTGTTTAGGACAAATAAGTTGCGTACCGGTGTGGAGACAGTTTGTTCAGACGGAAAGGATAGAGGAAGAAAATTGCAAGAGTTTTATCGGAGATGCGGTGTATGGGACAATTCAAAGAATTTGTGAAATGGTATATTAATTATATAGATGCTGAATTATGTATATTTGTTAGCATAGTCGCGATTAGTATATTTCTGCTTGGGCTAGTTTTAAATCATACAGCATTTAAACGAATGGGAAAAAAAGTGAAATCGTTGAATAAATGGAGTGGTTTGGCATATGCTGGTCTGTCTTATGAACTCGCCTTTGTTTTGACCGTAACATTGTCCGGACGTGAAAGGATTATGGATAATTCATGGGAGGTTATACCATTTGCATCGTGGCATATAGTTTTCGAGGAGGGCAATATTGCATTATTAATACAAATCCTCGCCAACATCCTTCTCTTCATCCCACTCGGTTTCCTACTGCCATGTTGTTTTAAGCGTTGCCGCAGATACCGCTATACCATCCTTTCTTCGGCACTGCTTTCCCTTACCATAGAGTTGATACAAGGGATTGCACAGATTGGCTTATTTGAAACAGATGATGTGATTCATAATACCCTTGGGGCATGTGTTGGTCTTGGGGCGTATGCGGTTATCCGGCGGAGTCGGAAGTGAATAAACGAACGAATAGAATGTGAGGTATACGAATATGAAAAAACACTTAAGAAAAATAGGATCTATCATTTTGTGTGCAACTCTTGTGAGCGGCTTGTTTCATTGCGATGTGCATGCTAGTTCAAGTGTATATCGGTACAAATTTTACGAAAATAGCAAAGTTTTTTACGAAAATATAGATGGAAAAAAAGGCAAGGAAAAAATATATATCAAAAGAATAGAAAGATCAGATGGTTATTATGATTATTATGTCTACATCAATGGTGTAAAGGTACATACAATCCAACAAAATCAAGGTTATTGCTTTTGTATAATTGATATTCAAAAAAACAAAAAAGGGAAAGAAATCATTTTGGGTGGAATTTCGAATCGATTTGTAGGAGATAGCTTTGGTATTTACCAGTACAAAAACAAGAAACTTAAGAAAATAGGGAGCAATCGATATGGATATTGGACGATTGGCACTGCACCGTATGAGGTGAAAACAGATGGGAAAGGGAAAGTCACTTTCGTTACAGAAGGCGAAACCCAACTGGGAATTGGAAGCTATACGTCATCTTTTACGACGAAGTTGGTAAAAGGGAAATTAAAGGTAACGAATGCGAAAGAACTAAAAATAAAAGATGTTGCTACCTATACTGGAAAAGATTTGGTCTTAGCGAAGAAGACAAAAGTTTACAAAAAAGCCAGTACGAAATCAAAAGTGACAAATACGATAAAAGTAGGATCGAGTGTAAAAATTAAAAAAGTCAAAATAGGAAAGTTTGTGAAAAACCATGCATATCGATCTTATGATGCAAAAGATGTCTATGCTTATGTCCATTATGGGAAAGGGAAAAAAGGATGGATCAAAATTAAGAAAAATCTATTCAAGGAACTGGTTTATTGTGGATAAGAGAATGGTTTATAGAAAGTTGAAGAAGGTGTAAAGCTTACTGGAAAATAACAAAGGAGCTGCCATGGAAATAGATAGCAGGGTGCGTTAGATGATGATCTAACGCACCCTGTCTGTGTATGTTGAATCCGTATATTTTCTAGTAAGTATATTGGTAGTTATAGCTCCAATAGTCATATACGCCTTTATAGAGAGGTGCATTCTTCTGCTTCAGATTCTTGCCACTAAAGGTTAAGGTAACCTTCTTGCTCTTATATGGCGCTATATTTAGACTGAGATTGCGGAAGGTTTTCCTTGCAATAAGCTTATAGTTGCTATCGTAGACATCGAAATCTATCCAATTAAATTTCTTTGCACGGAATGCACGGTTATTCATTACATATATATCTACTTTCAAGGAGTTTCCGGAGTAGTATGCTTTTTGCAATACGACATGAGGACTGCCATAGCTATAGCGGGTGGCATCCGTAGTAATGTTGTATTTGATTTCGTTTGGTTTTACTGTAATCGCACACTTTAAGGTCTTTCCATTTACCTTGACAGAGATGGTCGCTTTTCCGGCCTTCTTTGGGGTAATCTTACCGGAGGAAGAAACCGTTGCAACGGATTTGTTGGAAGATTTCCATACTTTCTTTCCGGTACCACCGTTCAGTTTTAACGTAAAGGTCTGTTTTACATAAAGGGTCTTCTTCGTTGCGGCGAGTGCCGGTGGCTTTACGGTTACCTTACAAGTTATCTTCTCTCCGGAGACAGCGGCTGTGATGGTAGCAGTTCCTACTTTTTTCGCTGTAATCTTTCCGCTAGAAGAGACGGATGCAACCGAAGAATTGGAAGAGGACCATTTGATCGTTCCGGTTCCGCCGGCTACAGAGAGGGTCTTGGTGTTACCCAAGAAAAGGGTAGCGCTTGTTGCAGATAACTTCGGCTTAGATACGGTAATCTTAGTTTGAACCTTCGTGCCGTTGAGGTTTACCGTAATGGTGGTAGTTCCGGTCTTTTTCGCAGTTACCAATCCGCCAGAAGAAACGGTTGCAACCGATGGATTAGAAGAAGACCATGTTATATTCTTGACATTGGTATGCAGTTCTTTCTTTAAATTCAAAGTCTTATATTTGTAAATGGTATAACTACTTTTCGTAAAATGCGGCTTGCTAATTTTAATATTTAGTTGTACTTTTTTGCCATCATCAGTTGTTCCCTTAATGGAGTCAACGCGAATATAACTGTAGTCAGAATAGTGTTCGTCCTTATAAGTCAGCCTATCAAAATCAGTATAGAAATGATCATCATTCTTATAATCATCACCATAATCATAATAATCAGACCAAGTGTAGTAGTCTTTGGAAAGAGTAGCCTTCTTTGGCGTAATGACGCCGTCTTGATCGATGGTAAAATATTTTTCGGATCCTGCAGATTGTCTCCAAGTAACTTTATTATTTGTGCCGGTTGGCGCCATGGTATATGGTATCTTGAGGGTTTCACCCAGATAAATGGTTACGGTATCTCCATCCTTATAGCTGGATAGTTTAAAAGAAGTAAGTTCGCTATATACGTGGATTACCTTTTCTACTCTTTCTCCATATGGACTGTTTACAATCAGACGTGTGTCACCAGGTTTAAGTCCTTTGATTGTTTTTCCACTAGAATTGTTGTCTTCTAATATTGCAATACTTGTATCCTCGATATAGTAAGTGCAATCCGCCCAAGTGCTGTCGCCTCTTAGAGAGACAGATTGCGTATTGCCAACAGGAATAGATGAGGTCGTCATATTTATTTCTAGTGGTTTGGCTGTTACAGTAATCTGCGTGGTAGCAACTTCTCCAAATTCATTTGACACTATCCTTTTTTCGATAATTGGGTGATGCGCTTATCACCAATGTTTCAAGCTCTCCACAATCTCCGGAAATTCCATTCCGTGGGAAGCTTTGATTAAGACGGTATCGCCTTTGCATAGAAGTGCCTTCGCTTGCGTTAGAAACTCTTGCTTGGTTTCAAAATAGCAGGCTTTGGTCGTGGCTTTTTCTGTGCTTGTTACACCGTCGTAGATCTCTCTTGCCAAAGTTCCAATGGCGATGACAAGATCGATCTTCTTTTCGGATGCATGGATTCCCACGCTCCGATGAAGTTCCGCTTCGTTTGCCCCCAGTTCAAACATATCGCCGAGAATGGCCACTTTTCGAGTATCAGCCAGGGAAAGCACATCCAGAGAGGCCTTCATAGATACCGGATTGGCGTTGTAGCAGTCGTCAATGAGAAGCAGAGAATCTGTCTCGATCAGATTGTTACGTCCGGATACGGGTACCAGAGCTTCTATGCCGGCTTTGATTTCTTCCGGTGTCAGATGGAAATGTCTGCCCACCAGAGCTCCGGCCAGCCCATTGCCTACCATATGTTCTCCCGGAATCGGAATCATAACCTCCATGGTATCTGCCCCCATATGGAGTTGGCAGGAAGTTCCTCGTAAGGAGTGGGAAGAGACGTTCGTAGCATAAGCGTCGTTTTGAACATCCTTTCCGAAGAATTCTGGCCGGATTCCTTTAATTTCTCTTAAAGTGACTAATTTATCATCATCCCCGTTTAGCACGATCGCGCCATTCGGTTTCAGATAATCAAATATTTCAGATTTGGCACGTAAGACCCCATCGCGGTCTCCTAAGTTTTCCAGATGGCAATAGCCAATGTTGGTAATAACGCAGACGTCTGGCTGTGCCATTTTGGCCAAACGATGCATTTCTTCAAAATCACTGATTCCCATCTCCAGGATAGCAATGTCATGTTCCTTGCGAATCTGGAAGATGGTAAGGGGAAGGCCGATTTCGTTATTGAAGTTTCCTTCCGTCTTTAGAACCTTATATTTCTGGGAGAGAACGGAAGCAATCATCTCTTTGGTGCTAGTCTTTCCCACACTGCCGGTAATTCCAACCACCGGGATGCCAAGAGCGGTGCGGTAGTGTTCTGCCAGACGTTTCATGGCAAGTTTGCAATCATCTACCAGAATATAAGGATAAGGCGTGTTACCAAGATCTTGCTCGGTCAAGGTGCAGAGTGCCCCGGCCTCCATCACTTGCGAAATAAAGCTATGTCCATCCACCCGTTCTCCCTTAATCGGAATAAAGAGGTAGTCTTGCTCTATCTTGCGGCTATCGATGGCAACGCCTGCCACGCTTCTTGTGAGAAATGCATCCGCGCCATGATAGGTGCCAAGGCAGGCACTTGCAATCTCCTGTAAGGTCATATGTTCCATCCTATTTTCCTCCTATTTCTGATAGCGTTCCAAAGATTTGGAAATGATCCATTCACAGAGTTCACTATAAGAAATGCCGGCTGCTTTAGCCTCTTTTGGAAGAAGGCTGGCTGCAGTCATGCCCGGCAAGGTATTCACTTCCAGACAGTAGATGTCGCCCTTTTCAGCCAGTAAGAAATCCGCGCGGGAATAGACATCCAGCTTCAGGGCCTTAAATGCCAGCTCTGTGGCAGCCTGCATCCGTTTCGCAGTCTCTTCCGGAATCGGAGCCGGGCAGATCTCTTCTGTGCATCCACTCTGGTATTTGTTAGCATAATCGAAAAATCCGGTTTTCGGAATAATCTCAATGACCGGCAGGGCTTTCCCGTCTAGGATTCCTACGGCAAATTCCCGTCCTTTGACATACTGCTCGATGACAACCTCATCTTCATAGCAGAACGATTTTGCGAGGGCATCTTGGTACGCTTCCTCTGTCTCTACAATATAGACTCCGATGCTAGAACCGCCGGAGCAAGGTTTTACTACAACCGGCAGGGACAAACCGAGATTTTTAAGCGGGGTGTCTTTGGCATTCTTAGAAAGAGCGATTCCCTTCGGTGTCGGAACACCGGCATCTTTGAAAATCTGTTTTGCCACCCCTTTGTCCATGGCAAGAGCACTGCCTAGATAATTCGGTCCGGTATAGCGGATGCCGAGAATATCGAAGGTCGCCTGCAATTTTCCATTTTCCCCCACGTCTCCGTGAAGTCCCATAAAGACAATGTCTGCCATGCGGCAGATCGCTACCACATTTGGCCCAAGGAAGCAATCCGACTGATCTTCCCGGGAAGCTTTGATAGCAGCAAGGTCCGGCTCTGTGGTCTTAATAGAGTCGGCAATCTCAAGGCCTGCTCCCGGCAAGGTAAAGACATCTTCCAGACGATTTTCATCATATGGGAATCCTAGATATACATCCAGCAAGAAGGCATCATGGCCATTTTCCCGCAAGGTGCGGCAGATGCCGGCACCAGATGATAAGGATACATCACGTTCTGTACTGAGCCCACCGGCTAATACTACAATTTTCATTCTTCATTCACTCCTATTCTGAGACACTCATTTGATTCAACAGTGCCTGTTTTTCGTCATATAATTTCTTAGATAAATCCACATAGACACGGTGTGGGTTGGCAAGACGCATGGTCTCATCCCACAGCGTCTCTTTCTCCTCCCGGCAATAAGCAGCAATCTCCGTCACGCTTGGAGATTCATAGATACATTCTCCATGGATGAAGATCGGTTTCAACAGCTCTCGCATGGTATAGGTGCCACCGGCAAGTTTGGTCTTCTTCCAAGTGGCATTCGGGTCAAAGAGCATCAGGTCGGCTTCCGTATCGAAGGTCTCGTCCGCGAAACAGATCAGGTCAGCCCGCATCTTTCCGGTCTCTTTATCATAAATTCGGTAAATGGTTTTATTTCCCGGATTGGTAATCTTCTCTGTGTTTTCAGAAAGTTTAATCTTAGAGCGGAAGCTGCCGTCCGGCTGCTGAATCGCCGCCAGTTTGTAAACGCCGCCAAAAGACGGGCAATCCTTGGAAGTGATCAGGTTGGTTCCGACACCCCAGGAAGTGATGGTAGCGCCCTGAATCTTCAGATCGTGAATCAGATGTTCATCTAAATCGTTGGAAGCGGAGATGACGGCGTCCGAAAAACCGGCTGCATCTAACATCTTACGTGCTTTTTTCGATAAATATGCCAAGTCGCCGCTGTCTAAACGGATGCCGTATTTCTTCGGCTTTATGCCGGCCTCTCGCATCTCGGTAAAGACCCGGATGGCATTTGGTACACCGGATTTGATGGTATCATAGGTATCCACCAGAAGGGTGCAGGCATCCGGATAGAGATTGGCATAGGTCTTAAATGCGGTATATTCATCCGGAAAACTCATGATCCAGCTGTGGGCATGGGTCCCCATTACCGGCACATCGAACAGTTCTCCGGCAAGAACGTTGGAAGTTCCCACGCAGCCACCAATCATGGCAGCTCTGGCACCGTACAGTCCGGCATCCGGTCCCTGGGCCCTGCGAAGTCCAAATTCCATAACGCCGTCTCCTTTGGCTGCATAGACTACCCGGGAAGTCTTTGTTGCAATAAGGGACTGATGGTTAATAATATTCAAAATCGCTGTCTCTACCAGTTGGGCTTCCATAATCGGTGCCACAACTTTCAAAAGTGGTTCCTTTGGAAAGACGACAGTGCCTTCCGGAATGGCATAGATATCACCACTGAAATGAAAACCACTCAAATAATGTAAGAAGTCCTCACTAAAAATCTTCAGGCTCCGCAGATAGACGACGTCGTCATAAGAAAAGTTCAAATTCTTAATATAATCAATGACCTGCTCTAAGCCGGCTGCCACAGAGTAACCGGAGCCGCAAGGATTGGAGCGGAAGAATACGTCAAAGACAACGGTCTCGTTGGTCTGCTGCTGAAAATATCCCTGCATCATGGTCAGTTCATAAAGGTCGGTTAATAAAGTTAAATTTCGTCTGTTCATTTTTACAATCTCCTCTAGACAAGCGAAGCATTTTTCTCGATTGTCTTTTGAATCACATCCTGACAGTAAGCGCCGATGTGTTTGACGGTCTCTTGATCCAATGTCTTTGGATCAATCGGGGTTCCATATTCCATTACCACGTGAGTTTTCTTTACCCAAGGGAAATGATTTTCAAAAATCTCTGCTGTATTGTTCATGGAGACCGGAACGATCTTGCATCCGGTCTTGGTGGCAATCTTAAAGGAGCCTTCGTGAAATGGCAGGAGAGTTCCTTCCTCGCCTTTGTTCCGGGTTCCTTCCGGGAAAATACAGATGGAGATGCCTTGCTTGACATAGTCAATGGCAGTTAAGATGGTCTTTAGTCCTTCCTTCATATTTTCACGGTCTAAGAACAGGCAGTACAGATATCGCATCCATACCCGAAGGGACGGAATCTTGTTCATGGATTTCTTTGCCACGAATCCGGTTCGGTTCCGGCATTGGGTATAAATCAGCAGAATATCGAAAAAGCTTCGATGATTCCCGATATATAGCACCGGTTCCTCCGGAATATGTTCCTTGCCAAGGATGGTGACTTTGACACCGCTTAGCCATAGGATACAGCGAAAACCCCATTGGACAATCCGAAGAGAACTTCGGTCTTTCAGAGGTTTGTTCCATTTTCCGATGAGCCATTCGATGACAAGCAACGGAAGTGTCAGGATAAGAAATAGGATTAAATACAATCCAGCTAATATGATTCGAATCATTGGTCTGCTCCTTTTCTAACGTCCATATAATTTGGTGGTTCGCATCAGTTCTTCTGCCAAACCATGATGAAGTTGTTGTTTTTCATAGCGCCAGTCCCAGTTTCCGTCGGCCACTCCCGGCGTGTTCATCCGGGCTTCTTCGCCAAGACCAAGGACATCCTGCAGAGGATAGATGGCGAAGGTGGCTATAGAGCCAAGGGCGGTTCGGATGAAATCCCAGTGAATCCGTCCACCGTCAGTATTCATATAGCGCCTAACTTTGTCCCGGGAATATTCCGACGCGTGGTCGTACCAGCCCCGGGTAGTATTATTATCATGGGTTCCTGTATAGCAGATGCAATTGGTGGTCACCAATTGGTGTGGCAGATAAGTGCTCTCATCTTCCCCATCAAAAGCGAACTGAAGGATCTTCATACCAGGCAGATGGAAGGCATCCCGCAGCGCTTCCACTTCCGGTGTGATAATTCCAAGATCTTCTGCAATGATCGGGATATCTGTGCCAAATTCCTTCTGAAAGGCGGCAAACAGTGCTTCCCCCGGTCCTTTGATCCATTTGCCATGGATGGCCGTCTCTTCCGTAGCCGGCACTTCCCAGTAAGCTTCAAATCCGCGAAAATGGTCGATGCGGACATAATCGGAAAGCCGTAACTGATGGCGCAGTCTCTGTATCCACCATTGATACCCTTCTGCCTTGTGCGTCTTCCAATCATAGAGGGGATTGCCCCACAACTGACCGGTAGCGGAAAAATAATCCGGCGGCACTCCGGCAACAACGGTTGGATAACCGGTGGAATCCAACTGAAACAGATGCTGGTTGGCCCATACATCTGCACTGTCTAGGGAGACGAAGATTGGCATATCGCCAATGAGTTTCACCTCTTTTTCGTTGGCATATTCCTTCAGCCGGCTCCATTCCTCATAGAATAGGAACTGCACGAATTGATAGTAGTCGACAGCCGGCAATTCCTCATAAAGCTTCTTCTTGAAAGCCGGCGTTGGATTCTGATAGGGTTCCTCCCAAGAGAGCCAGTCCGCTCCCTCATGCAGATCCTTGCAAGCCATAAATAAAGCATAGTCATAAAGCCAGTGGGCTTCTTCCTTGCAGAACGTCTCATAAGATTCTTTCAGTTCCGGAAAATCTCCATGAAGGAAGGTCTCGTAGGCTTTTTGCAGCAGTTGCATCTTCCAAGGTGTAATCGCATCATAATCCACTTTTCTAGGATCCCCCTGTGGACAGCTCAGCAGATGCTGATCGCAGAGCAATCCCTTTTCAAGCAAATCATCCGGGCTGATCAGCAAGGCCTGCCCGGCAAAGGCAGAATAACTCTGATACGGAGAATTCCCGAACCCGGTAGGGGTCAGAGGCAGGGTCTGCCAGAGATGCTGTCCGGCATCAGCCAGAAAATCTATAAATGCATAGGCTTCCGGCCCCAGATCTCCGATCCCGTATGGGGAAGGCAGAGAGGTTGGATGAAGAAGCACTCCTGCATATCGTATTTTTTTCTTTGTCATAAAATATTGTCCTCGTTTTCTAAAAGTACCATACCCTATATTATACAAAACTCTCCTAATAATGGCAAGATTCCACTTCTATTTTTGGAAAATACTCATAGGATAGTAGGGAAAAAGTATGGGAGAGGGTATTGTGAGAAAAATCCTTGGAATATGTGTCTTATTTCTACTCTTAACCGGTTGCGCATCCTCGAGGGAGGCGACCCAAAAAGTCCGGGATGTGGATTACACCGTAGTTCCCCAGGAGGAGATCCCGGAAGAACTGTTTGCGAAGATCCGGGAGAAGAAAGAAGATCCTATGAGACTGACTTATACAGACGGAGCCTATCTCTATGTGGTAGAAGGCTATGGGGTCAAACAAAGCGGAGGGTACAGCGTTACGGTGGAGGCCTGCTATGAGACCCGAAACGGCGTCTACATAAAGACCCGGTTATTAGGTCCTACCAAGGAAGAAGCCCGCGAAATGGCCGAGACTTTCCCTTATGTCGTCATCAAAATGGAACAGATAGACAAACATGTGGTATTTCAGTGAGGAGGATGGAGATGGAGCTAGAAAAAAGACAAGTGCAGACGAAGGAAAAAGGCAAAGAGATTACCAGCCAGTTTCTGGTGCAGGAAGATTATAATGTGCCGGATAGTAAGGAGGATGTCAAAGACCTTTTGCGAAAGGACGGCAAGGTGGAGATTCGGGAGGTAAAAGCGGGAGAACATGGGATGATAGTTCGTGGTGATGTGCGATTTTCCCTGCTCTATCAAACGGACAGTCCGGAGAGCAAGTTAAAATCCCTGGAGGGGAAGCTCCCTTTTGAGGAGCTTGTCTATACGGAGGAGAAAGGAAAAGCGCAGTGTCGGGTGCGAGAGGTGAAAATGGATTTTCAAGCCGACCTGATCCATTCCCGGAAAGTCAGTATCAAGGCGGTTTTAGATCTGACCTTGCAGAGTGAGGAGATCGTAGCGAAGGAGTGGACGGTACATGCAGAGGCAGATTTTCCGATTTGCCAGAAAAAAGTACCGGTACAGATGTTGTCTTTGCAGGCTTCCCGAAAAGACACCTACCGAATCAAGGAAGAATGCACTTTGCCGGGAACCAAAGAGACCATGCAGGAACTTCTGTGGAGCGACCTATCCTGCGGCAGATTGGATGTAAGGCCGGAGGATGGGGAGTTCTTTCTTAGCGGCGAACTTCTTCTCTTTTGTTTCTACGAATCGCCGGAGGGCAAACCGGATTGGATAGAAAGTCGGATTCCATACGAGGGACGAATTCTGTGCCCGGAGGCTTCAAGTGGCATGTATCACCATGTTAAGCCTCGCATGATTGACATTCTGACAGAAATCCGGCCGGATGGAGATGGGGAAATGCGGGTCATCGGAGTGGAGGCTACGTTGGAGATGGAGATTGAAATCTGGGCGGAAGAAGAGATGGAAGTCCTAGAAGATGCCTATGCCCTCTCTGAAAAATGCATTCCCGATAAAAAGGTGATGACATATGAAGAGCCTGTTATGCAAAACCTATCCAAATGTAAGGTGATAGAGCAATTATCCTTGCCGGAATTGGAAGAGGATATTTTGCAAATCTGTCACAGCAGCGGAAGAGCCCAGATCGAACGGATCGCCATGACAGAGGAAGGGATTATGGTAGAGGGCGTGATCCATATTTGCTTTCTCTATGTCAAAGCCAATGACACGCTGCCTTTTGCAGTCTGGCAGGGAATGGTGCCATTCTTCCATATGATTGGGAGCAATGAGACTGGGAGTGAGATTCGCTATGATCTGACCGGTGATTTAGAACAACTCTCCATCTCCCTCCTTGGTGGTGACAGTGTAGAAGTAAAAGCCATCCTCTCTTTCTCAAGTCTGGTTCGAAAAGAAAGAAAGGTAACTATGGTTGCGGAAATGGACGTGGAACCATTTACCAAAAAAGAGCTGGAAGAAGGGCCGACTGTGGTAGGTTACGTGGTGCGGGAAGGAGACTGCCTCTGGGATTTGGCGAAGAAATATCACACCACGGAAGCAGCCATCCGGGAAGGCAATCATTTGAGCGAAGAAAACGTAAAACCGGGCTGCCGGATATTGATTTTCAAGGAAAATATGGGTATACTATAACTAACTATGTATTATGTATACAAAGCGGAGGAAGAACAGATGAAGAAGGCAATGGAACTTCGCTCTTATGCGAAAATCAATCTGGGTTTGGATGTACTGGGGCGTAGAGAGAATGGATATCACGATGTGCGAATGGTGATGCAGACCGTGTTCCTATATGATACCGTGAAGATGGAGAAGACAGAGGAGGAAGGAATCTTTGTATCTACCAACCTCTTCTATCTTCCGAACGATAAGAACAATCTGGCTTACCGGGCGGCAGAATTGTTGCGGGAGGAGTTTCAACTAAAAGGCGGCGTTCGCATCACCTTGCAGAAACGGATTCCGGTATCTGCCGGTTTGGCCGGAGGAAGTTCCAATGCAGCAGCAGTGCTGGTGGGAATGAACATCATGTATGATCTGGGTCTTTCCACGAAGGCTTTGATGGAGCGAGGCGTTGCTTTGGGGGCGGATGTTCCTTATTGCATTATGCGGGGAACGGTTCTGGCAGAAGGAATCGGGGAGATACTAACTCCGGTGGCACCTATGCCTAAGGCCTATGTACTCCTTGCCAAACCTGCTATCAATGTTTCCACACCGAAGGTCTATCAGAAATTAGACGAGCTTACCATTGTGGAACATCCGGATATTGACGGTGTGTTAGAAGGGCTGAAGGAGCAGGATTTACACAAGGTTGCTTCCTCTATGGGAAATGTCTTAGAACAGGTTACCATTTCCCAATATCCGGTCATTGCGAAGATTAAGGAAGCGATGCTATCGGCAGGAGCCTTAAATGCCATGATGAGTGGCAGCGGGCCGACAGTATTTGGCATTTTCGAAAGACAAGCAGATGCCTGGAAGGCCAAGGAAGCGTTGCGAGAGAGCCGGTTGGCAAAACAGATTTATGTGGCAAATATCTTTAATATAAGGAGAGATAGACGTGGGAACTGATTTTGAAGTAAATATGAATGAATTTCTCCCTCTCCGGGATGTGGTATTTAATACCTTACGGCAGGCAATCCTCCGTGGGGAATTAAAACCGGGAGAACGTCTGATGGAGATTCAGCTGGCCAACAAACTTGGAGTTAGCAGAACGCCGATTCGGGAGGCAATCCGTAAGTTGGAGCTGGAGGGCCTTGTGATTACCATTCCGCGAAAAGGGGCGGAAGTGGCAGAGATTACGGAGAAGAGTCTTCGGGATGTCTTAGAAGTCAGAAGAGTTCTGGAAGAGTTGGCAGTGAGCCTTGCCTGTGACCGTATGGGAGAAGAAGAGATTGGGAAACTGCGCTGGGCAGGCCGGGAATTTAAGAAGACCCTTGGCTATAATGATGTGACCAAAGTGGCGGAAGCGGATGTGGCATTCCATGATATTATTTATCATGCCACGGGGAATGAGAGACTGGTGCAGATGCTATTTAACCTGCGAGAGCAGATGTATCGCTACCGGGTAGAATATTTAAAAAGGAAGGAATCACACCCGAGACTCCTTGCAGAGCATGACCAGATTGTGGAGATGATTTCCAAACGGGACAAAGCAGCAGCCACGCAGGCAGTATGTGCCCATATTGACAATCAGGTCCAGACAGTGGCGAATACCATACGAATGAAACAATAGTGGTATAGAATCGTTTCTTTTGGACAAACTCCTGTTAAGAGATAGGAGGTACATACCATGAGACAGAGACGAAGATATATGATAGGGATGGCACTTGTGGTTGCCGCTTTCGTTACGGTTGGCGTGACGGCAGGAAGACAAAGAAGGCAGGTTCATGCCTTGTCGAAAGAAGTTCTGCGATTTCACATTTTGGCAAACAGTGACAGCAAGGAAGATCAGAATCTGAAAATGCAGGTCAAAGAACAGGTTCTTTCCTGGATACAGGAAGAACTTTCCGGGGAGGAGAATCTGGAAGAGACCAAGGAATGGATGCAGGAACATTTGCCGAAGATCTGTGAGAAGGCCGAAGAAGTGATTGCAAAGGCAGGCTATTCCTATGCGGTTTCCGGAAGCCTGGTGAGAGATTCCTTTCCGGATAAGACCTATGGGGATGTGACATTTCCGGCAGGAGAGTATGATGCGCTGCGGCTTGTGATCGGGGAAGGAAAAGGTCACAATTGGTGGTGCGTGCTCTATCCGGCTTTGTGTTTCCGGGATGCAATCGGCGGAGTCGTAGAGGAAGAGGGAAAAGAGAAATTACGAAAGGTGCTTGATGAAGACACCTATGATATGGTCTTACATCCACCGAAATGGCGGATTCGATTCTGGTTTTTCGGGAAGGGATAAGATGGTTTTTCTGGAGAAAGGATAGAAGATGTATACAATAGAGAGAAAGGTCCAATTTAGCGAATGCGGACCGGATGAGAAACTACGATTTTCCGATATTCTCAATTATTTTCAGGATTGCAGTACAGCGCAATCCGAGAGTCTGGGAGTCGGAAGTGGTTATACAAAAGGACTGGGAAAGGCTTGGATCCTATCTGCGTGGCAGGTGGAATTTTGCCGGCAGCCGGCTTTGGGCGAGAAGGTGAAAGTAACGACCTGGCCTTCCGGTTTCCAAGGATTCTATGGCTATCGAAATTACACCTTAGAGACCGGGGATGGAGAGGTTTTGGCCTATGCCAATTCCATCTGGGTCTACATGGATCTCATACGAAAGAGACCTTGCAGACCGACGGAGAAAGAGTTGGAAGCCTATGTGATTTCTCCGGCCTATCCCATGGAGTATGCTCCGAGGAAGATTGCAGTGCCAGAAGAGACAAAGGAGCAGGAGAGCCGGCGTGTGCGGCGGATCCATTTGGACTGTAATGGGCATATGAACAATGTCCGGTATCTGGAAATGGCATTGGAATATATACCGGAGACCTATGATTTGCACCAAGTGCGGATTGATTATCGAAAGGAAGCCCATGAGAGGGATAGGATCGTGCCACGGATTGCACAGGAGGAAGAAAGAATCATAGTGGAGCTTTGCGATGAGGCGGGCAACATCTATGCAACAATCGAATTTACAGGAGAAGAGAAATGATGCAATTAGGAAAAAAACAAGTATTGACTGTTGTGAAAGAAGTAGAATTTGGTATTTATCTGGGAAGCGAGAAAGAGCGTGTGTTGCTTCCGAAAAAGCAGGTGCCGGAGGGCATTGAATTGGGAGATCCGATTGAGGTCTTCTTATATAAAGATTCGGATGACCGTCTGATTGCCACCACCAATACACCAAAACTGCAATTGGGAGAGATTGCAGAGTTGACGGTATCTGATGTAGGCAAATTCGGGGCGTTTTTGGACTGGGGATTGGAGAAAGATCTCTTCCTCCCGTTCCGTCAGCAAAATGGAAAAGTAAAACCGGGAGATACCTGCCTGGTTTCCTTATATATTGATAAAAGTGAGCGCCTGTGCGCAACGATGAAAGTCTATCCTCTTTTGGCGACGGATTCCCCTTACCAGAAAGATGATATGGTAGAAGGAATCGTATATGATACCAGCGACCGGTTCGGCGTCTTCGTGGCAGTGGATAACAAATATTCTGCCTTGATTCCAAAACGGGAGGCCTTTGGCAGACTATCCATTGGGCAACATGTAAGAGCCCGGGTATTGGAAGTGAAGCCGGATGGCAAATTGGATCTATCCATCCGGGAGAAGATTCCGATGCAAATGGGAGCAGATGCCAATCTGGTTCTGAAATTATTAGAGGAATACGAAGGCGAGCTGCCATTTACAGACAAGGCAGACCCGGAGCTGATTCAGCAGAAGTTAGGCTTAAGTAAAAATGCTTTTAAACGGGCAGTGGGACGTTTGCTCAAAGAAGGTAAGATCGAGATTCGAGAACATAGTATTGTAAGAAAATAAGACACAACAAAGAGAAGAATGGTGAAAAAACATGAGTTTTGTACATTTACATGTCCATACGGAATACAGTCTGTTGGATGGTTCCAATAAAATAAAAGAATATGTGTCCAGAGTCAAAGAGTTGGGAATGAACAGTGCAGCCATTACAGACCACGGGGTTATGTATGGCATCATTGATTTCTACCGTGCGGCAAGGGAAGCCGGAATCAATCCGATTCTGGGATGTGAAGTCTATGTGGCTCCGGGGTCCCGTTTTGACCGGGAACTGGGAAACAGCGATGACCGTTACTACCATCTGGTTCTTCTTGCGGAGAATCAGAAAGGATATGAGAACCTGACGAAGATTGTATCCAAGGGATTTGTGGAAGGCTATTATTACAAACCTCGTGTGGATATGGAAGTCCTGAAAGAATATCATGAGGGAATTATTGCTTTGAGTGCCTGCCTTGCAGGGGAAGTGCAGAAATTCCTCCTTCGTGGCATGTACGAAGAAGCCAAAGCGGCAGCCTACCGCCATCTGGAGATCTTCGGAGAAGGGAACTATTTTCTGGAATTACAGGATCATGGCATGCAGGAGCAGGCCCATGTGAATCCCCAGTTGCTTCGCCTGTCCAAAGAGACAGGAATTCCGTTGGTGGCAACCAATGATGTGCATTATACAAGAGCTGAGGATGAGATGGCGCACGACATCTTGCTGTGCCTGCAGACCGGCAAGAAGTTATCCGATGAGAATCGGATGCGTTACGAGGGCGGTCAGTACTATGTAAAATCCGAAAACGAGATGAAAGCTCTTTTTCCATATGCCTTAGAAGCACTGGAAAATACGCAAAAAATCGCAGATCGCTGCCACGTGGAGATTGAATTTGGCGTAACGAAATTGCCGAAATATGATGTGCCGGAAGGCTATACCTCCTGGGAATATCTCAATTATCTCTGCCGGGAAGGCCTGGTAAAACACTATGGCAATCCCACCAAAGAGATGGAAGAGCGATTGACCTATGAGCTTTCGGTCATCCACAAAATGGGATATGTCGATTATTTCTTGATCGTTTGGGATTTTATCAAATATGCCAAAGACAATGGAATCATGGTGGGACCGGGACGAGGCAGTGCCGCAGGAAGTATTGTTTCCTATTGTCTAGGCATTACCAATATAGATCCCCTTCGGTATCAGTTATTGTTCGAGCGATTTTTGAATCCGGAACGTGTATCCATGCCCGATATCGACGTGGATTTCTGTTTCGAGAGACGGCAGGAAGTCATCGATTATGTAGTACGCAAATATGGGGCAGACCGGGTTTCCCAGATTGTTACTTTTGGAACCTTGCAGGCCCGGGGCGTGATCCGGGATGTGGCCCGGGTGATGGACTTACCTTATGCCTTTGCAGACGGCATTTCCAAGATGATACCGAAAGAATTAAATATTACCCTCCAGGGCGCCTTGGAGAAAAATCCGGAACTTCGCACCTTGTACGAGGTCGATCCACAGGTAAAAGAACTGATTGACATGGCAAAGCAGTTGGAAGGTCTTCCGCGACATGCGTCCATGCATGCGGCAGGTGTGGTGATCAGCCAGAAATCCGTAGACGAATATGTTCCGCTGTCAAGAGGATCGGATGGTTCCATTACCACCCAGTTTACCATGACTACCTTAGAACAACTGGGACTTTTAAAAATGGACTTCTTAGGCCTTCGAACCCTGACCGTGATTCGGGATGCCCTGGCATTGATTGAGAAAAGCTGTGGAAAACGGATCGACATCGACCACATTCCACATGATGATAAGAAAGTCTTAGCTTCCATTGGAACCGGTAAGACAGATGGAGTGTTTCAGCTGGAAAGTGGCGGGATGAAAGGCTTTATGAAGGAACTAAAGCCACAGAGTCTGGAAGACATTATTGCAGGTATTTCCCTCTATCGTCCGGGCCCGATGGATTTCATTCCACGTTATATCGAAGGAAAGAATCATCCGGAGTCCATCACCTATGCCTGCCCGCAATTGGAACCGATCCTGGCACCAACCTACGGTTGTATCGTTTACCAGGAACAGGTTATGCAGATCGTTCGGGATTTGGCAGGCTATACGTTGGGACGAAGTGACCTGGTACGACGTGCCATGTCCAAGAAAAAAGCCGATGTCATGGCAAGAGAGCGGCAGAATTTCGTCTATGGAAATGAAGACGAAGGGGTTCCGGGATGTATTGCCCAAGGAATCAGCGCAGAAGTTGCCAACCATATTTTCGATGAAATGACGGATTTTGCCAAGTATGCATTTAACAAATCTCATGCGGCAGCCTATGCAGTAGTGGCATATCAGACCGCGTATTTAAAATACTATCATCCGGTAGAATTTATGGCAGCGTTGATGACTTCCGTGATTGATAATCCGGGGAAAGTGGCAGAATATATCTATACCTGCCGGCAGATGGGAATTACCATTCTGCCACCGGATATTAACCATGGAGAGGGAAGCTTCTCTGTGGAAAATGGTTGCATCCGTTATGGGTTGGCGGCTATTAAGAGTATTGGCCGGCCAGTCATCGAAGGTATCGTAAAAGAACGGGAAGAAGGAGGAGAGTTCCAGAATCTGAAAGATTTTATCTCCCGGCTTTCCGGAAAAGAAGTAAACAAACGAACCATTGAAAGTTTTATCAAGGCAGGTGCTTTAGATGGCCTCGGTGGAAATCGCAAACAATTTATGCTGGCCTACATCCGAATCTTAGATCAGGTCAACAAAGAGCGGAAATATTCCATGACCGGGCAGATGACCTTGTTTGATATGGTGAGTGAGGAGCAGAAACAAGAATTTGATATCCCGCTGCCTCCGGTGGATGAGTATGAAAAAGAGACCCGTCTGGCATTTGAAAAAGAAGTGCTCGGCATCTATGTCAGCGGTCATCCAATGGAAGAATACGAAGAACTGTGGCGTAGACAGATCAGTGCAACCACGTTGGATTTTCAATTGGATGATGAGACCGGAGAGACCAAGGTTCATGATAAGGCCCAAGAAATCATTGGCGGCATGGTAACCGGAGTGACGATCAAATATACGAAGACCAATAAGACCATGGCATTTCTTACCATCGAAGATCTGCTTGGCACCGTAGAAGTGGTGGTATTCCCACGGGAATATGAAAAATACCGGCAGTATCTGGAAGAAGACCGGAAATTATTTATCCGGGGCCGGGTGTCAGAAGAAGATGATAATGCAAGCAAATTGATAACGGAGAAAATCATTCCTTTTGCGGAAGTGGAAAAGGTTCTCTGGATTCAATTTCCGGACAAAGACAGCTACCTGGCACAGGAGACAACGCTTTATACCCTCCTTCGCCAGATGGAAGGAAAGGATTCTGTTGGGATTTTCCTGACCAAAGAGCGGGCTCAGAAGAAATTGCCGGAAGCCTATGGAATCAACATCAACGAAGAGACCATAGAACGCTTGTCCAAAGAGTTTGGAAGAGAACGGATAAAAGTTATAGAAAAGCCAATTGAAAACCATTTCTAAATAGGGTAGAATAGAGGCGTTACCAGACAGACAAAGGAGATAGAAATTATGATAGAAGTAGATAATATTCGGACGATTGGTGTATTGACAAGTGGTGGAGATGCACCGGGCATGAATGCCGCGATTCGCGCGGTGGTTCGTACCGCTCTGGCACATGGTTATAAAGTGCGTGGAATCCGCAGAGGATATCATGGTTTATTAAAAGAAGAAATTATTGATCTAACAGCACGTGATGTATCTGACAGTATCCAACATGGTGGAACGATTTTACAGACAGCAAGATGTCAGTCCATGCATACCGAAGAAGGACAGCAAAAAGCAGCTGCGATTTTGAAAAAATATGGCATTCAGGCCTTGGTTGTCATTGGTGGAGACGGTTCTTTTGCAGGTGCGCAGAAGTTGGCACATTACGGCATTAATGTTATGGGAATTCCGGGAACCATTGACTTGGATATTGCCTGTACCGATTATACCATCGGATTTGACACGGCGGTGAATACAGCCATGCAGGCTATTGATAAGATTCGAGATACTTCCACTTCCCATGAGAGATGTAGTATTATCGAGGTTATGGGGCGTGATGCAGGATATCTGGCCTTGTGGTGCGGAATTGCCAATGGTGCAGAACATATTATCATTCCGGAATTTGGAACCTTCGATGAGCAGAAGATTATCGATGATATTGTAGAGAATCGCAAACGCGGAAAGAAACATTATATTATCATCAATGCAGAAGGCGTAGGAGATTCTATTGAGATGGCCAAACGGATTGAGGCGGCAACCGGCATGGAGACAAGAGCCAGTATCTTAGGTTACATGCAGCGAGGCGGAAGCCCGACTTGCAAAGACCGTGTTTATGCTTCCATCATGGGTGCAAAAGCAGTCGATCTGATTGCGGCAGGCAAGAAGAATCGTGTGGTAGGTTATCAGCAGGGAGCCTATGTTGATTTTGATATTAATGAAGCATTACAGATGCAGAAAGAGATTCCGGCTGATTATTTGCGGATTGTCTCTGATCTGGCACTGTAAGGATAGATTTTGGAAAACAAAGGGGATTATTAGGGAAAATGATGACAAAGAAGACAGCTCCTGTGGGAGTATTTGATTCGGGAGTCGGTGGACTTACCGTGGCGCGGGAGATTATGCGTCAACTTCCAAATGAAGATCTGGTCTATTTCGGGGATACGGCCCGGGTGCCATACGGAAGTAAATCGAAAGACACCATAATCCGCTACTCCAGACAGATTATTCATTTTCTTCAGACCAAAGAAGTGAAAGCCATTGTCATTGCGTGTAATACAGCAAGTGCACTTGCACTAGAAGAAGTGAAGAAGGAATTTGACATTCCTATCTTAGGCGTGGTAGAGCCGGGAGCAAGGGCAGCCTTGTCCATGAGCCGGGCGAAGAAGATCGGAGTAATCGGAACCGAAGCGACGGTGCGAAGCCAGATCTATCCGAAAGTCATTGGGACGATGGATGCAGAAGCGAAGGTGGTAGGATGTGCCTGCCCACTGTTTGTTCCACTGGTGGAAGAAGGATTTGCCAAGCATAAAGTCACGGATGAAATCATAGATTACTATTTGGCAGATATGAAGAAAAGCGATATCGATGCATTGATTCTGGGATGTACCCATTATCCATTGCTTCGCTCCCGGATTCGAGCTTATATGGGAGAAGAGATTGCGCTGGTAAATCCTGCTTATGAGGCGGCGATGGATCTAAAACATCTTTTAGCAAAACGGGACTTGCTACAGGAAGAAGATCCGAATGCCCATGGCACCTATTCGTTCTATGTCAGTGATGCAGCGGAGAAATTCATGGAATTTGCCAATTCTATTCTGCCTTATGACATAGAGACAACAAAACAGATACATATTGAGGAATATTAAAAGTTATGACAAAAGAAGTACTGATTCGTATTGCCGGACTCCACGAAGATCTCAGTGAGGAGATGGAAGAAGAGCAAGAAGCCATTGAGCTTGTCAGTCCGGGTACTTATTATGAAAAAGACGGTATTCGCTATCTCTTCTATGAAGAGAGAGAAGAGGATATGGGTGTGGTCAAATGCCAGATTCGGATTTATGGCCAGGAGCGGATTGAGGTAATCAAAAAAGGCTCCAAAGGCATGCATATGATCTATGAAAAAGGGAAGAAGAACCAAGGATCCTATGGAACTCCTTATGGAACCTTCCACTTAGGCGTTCATACCAAGAAGTTGCAGGTAGAAGAAACAGAAGATGAATTACAGATTGCGATTGCGTATACGATGGATGTGAATTTTGAACCCATTGCGGATTGTAAGATTTCCATTCGGGTACAGAGTCGGGGCAAAACGAAAGGAGACTGTTAAAGTCTCCTTTTGTTGTAGATGTTATTATTTTTTTCTGCGGAAAAGTCCTTTTTTCTTCTTCTCCGGAACTTCCAGAGGACCGCGGACACCGCGTACATTGGTAATGTACAGACCACTGACAGTTGCCTTGACTTCCTTCTTGATCGGAACCAGTGGGAAAATCTTCTCATCGCACATCAATGTCATTACCTTCGGACCAACTTTTGCTTTTACAATCGGAAGTTTGGCACCGCGTAAATACTTCGGTGTGTTCTCCATGACAGCTGCCGGAAGACCTGCTTCCTTCAACTTCATTCGCTTCTTATCGATGATCAGCATGGAAATGGTCTGCTCCATGGCTTTTAACTGTTCCTGTTGTTCGTCTTGCTTCTTCTGCGCTTTCTTTCCGAGGAAATAAAGAACAATAAGACCAATAATTAAAATTGCTAAAATAACAAGCAATACAATCGTAACCGGACTCATCATAACCCTCCCTATTGATAATTTATGTATGCTTACATACCACTAAATTGTACCATTGTTTATTCCTAATTGCAATAAAAGGATTTGGGAAAAAGAAAAGAATTTTGTCAGAATTTTATCAGAAATTTGTCTGCCTTGGTGGGCGGACCTGGTAGGATGGGAGTGGGAATTGGTCGTTGACAAATATCTGCACATGTTATAACATACATATAACACAAAAGAAAAGAGGGGCACAGATGTATATTAGAATCGATTTTAACAGTGACGAAGCGATTTACATGCAACTGCGCAATCAGATTGTTATGGGCATTGCGACGGCTCAGTTGGAAGAAGGACAGTCCCTTCCTTCCGTGCGCAGTCTGGCAGAAGAGATTGGAATCAATATGCATACAGTGAATAAGGCTTATGCGCTGTTGCGGCAGGAAGGATTCCTTACCATGGATCGAAGGAATGGTGCGGTGATTGCCATCGACATTAATAAATTAGAAGCTTTGGAGGAGATGAAGCGACAACTGCGGGTTGTGTTGGCCCATGGAAGCTGCAAGCAGATTACCAAGGAAGAAGTTCATCAATTGGTGGATGAACTATTTGAAGAATATAGATAGCAGGAGAATGATATGCGGAAAGAATATACAAAGCAGGCAGAGAGAGTATTACAGGTAGCGAAGGCGGCAGCTAGAAAGATGCACCATCCGTATGTGGGAACGGAGCATTTGTTGCTGGCCCTTCGAAAAGAATTTGCCAGTATTGCTGGTCAGGTTCTGGCCTCAAATCAGGTGGAGGAAGGGGAGATCCGGAGGATCATTCAGGAACTGGTATCCGTAGAAGAGAAGGAAGTGCCATCCAAGACGCCGGATTTAAGTCCACGATTAGAATATTTATTGGAGAATGCTTACCAGGAGTCCATGTATTTACATGCAGAGCGGATCGGTACCGAGCATATGTTGATGGCGATGCTTCGGGATAGCGATTGTGTGGGAGCACGGATTCTGGGAACCATGAATGTGAATCCGGCGAATTTGCAGAGAGGTGTGCTGGATGCGGTAGGCATCAGTGAGCGGGCCTATATGGATGCCTGCAAGGAAGAGGAAAGTGCGCAAGGCGGTGCCCTTAGCCAGTATGGAACGGATCTGACTATGGAAGCGGAGATGGGAAGATTGGATCCTGTGGTGGGCCGTGAGGAAGAATTAGAGCGCCTGATGCAGGTGCTTAGCAGACGCACCAAGAATAATCCCTGTCTGGTTGGAGAACCGGGTGTTGGGAAGACGGCTATTGTGGAAGGGCTGGCAAGAAGAATTGCAGAAGGCATTGTGCCGAATGAGATGCGTGGCAAGCGACTCATTACCATAGACATTTCTTCCATGGTAGCAGGAAGCAAATATCGGGGTGAATTTGAAGAGCGCATGAAGCGCCTATTGCAGGAAGTACGCTCCTGCGGAGATGTGATTTTATTTTTAGATGAATTGCATACGATTATCGGTGCCGGCGGTGCGGAAGGTGCCATGGATGCGGCAAATATTCTAAAGCCGGCTTTGGCGCGGGGTGAATTTCAACTCATCGGTGCCACGACCCGAAAGGAATACCGAAAATATATTGAGAAAGATGCTGCTTTGGAGAGACGGTTCCAGCCAATCGATGTGGGAGAACCTTCCGAGGAAGAATGTCTGGATATTTTAAAAGGCTTGCAGGAGCGCTATGAAGGGCATCATCATGTGGAGATTCATCCGGAGGCGATGGTAGCGGCTGTGGAATTGTCTGCCCGCTATATTTCTGACCGGTTCTTGCCGGATAAGGCCATTGATGTCTTGGATGAAGCCTGTGCCAAGGTTCGGCTTTCCGGTTATCAGGTGCCGAAGAAACTGATGGAATTAGAAGAGCAGATTGCACAGATGTCTGTGGACAAGGAAGAGCGGATTCGGGAAGGCAACTTTGAGGGTGCCTCCGAGATTCACCGGCAGCAGGCCGAAGCGGAGAAGAAATTCAGACAGATGAAAAAGCGTCTGTTGCGAAGTAAGGAAAAGAAGCAGCCGGAGGTTACACAGGAGGCAGTTGCGGAAGTGGTATCTGCATGGACGAAGATTCCGGTGAAGAAATTGACGGAAAAAGAAAGCGTTCGTCTCCAGAATCTGGAAAAACAATTACACAAACGTGTCATTGGCCAAGAGGAAGCCGTCAGTGCAGTGGCTCGTGCGGTTCGAAGAGGCAGAGTAGGATTAAAAAGTCCGAATCGGCCAATCGGTTCCTTCCTATTCCTAGGACCGACAGGTGTAGGAAAGACAGAACTTTCGAAGGCCCTGGCAGAACTTTTATTTGGGAAAGAAGATGCCATGCTTCGCGTGGATATGTCAGAATATATGGAGAAACACAGTGTTTCTAAGCTGATTGGGTCCCCTCCGGGATATGTAGGACATGAAGAAGGCGGACAGCTCAGCGAGCAGGTGCGCCGGAATCCGTATTCTGTCGTGCTCTTTGATGAGATTGAGAAAGCCCACCCGGACATCTTCAATATACTATTGCAGGTGTTGGATGACGGACATATTACAGATTCCCAAGGACGTCAGGTAGATTTTAAAAATACTGTGATTATTATGACTTCTAATGCCGGCGCCAAATCCATCGTAGATCCGAAGAAATTGGGATTTGTAACCAGAGAGGATAAGGATTCCGATTACAAACGGATGAAGACAGGTGTTATGGACGAAGTAAGACGATTGTTCCGTCCGGAACTTTTGAATCGAATTGATGAGACCATTGTATTTCATTCTCTCGGCACAGAAGAACTTAAGAAGATTGTGGGGCTCCTTTGCAAGGAACTCATTGACCGGGCGGAGAGCCAATTGCAGATTCACTTGCGGATTCGGGATTCGGTAAAACAATATATCGTAGAGCATGGAACCGATGTAAAATACGGAGCCAGACCGCTGCGCCGTGCCATCCAGACAGAACTGGAAGATAAGCTTGCAGAAGCCATTCTGGCAGGAGAAATCAAAGCCGGTGATCAGGTGGATGTCACAGTCTCCAGAAAAGAAATTAAATTTCTGTTAAAGGACACAAAAAACTAGTTATTTCTATCGGGATTTGCTATAATGATAGCACATGAGGATAGCACAAGGAGGAGATACACATGATAACAGTACAGGAACTTCTGAGAGGGGAAGCAGACGGAACCATTAGCTTCGGAGATTATACACTTGGAAGCAAGACGAAGAAAGAGAATTTTGAATTTCAAGGTGACATATACAAAGTTAAGACCTTTCGTGAGATAACCAAGTTAGAGAAGAATGAGATGTTTGCATTGGAATCTGTACCGGGAAGTGCGGTAGAAGGTTATCGTGCAACAGATTGCGAGTTGCAGTTTCAGGCTTATGGAATCGGCGATGTACAATTTACGTTAGGTGTGGAGCCGGAGCATACGTATGAAGTATATCTGAACGGTACGAGCATCGGTGAAGTTGCCACCAATCTTAGTGGCAAGTTGACAGTCAGTGCAGAGTTGGAACCGGAGAAAGCTTTGGAAGTCAAAGTAGTAAAAGTTGGTTAATAGAACAGATAGATAGCAGAGTCGACGGGCTCTGCTATTTTAAACGGAGTTGTGGATATGGCAAAAGCAAAAAAGACAATCTTCTTCTGTCAGAATTGTGGGCATGAAGAGAATAAATGGCTCGGACAATGTCCGATGTGCAAAGAATGGAATACCTTTGTAGAAGAGAAGGTGCAGCCGGTAAAAGGCAGCATGGCAAAATTAACAAGAGAAGTTACGCCTCAGCCCTTATCCAGCGTGGTGACAGATCGGGAGGATCGAATCCTAACCCGTATCAAGGAGCTGGATCGGGTTCTGGGAGGGGGTATCGTGTATGGTTCACTGGTACTGGTTGGCGGCGATCCGGGAATTGGTAAATCAACGCTGCTACTGCAGGTGTGCCAGAGATTATGTGAGCAGCAGAAACAGGTCCTCTATATATCAGGGGAGGAATCATTGAAACAGATTAAACTCCGTGCGAATCGTATGGGAAGTTTCACGGATGATTTGAAATTATTATGTGAGACCAATTTAGAGACCATACGACAAGTGATTGAACGGAGCAAGCCGGAGCTGGTGGTCATTGACTCCATTCAGACCATGTATAGTGAGGACGTGGCTGCGGCGCCGGGAAGCGTTTCCCAGGTGCGGGAATCGACGAACGTGCTGATGCAGTTGGCAAAAGGCCTTGGCATCACTATTTTCATCGTAGGCCATGTGACAAAAGAAGGAACGGTAGCAGGGCCGAGAGTGTTGGAACATATGGTGGATACAGTTCTTTATTTCGAAGGGGATCGCCATGCTTCCTATCGAATTCTTCGAGGAGTGAAGAACCGTTTTGGCTCAACCAATGAGATCGGAGTCTTCGAGATGCGGCAGGATGGCCTTCGAGAAGTGGAGAACCCTTCGGAATTTATGCTACAGGGCAAACCGGAGAATGCATCCGGTTCTGTAGTGGCATGCTCTATGGAAGGGACCAGACCGATATTGTTGGAGATTCAGGCTTTGGTCTGTAAGACCAACTTTGGGATGCCGAGACGAACCACAACGGGAACGGATTTTAACCGGGTGAACTTGTTGATGGCAGTATTGGAAAAGCGAGTGGGAATGCCACTATCTGATTATGATGCCTATGTGAATCTGGCAGGTGGAATTAAGATGAATGAACCGGCAATTGACCTTGCCATCGTCCTGGCGATTGCTTCAAGTTATAAGAATCGTCCGGTGGATGAGAAGACCATTGTATTTGGGGAAGTGGGATTATCCGGAGAAGTCCGGGCAGTGAATATGCCGGAACAGCGGATTTGCGAGGCGAAGAAATTGGGATTTGAGACCTGCATTATACCGGAAGTCAGTATGGAATCGGTGAAGAATATCAAAGGAATCAAATTGATTGGCGTGCGTAATATCGGAGATGTGATGCGCTTGTTATAGGATACAAGAAACCCGGCAATGCAAGATCCAACCTGCATTTGCCGGGTTATTAGGTAATGAAAAATTATCTTCCGGTTGCTTCTCGCAATGCCTTCGCCAACTGATCCGGGCAGGAAGTGGAACGAGGTCCACACTTGATGCCTTCAATACGAGAGATGGCATCCTCTACCTTCATGCCTTCTACCAGGCGGGCAACCCCTTGGGTGTTACCGGAACATCCGCCTACGAATTGTACAGATTTTATAATATCGTCTTCCACTTCAAGCTGGATGGCCTGAGAGCATACGCCTTTTGTTTTATAAACCATTTTTATGTCCTCCTTTGTGTTCTTATAGAGAACATTATAGCAGAGTGGGGGAAGGGTTGACAAGGGATAGTTTTTTTATAGAGAACGAAAGGTGGGGAACGGGTTGCACATTTGATTTCGCCTGATTGACGATGAAGAGGAGATGTAGTAAAATAGAGGCAATTCACGCGGCTACAGAGAATGAGATGCGACAAAGAGAAGGGAGTAGGCATGGTGTTCTCGAAAAAAATTGAATTAATATTTGACATAAAAGCGGTTAGATGATATTCTAATTATAGAAAAGGTGCTACCGATAGACGGTTAGTCCAAAAGTTAGTAGTTATAAAAATAACCGCCAAGTTTTCTAGACAGGGGCGGTTATTTTTGTGTCTTGTTATTCTTTCCTAACGAATAGCCAAGACTGAAGCAAGTTAAGCATAAGCTTATTACAGCAATCAAACTATCGATAGTGAGCATAAGCAAAATCCTCCATTTCGAGATTTCCACAAGTGGATTTCTATGTAAACAGAGGTCACAGTCCTCTGGAGTAAGGACTAACCGCCTACCGTTATGGTAACACCTAAGTATATTATACCGAACATATGTTCGAAAATCAAGTATTTTTGCACATTTATGAATGGAATTGCACGGATTTGTCGGAATGAAGAAATGAGATATAATCGGACAACAAATAGAATCAAGGAGGATGAAAATTGTGATAGGAATTATCGGAGCAATGGAAGAAGAAGTAACCCAATTAAAAGAAGCAATGGTGACAGAAGAAGTGGTAGAATACGCTTCTATGGTATTTTGCAAAGGAACATTAGAAGAACAGGACATTGTCGTGGTAAAAAGCGGCATTGGAAAAGTAAATGCAGCAGTATGCGCCCAGATATTGGTAGATCGATTTGGCGCAGATACCCTGATCAATACCGGAATTGCCGGCTCTCTGGATGCGGCAATCAATATCGGGGATATGGTAATTTCCACCGATTCCGTGCAGCATGACATGGATGCCTCCATTTTCGGGGACCCGGTGGGACAGATTCCACGGATGGATACCTTCTCCTTCCCGGCCGATGAGGCATTGGTGAAATTAGCCGTGGAGACCAACAAAGAAGTAAATCCGGATATCCAGACCTTCACAGGCCGAGTGGTCAGCGGAGATCAGTTCGTATCCTCAAAAGAAGTCAAAGACCGTCTGGTATCCATGTTCGATGGTAAATGTACCGAGATGGAAGGGGCGGCAATCGCTCATGTGGCATATCTGAACAAAGTTTCGTGCGTCATCATTCGTGCCATTTCGGACAAAGCCGACAACAGCGCTACCATGGATTACCCGACCTTTGAGAGACAGGCAATCGCCCACAGCGTAAGACTTGTCAAAGGACTTCTGGCAAAAATGTAAAAAATGATTCGACAAAAAACAGACTTTTCCCCTGGTGGGAGAGTCTGTTTTTGTCTGACGAAAATTCCCTTCCGGATGAGGGAATCCTGTATAATAACGGTGATTTCTAAGAAGGAGGTTAGAGAAAAATGATGGAGACAATCGTAGGATATGAACTTTTCTTTGGGGTTGCAGTGTTGGCGATGGTAGTAGGGGTGATTGGAAGTCTGGTGTCTCACAGAATGCTAAAACGCCTGCGCAGAGAGGGAATGGAAATCCACACCAGCGAGCATCGACTGCTGAAACTGATCAAAGCCAAATACGAGCATGCCAATATGCTGACAGAGCGGGTGAAGAATGTAAGAGTATTCGTAGACAAATATCTGTATGGATACAAAATCGCAGGTATTTGTTTTTACACCTGGTTGGCACTGCCCCTTCGGATGCTGTGGTTGACCTTATTCTTCGGATGCCTAAATGGAACCCTTCACCTTTTGGCACATGGGATTTGTGAAGGCATGTTTCGCTCCTTTGCCGGAGCCGGGGCAGGTAGCATCCTGCTGTTTTTGTGCTATGCCATGAGTGGGCAGAATCGAAAAGTAGAGGAAGTTCGTACATACATCGTGGATTATCTGGAAAATGTCTGCGCCCACCGATATGCCAGACCGACAGAGACAAAGCAGCCGGAAGAGGCCTGCCGCGCCATGGAAAAACAGGTGGAAGAAGTAAAAGCAGTGGTGGAAGAAGAGGCACAGGATAAGGAGAAGGAAGCAAAAATACAGGAACAGACTCAACAAATGCGAATCCGTGAGATTTTAGAGGAGTTTTTGGCTTGATAATCCCTAAGGAATTTGCTAAAATGAAAGAGATTATTGGGTTTAACGAAAGGAAAAGAAATACAATGAATAAAGTAAGATTTGATTATTCCAAAGCAACCGGATTTATTCGGGAACATGAAGTGGAATATATGAAGAAAATTACCACAGATGCGAAGGAGCTTCTGGCTTCTAAGACCGGAGCAGGGAATGATTTCCTTGGATGGATTGATTTGCCGGTAGATTATGATAAAGAAGAATTTGCACGAATCAAAGAAGCAGCGAAGAAGATTCAGTCTGATTCTGACGTGCTTTTGGTGATTGGAATCGGAGGTTCTTATTTGGGAGCCCGTGCAGCAATCGAATTTTTAAGACACAGCTTCTACAATATGGTATCCAAAGAAGTGAGAAAGACACCGGAGATTTACTTCGTGGGAAATAGCATTAGCACAACATATATGAAACATTTGATGGATGTTATCGGCGATCGTGATTTCTCCATCAATATGATTTCCAAATCCGGAACGACCACAGAGCCGGCCATTGCCTTCCGTGTATTCAAAGAACTTCTGGAGAAGAAATATGGCAAAGAAGAAGCAGGAAGCCGTATCTATGCTACCACAGATAAGGCGCGAGGAGCATTGAAGAATCTGGCAACAGAAGAAGGATATGAGACCTTCGTAGTACCGGATGATGTAGGAGGTCGTTTCTCTGTTCTGACCGCAGTAGGTTTACTTCCGATTGCAGTAAGTGGCGCAGATATTGATCTCTTGATGAAGGGAGCACAGGCTGCAAGAGAAGAAGCACTGCAAGCGCCATTCGAGGATAATGAAGCTATGAAATACGCAGCAGTGCGTAATATTTTACACAGAAAAGGCAAAGCAGTAGAAGTACTTGCCAACTACGAACCTTCCCTCCACTATGTTTCTGAATGGTGGAAACAGCTTTATGGCGAGAGTGAAGGAAAAGATGGCAAAGGAATTTTCCCTGCATCTGTAGATCTGACAACAGACCTTCATTCTATGGGGCAGTTTATTCAGGACGGAAGCCGGATCATGTATGAGACTGTTCTTAATGTAGAGACATCTAAGGAAGAACTTCTGATGGGAGAAGAACCGGTAGATCTGGATGGACTGAATTATTTAGCAGGAAAGAGCGTGGATTTCATCAATAAGAGCGCTATGAACGGAACCATGTTAGCACATACTGACGGACAGGTGCCGAACTTGATGATTCACATTCCGGAACAGAATGAATTCTATCTGGGACAGCTGTTCTATTTCTTTGAATTTGCATGTGGAATCAGCGGTTATATTTTGGGCGTGAATCCATTTGACCAACCGGGTGTAGAGAGCTACAAGAAGAATATGTTTGCGCTGCTCGGCAAACCGGGATATGAGAAAGAACGGGAAGAGTTACTGAAGAGATTATAGTTTACAAAGGAAAGGTGCAAAGAATTGTTAACGAATCAGGTAATATATAAAGTAATCAACGACATGAAAGAGATTACGGATATCGATTGTTCGGTGTGGGGCTTGAATGGTTCTTGTATAGCCAATACCGGTAAGAACTGTCTGGATGTACAGAATGGTGTGCGGGAGTTCTTAGAAGAAGTCGATGAGACTCCGTATCGTCTTGCAGCGAAGGAAGCCTATTTTCTGGTTTGTGATGATGACGAGCCGGTTTATGTCGTAGTTTTACATGACAATGATCCATATGTGGAGAAGACAGGACAACTTATGGTGCGTCAGTTCGTCAACCTGATCAAAGCTTATCGGAAACGCATGGATAAGAATCATTTCTTCCAGAATCTGCTTCTGGATAACATGCTCTTAGTGGATATTTTGAATCAGGCGAAGAAATTGGGAATTGAGAATGAGAAACGAAGAGTGGTCTTCTTAATCGAGGCGAAGAACGAGCGGGAGAATCTTGTCTTGGAGACATTGAAAGGGATTTACAGTACCGGAACCAAGGATGCTGTTACCTCCGTGGACGAACACCATGTGATTTATGTCAAATATCTGGAAAAGACGGACGATTATAGCACCTTGCGCAAAGTTGCCAAGAATCTGGTGACTACCATGAATACAGAGGCTATGGTTTCTGTTCGTGTGGCATATGGAACCATTGCAGAGCAGTTAAAAGACGTGTCTAAGTCTTACAAAGAAGCTGCTATGGCATTGGATGTGGGGCGCGTGTTCTATGAAGCGGAGAATGTGCTTGCCTATAATGAACTGGGAATCGGAAGATTGATTCACCAATTGCCGACTTCTCTTTGTGAGATGTTCTTAGATGAAGTGTTTGACGGAAAAGACATGGCACAGTTTGATGACGAGACCTTGAGCACGGTGAATCAGTTCTTTGTCAATAATTTGAATATATCGGAGACAGCGAGACATCTGTATATTCATCGTAACACGTTGGTATATCGTTTGGAGAAGATTCATAATACCACGGGCTTGGATGTTCGTGTGTTCCAGGATGCATTGACATTTAAGATTGCCATGATGGTTGCACAACATATGCGCTCCATGAAGGAGTATGAATAGAACTTGGGAGGATGACAAAAGATGATTAGATTACAAGATGGCGGCGTATATCTGTTAAATGGTACAGAGATCGTTGCAGATAATGGAGAAGCACAGCAGGTCCTTGCATCGAAAGTGGGACAGGCTGTTACCAAAGAAGAAGCAGCAAAACAGACGATTGCATATGGAATTTTAAAAGATCATAATGTATCCGGCAATATGGAACAGTTGAATATCAAATTTGATAAATTGACATCCCATGATATTACTTTTGTCGGAATCATTCAGACAGCACGTGCTTCGGGGCTTGAGAAGTTTCCGATTCCATATGTGCTTACGAACTGCCACAACAGTTTATGTGCGGTAGGTGGAACCATTAACGAAGATGATCACATGTTTGGTCTTACTTGCGCGAAGAAATATGGTGGCGTCTATGTGCCACCACATCAGGCAGTTATCCACCAGTTTGCCAGAGAGATGTTGGCAGGTGGAGGCAAGATGCTCCTTGGTTCTGACAGCCATACCCGTTATGGTGCCCTCGGTACTATGGCCATGGGAGAAGGTGGACCGGAGCTTGTAAAACAGCTCCTGAACAAGACCTATGATATTAAGATGCCGGGCGTGATCGCTGTATATTTGGATGGAGAACCGTCCGTAGGCGTAGGTCCGCAGGACGTGGCACTTGCCATTATCGGAGCAACCTTTAAAAATGGTTATGTTAATAATAAAGTAATGGAATTTGTGGGACCGGGCGTTGGCAAACTCAGTGCGGATTTCCGTATCGGTATCGACGTAATGACCACAGAGACCACTTGCCTTTCTTCTATCTGGAAGACAGACGAGACCATTCGTGAGTTCTATGAGATTCACGGACGGGAAGAAGAATATAAAGAATTAGCACCGGGAAGCGTCGCTTACTACGACGGAATGGTATATGTAGATTTAAGCAAGATCAAACCGATGATCGCCATGCCGTTCCACCCGAGCAACACCTATACCATTGACGAGGTGAATTGCAACCTGAAAGACATCTTGCACGATGTAGAGCAGAAAGCTTTGGTTAGCTTAGACGGTGCCGTAGACTACTCCCTCCAGGACAAAGTTCGGGACGGAAGACTCTATGTAGAACAGGGAATCATTGCAGGTTGTGCAGGTGGTGGATTTGAAAATATCTGTGCAGCAGCAGAGATTATGAAAGGTCAGAATATCGGTGCCGATGCCTTTACCTTAAGCGTATATCCGGCAAGTACACCGATTTATATGGAATTAATGAAGAATGGCGCAGCGGCAGACTTGCTTGCATCCGGTGCCATCTTAAAGACCGCATTCTGCGGACCGTGTTTCGGAGCAGGAGATACACCGGCGAACAATGCCTTTAGTATCCGTCATTCGACCCGTAACTTCCCGAACCGGGAAGGTTCTAAGTTGCAGAGCGGACAGATCTCATCCGTTGCCTTGATGGATGCACGTTCCATTGCAGCAACAGCGGCAAACAAAGGATATCTGACTTCCGCAGCAGATGTATTAGATCGGGAATACAAAGCACCGAAATACCACTTTGATTCCAGCATCTATGCAAACCGTGTCTTCGACAGCAAAGGCGTTGCAGATCCGGATGTGGAGATTCAGTTTGGACCAAATATCAAGGATTGGCCGGCTATGTCAGCCCTTCCGGAGAATTTATTGTTGAAAGTGGTATCAGAGATTCATGATCCGGTTACGACAACCGATGAATTGATTCCATCCGGAGAGACTTCTTCTTATCGTTCTAATCCGCTGGGACTTGCAGAATTTGCACTTTCCAGAAAAGATCCGGCTTACGTAGGACGTGCCAAAGAAGTACAGAAAGCACAGAAAGCCATCGAAGAAGGCAAATGTCCGTTGGATGCATTGGAAGAGATGAGACCGGTGATGGATGTGGTTCGCAAGACCTTCCCGCAGGCAGGCGAAGGAAACTTAGGTGTAGGTAGCACGATCTTCGCAGTGAAACCGGGCGATGGTTCTGCACGTGAGCAGGCAGCGTCCTGCCAGAAAGTATTAGGTGGCTGGGCAAATATTGCCAATGAATATGCAACCAAACGATATCGTTCCAACTTGATCAACTGGGGTATGTTGCCATTTATCACAGAAGAAGCAGATACTGCATTGAGCTTCCAGAATGGAGATTACATCTTCGTTCCGGATGTGCGGAAAGCCATTGAAGAGAAAGCAGATGCAATGAAGGCTTATGTAGTTGGCGACACATTGAAAGAGATTACATTGAAATTAGGAGACCTGACGGATAATGAAAGAGAGATTATCTTGAAAGGTTGTCTGATTAACTATTACAGAGGCTAGAAAAGTCTATGTGAAAAATGAAAAGGTACAATCGGCGGATAATCCGCTGATTGTACCTTTTTTGTTAAGAGATATCGTAGGATCCCTTTTGGGAAGTATTATCCCACTGTGACTTCTACATTTTTACCGCAGAATGCCACGCCGTATTTATAAATCGTATTGACGCCTGCGTCGATAAGCTCCGTATCATACTTCTTTTCCTTGATTTGCTTCAGTGCAGTTTCGGACAATTTTTTGAGTTGCTCTTTGGTACAATTCTTTTCAGCTTTTAGCTCAATAAGAATTCCAGGCAGATTTTGCTGCATAGGCTTCAACTGGATATCGTATCTGCCGTCGCCGGATTCTCTGTTTGACGAAACAAAAAAGCCACCGAGCAAAGCACACAGACCGAGCATAAACCCGTGATAAAAGTTTTCTCCGGCGGTATCAAAGGAACTTACCGACTGTGTGAGCAAGGTCTGGATAGATGCTTTTAGCTTCTCGTTGTCACCAGAAAAAATCGCTTCCTGGATGGTAATAGCAATTGGTTGCGGGATGATGATATTCAGCTTTTGCAATATTTCCTTGTTATAAACAAGAGAGATTTCCTTGTTTGGAAGTGCCACCTCACACATGAAATCACCGGTAAAGGACGGTGTTGTTTTCTGAACTTTTAAATAGCCTGCAACAAGTAGAAAACTGTAAATGGTAGAAGGGTTATTCTTAATCTGCGGATAAATAACACCGGTGTCGATATAAGTAATAAAAGTTTCGCCCTTCAAAAGAGAAGTGAGTTTTTCATAAATTTCGCTGTCAGCTTCAGCAATGATTTCACCAATAATATCATTGCTGCCGGTTGCTTGCCAAAAGGCTTGTGGCTCACACTCGTTGCTGAAATAATTGATGACAGACCAAGGATTAAAAATATCTGTTTTGCCGAAGCGGTACCCGTCATACCAATCACATAATTCTTCATACTTCTCCTGGACACCGTAATATGCCGCCATTTGTTTTATTTCATCAGAAGTAAATCCAAAATAAGAACTATATTTATTATCTAGAACAGAGTTGATTGTAAGGTTGTTCAGATCGCTGAAAATACTTTCTTTCGCAACACGCAAAATTCCTGTTAAAAAGCCGTAAGATAGGTGTCTGTTATCCTTGAATCCACCGGAGAACAGATTTCGCATAAATAGCATGACTTTGTCATAAAAGTTCTGCATATAGCCCTGTTGAATAGGGATATCGTATTCATCGATGATGATAATCGCTTTTTGACTGTAATGTTCGTCCAGCATTTGCGACAACATAGATAGAGACATCATCATATCGTTTTCGGATGCGTTGCCGACAAGGACTTTACGGATGTAGTCTTTGCTGTAGGAAGTAAGCTTTGGACTTTCTAAAAGTTCACTGTGTCTTTCGAATTCGTTGCGCAAGGTTAAATAGATTAAGTCGTATGTTGATTCCCATGTCTCACATTTAATATCTTTAAATGTAACAAAAAATAACAGGATATTGCCCTTGATAATCACGGTACTTCTGCCCACAAGACCAGATCATTTTATCTTTGAAGTAGATCGAGGTGTCTTCGTCCGTTTTCTCAAAAAAAGTACGGAGCATATCCATGTTTAAGGTTTTTCCGAAACGGCGCGGACGGGTAAACAAAGATACCATCGGGCGTTCGTCGATAAAATCCTTGATCATCATTGTCTTATCGATGTAATAGTATTCGGTCGAAGCTAGGCGGTAGTCGGAAATACCAATAGGCAAAGGCAAGGTTTCCGGTCGAGTGTTTTGCATATAAACCCCTGATTTTATTCTGCCATCTGCCGGTTTTTCGGCATCTGCTGGGATTAGCCAATATTTGCCTTGCTTTACAGCCTCTTTTATTTGTCCGTTTTTACAAAGAGCGGCGACTCTCCGCTCCGATATATCCCAAAGTTTTGCAACATCTTTTGCAAACATCGTTTTAGCCATCAGATACACCTCCACATCGTGTTGATAGTGATATTGCACCCTATTTTCGGAACAATATCAATAAGATTCGGAACAATGTCGATATTATTCGGAACAATATCAATAAGATTCGGAACAAT
>CAYVDA010000012.1:0-37841 GCA_964450635.1 uncultured Faecalimonas sp. | reverse complement strand
ATCTCTTCGTCCTCATATTTTTTCAATTCTTCTACCATCTCGTCTATATTATGTACAACGATGGCATCTTTTACCTGATAACCCGTATCCCGTGTCAGCACAATGTTGGTTCGTTTTTTAAGTGGCTGGCCACCCGGAAAAGACTCTAAAGTCTTTCTTCCCATGGCAACAACTTTTCCTACCGTCGTCTCACGGAAGAACTTCATATCTGCCGGAATGCTGACCAGAAGCTGATTCTGGTAACCGATTCCCCAATTCTCATCTACTGCAACAATCAAATTCATCTTCTCTGTCCTCCTATACTGCAATTGGAATATTCTTAATCTGCGGACCTGTCACATAGTTATCTAATCTTACATCATCCATGGTGAAATCATAGAAGTTCTTAATCTCCGGATTCAACCAGAAGGTCGGCGCCGGAAGCGGCTCTCTGGAAATCAGCTCTTCCACCAATGGAATATGCTTGTCATAGATGTGTGCATCGGCAATGACATGAACAAATTCTCCCACCTGCATGTCACAAACCTGCGCAAACATATGTAAAAGAACTGCATATTGGCAGACATTCCAGTTATTTGCTGCCAAGACATCATTGGAACGCTGATTTAAAATTCCGTTAAGAACCAATTTGTCACATCCCGGTTTCTTCGTTACATTAAAGGTCATACTATAGGCGCATGGATAGAGATTCATCTCATGCAAATCCTGATGTACGTAAATATTGGTCATAATCCGTCTGCTATAAGGATTATTCTTCAGATCATAAAGCACGCGATCTACCTGATCCATCATTCCTTCTTTGTATTGATGTTTCACGCCCATCTGATAGCCGTAGGCTTTTCCGATAGAACCATCTTCATCAGCCCAGCTATCCCAGATCTTCGGTTTCAAATCGTGAATGTTATTAGACTTCTTCTGCCAGATCCAAAGCAATTCATCTGTACAACTCTTAATTCCGGTCTTACGTAAGGTCAATGCCGGAAATTCCTTCGACAGATCATATCGATTCACTACACCGAACTTCTTCATAGTATAGGCAAGACTTCCGTCTTCCCAGTGGGGTCTGACTTTTTCTCCTTCTGTACTGACGCCGTTATCAATAATATCCCGGCACATATCAATAAATACTTTATCTGCGTAACTCATGGTTCCTTCCTCCCATAATGAAGCTTCTATAATCGTTAATAATACCAAAAATTATACCACATTACCCCTCAAAAAAAAACCCCGAATTGGAAAACATGGCCTTCTGAATTTCTCCCAAAGAATAGAGGGAACCAAAGCACAGCACAGCACCATCCGTCCCCGCCTTTTCTAAGGCCAGCTTGACGCCTTCTGCAATGGTCTTGCAGCCTGTCGCTTCTTTTCCCTGCTTTCGTAAATACCTTGCTAATACCTCTCCTTCCAGTGCTCTCGGACACGGAGGTGTAATGCAGATAAATTCCTCCACCTGTGGCATGATTTTTTCATACATTGCCTCATAGTCTTTATCTGCCAGTACTCCCGTCAGCCCATAGACTTTTCGATCTGCCAGATATTTTTCTGCATTTTCTGCCAAGGCTTCCATGCACTGTATATTATGACCGCCATCTAAGATAAATACCGGCTCCATGGATAGCACTTCAAACCTCCCCGGCCAGGATACGTTTCGCATTCCCTGAAGCACCGCTTCTTCCGTTAGCTTCCATCCTTTTTTTCGAAGCATTTCAATGGCTTCTAGTACCACTGCTCCATTCATCAATTGATGCTCTCCCACCAGTGGCAGACAGACATGTTCATAGTGTCCATAGGAAAAAATCTGGCCTTTGAGGCTTTGCTCCTCTACCCGAATCTCAGAAAACTTCGGGAAAGCATAGGTGATCTGCCGTTCCTTACATATATTTTTCAAGAGGGCTTTTACAGAAGGCGTGCTCGGATATAGCACTGCCTGTCCGTTTTGCTTTAGAATCCCGGCTTTGGTCTCTGCAATTTCCTCCAGGGTCGTTCCAAGATATTCCGTGTGATCCAAACCGATATTGGTCAGAATCGCCACTTCCGGCTGCTGTATGACATTGGTGGAATCATTGGCTCCACCCATGCCCACTTCTAAGATCACCATCTCGCATCCCTGCCGTTTAAAATAGGCAAATGCAATACAGCAGACCAGGGCAAATTCCGATGGATGAAGATTTTCCCTCTCTACAATCTCTTTTACTTCTTTTGTAATTGTTCCCAACTCCTCATCGGATATTGGGATTCCGTCAATCTGCATCCGTTCATGAAACCGATAGAGAAAAGGCGACGTATAGAGTCCGGTTTTATATCCTGCCGCCCGAAAAACAGATGCCAGCATGGCTGCCGTACTTCCTTTTCCATTGGTGCCGCCAATATGAACATATTTTAACTGTTTTTCCGGATTTCCCATATGCTCTAACAGCCGTTTCGCATGTTCATACCCGGTTGCACTGCGGTCCCAGGTCATAGAATGAATATATGTAATCGCTTCTTGTCCCGTCATCATCCTCGCTCCTCCTAAATTAGTTTTTGTTTTCGCAAAGCATGTAAAAGTCCTTTTGCCATCAGACACATGAGCACCGAAGAAATGGCTGAAAGTAATAGGCGCAGGAAAAACATGCCAAATACCAGGGCATACTGGTAATAGCCAAACATTTTGGAATCCACATAATATGCAAATGTATTGACGCAGGATGCAAGCAAGCCACTTCCGATACAGACTGTGTAAAATACCACCGGGATCTTTCGGCTGCAAATCGCCGTGATTCCCATGGCGTTTGGCAGAGCCTTGGCGAAAAGTCCAATCAGTAACCCACGTATTACAATAGGCAGAACCCAAAGGAATGTAGTCGGTGTCATTCCAAAGGAAGTCAGCTGGTTTAAGAATTCTCCAACTCCACCTACCAACATGGCATCCACGGGTCCAAACAGGATTCCGCTAATGATGACCGGAAAATGTTCAAAGGTAATCTTCAATCCCAAGAACGGAATTGCCAGGTAAGATAAGACAATATAGATTCCTACCAGTACGGCATTTAGCACCAATCGTTTGACATCGTTTTGTTTTGTTTCCATAAAAAATACCTCCTTTGCAGTAGTCCTTAAAGCTACGCATAGCAGGTATCTTCCTATATCTGTCATGTGCAGCAGCGGGATGCAGAATATGTACCGCGAGTGGTCTCTTCGTCTGTCCGGCAACTCCCCGTCCGTTCAGCACTTAACGCACATATTCTTACTCTGCTCTTTCTTCATTTTTATACCCGTGTATTGTACCATACCCCTTCCAAAAGGTAAAGAGGCAGATTGCTTTTCCCTTACGGTTGCACTTTTTGCACTTTCATGTTAAGATAAGCGGTGGATTTGAAAAATGAGATTTTTTGGAGGAATATAAATATGATCAGTACAAGTAATGTAACCCTTCGTGTAGGGAAGAAAGCCCTGTTCGAAGATGTAAACGTAAAGTTTACAGAAGGCAATTGTTACGGTTTGATTGGTGCCAACGGTGCCGGCAAATCAACTTTTTTGAAGATTTTATCCGGTCAGTTAGAGCCATCCAAAGGAGAGGTTATCATCTCTCCGGGAGAGCGTCTTTCTTTCTTACAGCAGGACCATTTTAAATATGATGAATATCTGGTTTTGGACACTGTCATTATGGGAAATCAGCGTCTCTATGACATTATGAAGGAAAAAGAAGCCCTCTATATGAAAGAGGATTTCACAGACGAGGATGGAATCAAGGCCAGTGAGCTGGAAGGGGAATTTGCTTCCATGAACGGTTGGGAAGCAGAATCCGATGCGGCTACCTTGTTAAATGGTCTCGGCATCGATACCGATTTGCATTATAAATATTTGAAAGATTTAACCGGTGCAGAGAAGGTGAAAGTACTTCTTGCCCAGGCACTTTTTGGAAACCCGGACATCTTGCTTCTGGATGAGCCTACCAACCATTTGGATTTAGATGCCATTGCCTGGTTGGAGGAATTTTTAATTAACTTTGATAATACCGTTATCGTGGTTTCCCATGACCGTTACTTTTTGAACAAGGTATGTACCCAGATTGCGGATATCGACTACGGCAAGATCCAGCTCTATGCCGGTAACTATGATTTCTGGTACGAATCCAGCCAGTTGATTATCCGTCAGATGAAGGAAGCCAACCGTAAGAAGGAAGAAAAGATTAAGGAATTACAGGATTTCATCTCCCGTTTTAGTGCCAACGCTTCCAAGTCCAAACAGGCTACTTCCCGTAAGCGTGCTTTGGAGAAAATCCAGTTAGATGAGATGCGTCCATCCAGCCGAAAATACCCTTATATCGACTTTAAACCGAACCGTTCTATCGGTAACGAAGTTCTGACTGTGGAACATCTTTCTAAAACCATCGATGGCGTGAAGGTGTTAGATGATTTATCTTTTACCATCGGACGGGAAGACAAAGTTGCTTTCGTCGGCGGTAATGAACTTGCAAAGACGGTTCTCTTTAAGATTTTAACCGGTGAAATGGAACCGGATGCGGGAACCTACAAATGGGGCGTTACTACAACCCAGGCTTATTTTCCAAAGGATAGTACCAAGGAATTTGACAATGACGATACCATCGTAGAATGGCTGATGCAGTATTCTGATGAAAAAGATGTGACTTACGTTCGCGGATTCTTAGGAAGAATGCTCTTTGGCGGAGAAGACGGCGTAAAGAAAGTCCGCGTTCTCTCCGGTGGCGAGAAGGTACGATGCCTCTTGTCTAAGATGATGATTTCCGGTGCCAATGTACTGATCTTAGATGAACCAACGGACCACTTAGATATGGAATCCATTACTGCTTTGAACAATGGATTGATGAAATTCCCGGGAGTTCTCTTATTTGCCTCTCGTGACCATCAGGTGGTACAGACCACAGCAAACCGTATTATGGAAATCGTACCGGGTGGCAAGATGATCGATAAGATGACTACCTATGACGAATACTTAGAAAGCGATGAAATGGCTAGAAAACGCCAGACATATACTATCGAAAATATGGATGATGAAGATTAAATCTCTTCCTATGATCAAAAAACTCGGAGCCTCTTTTTTGAGGTTCCGAGTTTTTATTTATCGAATGCGTTCCGGGAAACCAACTTTCTTCTGCACTTTTCGCAAGGTCTTGGTTGCGAAATAGTTGGCTTTCTCACTATTATTTTTAATAATACTGTCAATATAGGCTTTGTCTTTCTCTAATCTTGCGACTTCATCCTGCAATGGTTTCAATACAGAAACGACTGCCTCTCCCACTGCCATCTTAAAGTCACCATAGCCTTTGCCATCAAATTCTTTGACCACATCCTGCGGTGTGCATCCGGTGCAGGCGCTGTAAATATCAATCAGGTTCTTCACACCCGGCTGTTCATCCCGGTAAAGAATCTGGGCTTCGGAATCTGTCACGGCACGTTTGCACTTGCGGATAATGGTATCCGGATCGTCCATAAGATAGATACTTGCATTGACATTCTCATCCGACTTAGACATCTTCTTCGTCGGATCTTGAAGGCTCATAATCTTCGCCCCAACTTTTCCAATATATGCTTCCGGTACAGTAAATACATCACCATAAATCGCATTGAAACGCTGTGCCACATCTCGCGTCAGTTCCAGATGCTGCATCTGATCAATTCCAACCGGCACCACATCTGCCTGGAACAACAAGATATCTGCCGCCATCAAAACCGGATAAGTGAACAAACCGGCATTGATATTATCTGCATGTTTGGATGCCTTATCCTTAAACTGGGTCATACGATTAAGCTCTCCCATATAAGTAAAACAATTTAAAATCCAAGATAATTCTGCATGGCCGGATACATGAGACTGGTAGTAAATACAATTCTTCTCCGGATCCAATCCTGCTGCAATATATAAGGTAAGCAATGCTCTTGCTCTCTTGCGAAGCACTGCCGGATCCTGCCGTACCGTAATGGAATGCATATCCACGACGCTGTAAAAGCATTCATATTCATCACTTAAAGTCAGCCAGTTCTTCAATGCTCCCAAATAATTTCCCAATGTTAAATTACCGGTTGCCTGCATACCGCTGAACAAAACTTTCTTATCGCCTATCATGTTATCTTCCTCTTTCTTCTCAAATTACATATCCTAAAGTCTACCACGCATCTTCTGTTTATGCAAGTCTTTTGCACCAAAGACATCTAGTAGAGTGTCACGCCTTCCTGCAGAATAGTAGCCTTCCCATCCACTACATCTACCACAGAAAATCCGCAATTCTTATGGAGTTTCGAATCCCACAAATGAGCCTCCGATTGCCCTTTGATCACACACAAAAGACCACCTAATGCGGCACCATGAGTAGAAATTAAAATGGTCTGCTCTTCATATTCCGGATTCCTTAGAAGCTCCTGCCAGAAATCCCGTTCTCGTGCTAACAATTCCTCTACACTTTCTCCACCTCTCCCCGGCCGATAAGCCTCCGGTTTGGTAAAAAAGTATGAGAATTTCTCATCCGGGATCTCGGTATAAGTCTTCGTATAGACCATTCCTTCATATTCTCCAAATCCGATCTCTTCAATTCGTTTCTCTTTCCGAATCGGAATTTCTCTTCCTTCAAGAAGGAGTTCCGCTGTCCTTGCCGCTCTCTTTAATGGGCTTGTAATTCCCAAGGTAAAAGGCACATGCAAAAGCCCCCTTCTGGTCTTTCTTGCCACTTCTTCTCCCTGGGCATTTAGAGGAATGTCTCGTTTGCCCTGTAATTGATTGCGCAGGTTCCAGTCCGTCTCCCCATGTCGTATCAAATATAATCGCATGATTTTTCTCCTATAAATATTTTGCCAATCCGTATAATACCAGCAAATGAAGGGGATAAAAGAGTCCAAACAACCACTTCACCCGCGGTCCTTGCTGTCTGTTATGAAACCAGATAGGAACCATAGCCAAGGCCCCAAAAGCTTGCGTAGACCCCATCAAGAAGAGATTGATAATGGAAATACCAATGGCTTTTTGCCATTTTTCATCTCGCAATTGATAGAATACCAGCATCATTCCAAGCCCCAACGCTCCGTAATCTACCAAACACAGATCTGCCACCAAAAGCATGGCAAATGCAAAAAGAATCTTCCTTCCCGTGCTTGCAATCCGTAACATCCCATATAACATCAAAAGTCCCAAAACAAAGGTAAACATTACATTCTGCGCTCCTAGGGAAAACCATTTCCCACTGGTTGCAAGATCAAACGGAATCTCCGACAGGATTCCAAACGCAGTCAATCGCAAGATATATTTCCGAATATCTTTGGTATAGCAAAAGCCTTCTACTGCCAGATAGGCAAAGATTGGAAATGCCAGTCGGCCAATGATTCGTAGCCATATCACTTCCGGAAATAGCAACATTCCCACATGATCTATGACCATACTCACAAGGCCAATCAACTTCAATATAAATGTATTGATTCCTTTCACAAATTACCTCCCAATATAGACTGCGACCGTTCGCTCCTCAATCTGAATAGTCTTATTCTCCACCGGATGTTCTGCTTCTTTTTGATCATCCGTAGATAAGACAAGGTGCCATCTTTTGCCCTTTGGCAAAGACGGAAGTGCCAGGGTATGTGAATTCCAATGCATATTATAGGCTACAAATACATCCCCTTCTTCTGTTTCCGAATCATGATAATACGCACCAAAGCATCGGCATTCTGTCTGCTGTGGCACCTGCCATGCACTCTCTCCATGGAAGGAAAGATCTGGCACACCACAAATTCCGGGATTCTCTTGCTTCTTTGCAGATCCCCGAAGAATCGGATAGGCTTTTCGGAGGGCAAGGAGTTCCTTTACAAAAGCACCAAGCTCCTGTTCCCATTCTCCCTGCTTCCATACCAACCATCCGGTCTCATTATCCTGGCAATATATGTTATTATTCCCATTTTGTGTATTTGCAAACTCATCTCCTGCCAAAATGCATGGAACCCCTTGGGTCAATAGCAAGAGACAGAAAGCATTCTTTACCTGGCGTCTGCGAAGTTCTAATACCCGCTTCTTTCTTGTCGGACCTTCGACTCCGCAATTCCAACTGTAATTTTCATCTGGTCCATCCTGATTATATTCCCCATTTGCCTCATTGTGTTTTTCCTCATAGGAAACCAGATCCCAAAGGGTAAAACCGGTATGGGTTGTAAGATAACGATTACTATCCGTCTTTCGGCTGCTGTGTGCAAGCCACCACATCACTTCCTCTGCCACATTTCCGTCACCTTTTAAAAATCGGCGCATCACATTGGCATATCCATCTTCCAATACCAGCAATTTGGTATAAGCAAGAAGCGGTACTTCCCGCACACGCTCAAGTGGAATCCTGCTTGGATTTAGGATAAATCCATCCACATGATATTCTCTTACATAAAATTCCAGACATTGCACCATTGTCTGCCAACCGGTGCCTTCTGCAAACGGCATAGATAAGACTACTTCGATTCCTGCTTTGTGACAGGCTTTGATCATATCTTTGCAAGCTACGGACGGGCTTTCTTTTCCTGCATATTTCTCATGCGGTGCAAAGAAATATCCCGGCCCATATCCCCAATAATTCGTATATTGCGGATTCTCTGCAAAAGAATAAATCGGCATAAGCTGCAACTGATTGACCCCCAGTTCCTGCAAGTAAGGAAGTTTCTCCACAATCCCTTGGAACGTTCCTTTGTTCTTTGCTTTCGAACTACGATGATTGGTAAAACCTCGTACATGGAGAGTGTAAGCAACCACTTCCTCTTTTGGAAGCTCCAGGCAGCGATCACCCTCCCAATCATAATCCGGGAGAAAAACAGCAGTAAAGTAGTCTTTCGCATGGACTTCCTGCCCATAGTCATCCCTTCGCATCTGTCCGCTGATCTCATAGGCATACTCCATCTGCTTCAGGCATTCTTCCGGCACTGCCACATGCCGTATTCTGCCACTTTGGGCAGTCATAGGAACTTTCTCAACCTGCTCTGTCCCTTTTAGACGAAGGAGCAGATTGCATTCCTCTTCCCGATCTACTTCCAGGGCAAAATTCACCCAGCCTCTTTCTCTTTCTATTCCAAGCGGATATGGTCTTCCCTGCTCACTTATCATGTCCTCTCTCCTTCTCGTCACTTAATTCCATCCGTCTGTTCCATAGATGCTAATCGTCTCCCGATCAATCAAAAATGGTTCTTCCAGAATCTGTTCTTCTACTTTCTCGCCTTCCAATAATAAGATTGCTGTCTGTACCGCTTTTCTTCCTATATCTGACAGGGATTGTCCTACGGTTGCTATCACCGGAGAATGATTCTTGGCTAATTCCTGTTTCATCGCCGGTGACCCTTCCGTACTGTAAATCGTTGTCTTGCACTTCAATTCCCGAACGGCTTTCAGGGCGCCTACCGCCATCTGATCGTTCCCACACATAATGGCATCTACATTCTGTTTTTGTAAAAACTTTTTCACTTTTTGATAAGAAGACTTCTCTTCATTCTTAATCTGCAATCGCTCCGCAACCACAAAACCATGACCGCTAATTGCTAATTCAAATCCTAAGATTCGTTCATTAATGGCATTGGTCTCCGTCTGCTCTAAGATTAGGACTGTTCCCCCTTGTGGTAAATTGGCAATCAACTTCTCTCCGCATAATCTGCCAGCCTCTTGATTGTCCACACCAATATAACTATCTGTCTTGGACAGATCCTGCACCTGGCTTCCCACATTGATAATCTTCACCTCTGCTTCCTGCAGAGCTTCCAGAGCTGGGGTAATCTTCTCCCGATCAACCGGTGCCAGAATCATCGCCTGTACTCCTTGTTCTATCATCCATTGCAATTGTTCAATCTGGCTGTCGCTGTTATTATCCGGATTCTTCACAAGAAAGGTATGGCCTTCTTCTTTCAGTTGTTTTGCAATTATTTTCTTCAAAGTATCATAATAAGGGTTACTTAGATCCGGGCAGCTAAATCCCACAACATAGCTTACCGTCTCTTCCTTCGCCGTAACTATGGCATTGTCTTCCTCGGCACCTACCTGATCCTTCTTGCAACCTGTAATTCCGATTGTCAAAAGCAGGCAAAGCACTGCTATCATCCAGTATTTTTTCCTTCTCACTTCTTTCTCCTCCAGCCTGTATCCAGTCTATGTCTATTTTAGTCGTTTTTCCTGTATCGGTCAACACTTTTCCCTCTTGCATTTCTCCCTGTAGTCTGTTAGAGTGGAACTATAAAAAGAAAAGGAGACATGAAACAATGAGCGAACATAATCATGAATGTACATGTGGTCATGACCACTGCGATTGCCAGGATGAGGCATTAACTGTTACCCTTACCCTGGACAACGATGAGACGGTTGAATGTGCCGTACTTTGCATCTATTCTGCAAACGAGAAGGAATATATTGCATTGCTTCCATTGAACGAGGACGGAGAGAATGAAGATGGAGATGTCTTCCTCTACCGCTATACAGAAGTGGACGGTGAGCCTACTTTGGAAAACATCGAAGACGATGAAGAATATGAGATCGCTGCAGACGGATTCGATGAATGGTTGGATGAACAAGAATTCGAAGAGATGGAGATTGAAGAATAAGAGGATATCCTATCGGACACCCTCTAAGATTTCCTCTATGAAACGGGAAGGTCGCATGGCTTTTCCGTTTTTTTCTTTGGTATAGGTGAGAATCAATTTGCGTTTTGCCCGGGTCATAGCCACGTAGAACATACGCCTCTCTTCCTCTATCTCTTCTTTGGTCTCCGCCTTTTTATAGGGCGTTACCCCTTCATTGGCACCGAGAATAAAGACCGTATCAAACTCTAGTCCCTTGGCGCCATGCATGGTCATGAACTGGACTCCATCCTGCCGGTTCTGCTTCTCTGCCGCTTGTAGTTGCAGCAGTCTGGTATATTCTTGGATATGTTCAAACCAGGCATCCAAGGTCGGATACTCTTTGGCCCTCTCTTCAATCTCGTGAAGAATATCAAACAAATCTTCTGGTCGCATATTGCGAAACTGGGCATACTCCCGCAGAAAGAGATCATAGCCAACGGATTTTCGCAAATATTGAATAGCGCCGTAGGGTGCCATCCGCCCCATAAGTTTCACATCCAACTCGAATTGTTCAATGCGCTCCTGCATCCAATCCATCTCTTCATAATATGTCAGAAGATCTTCAAAGTTCATCTTCCCCTTATCTACTGCACTTCGACTGATATATCGATTGGGCCGATTCATAATCCGCAAGAAATGTCCCCGGCTCCTCTCTCCTTTTGCCAACTGCAAATAGGCATAGAGATCCTTACCGATAAAATGTTCATAGAGATTGAACATGCGGTCTTTCATGGTAAAAGGCAACTGATATTCCATGCAAGTCTCCGTCAGGATTCTGGCATCCACTGCCGAGCGAAATAGAACTGCTATCTTTCTTGCCGGGACTTTGTCCTGCATCCGTTTTTGAATCTCTGCCATGATATACCGGCTCTCTTCCATAGGATTCATGGATTCATGGATATGTACCGTATCCCCTTTTTCATTCTCTGTTGTCAGCTGCTTTTCATATCGTTTCTGATTGTGAGAAATTACTTTCCCTGAGACCTCTACAATGGTCTTGGTCGAGCGATAATTCTTACTAAGCCGCAGTACCTTGGCATCCGGAAAGGCATTCGGAAAATCCAGCATCAACTCCGGTCTTGCACCACGAAATCGGTAAATGGCCTGATCATCATCCCCTACCACGAACAGGTTATTCTCCGGTTCTGCTAGCATCCGAATAACCTCATATTGTACCGGATTAATATCCTGAAACTCATCAATAAGCAGATAGCGAAATTTCTCCTGCCATAATTTCAGTACATCCGGTCTTTCCACAAACAACCGTTTCGTCTCTGTCAGCATATCATCAAAGTCCAGTTTCCGTATTCGGCTTCGTTGTCTTTCATATTCCTGATAAATGGCCACAAAGAGCTCTTTTTCGCATCCCTTTGGCATGTGCTCTTCCACCGCTATCCCATGATTCTTTACCAGACTGATCTCGCCTAGAAGATCCTGCAGAAACTCTTTTTCCTCCACCATCTCCGGCTGCTGTTTTTCTAAGATTTCCCTTAGCATCTGTTGTTTTTCTTCCTCAGACAAGATACTGTCTGCCTGCAACTTATAAGCCCATTTTAAAATCCCATAATAGATGCCATGAAACGTGCCAAAGGTGACCAGATTGCCTTTGCTTCCCATCTTATCCCGAAAACGTTCTTTCATCTCCTGCGCAGCAGCCCTAGTAAAGGTAATGACCAGAATTTCTTCTGGTCGTACCTGTTTGTTCTGTATCAAATTTTCAATGCGCCGAACGATGGTATAGGTCTTGCCGGAGCCCGGCCCTGCCAATACCATGCACGGTCCTTTATCATGTGTAATTGCTAATTGTTGCTCTTGATTTCTCATTTACTTAATAATGCAATTCCTTTGCGAATCCGTGTCAGAGATTCTTCTTTTCCTAGAATCTCCATCAACTCTGTTGCTCCACCCGGTGTATTCTGTTTGCCGGATACAGCGGTTCTAACCGGCCACATCACATAACCGTTCTTATAACCTTTTTCCTCAGCGAATCCACGAAGAAGTGTAAACAGGGCATCGTTAGAATAATCTTCCTGCGCTTCTAATACCGGCAACACTTCCTGAAGTACCGCCAAAGAAGTCTCTTCATTGGTCTTCATCTTCTTGTGGGTATACATGGCTATATCATATTCCGGCAATTCCTCAAAGAAATCTACCTGTTCTTTGATATCCGGGAAAATCTCGATACGTGTCTTCACCATAGATGCAATCTTCTTCAAATCGTAGTCTTTGGTAATGACTTTCCGAAGTTCCGGCTCAGCCAAGGTATAGAACGCATCAAAATCCATGGCTTTTAAGTATTCTCCATTCATCCAGCGCAATTTCTGTGTGTCAAATACAGCCGGTGATTTACTCATATGACGATAGTCAAATTCTTTTACCAACTCATCCAAAGTAAAAATCTCACGGTTATCAGACGGGCTCCATCCAAGAAGTGCCACATAATTCACCACCGCTTCTGTCAGATATCCCTGTTCAATCAGATCCTCATAAGAGCTATGTCCACTTCGTTTGCTTAATTTCTTATGATTCTCATCGGTAATCAGCGGGCAGTGTACATAGGTCGGTACTTCCCATCCAAATGCTTCATAGAGACGATTGTATTTCGGTGCGGAAGATAAATATTCATTTCCACGTACCACATGGGTAATGCCCTGCAAATGGTCATCCACTACATTTGCAAAATTGTAGGTCGGATATCCATCTGATTTGATCAAAATCATATCATCCAACTCTGCATTTGGAACTGTAATATCACCATAAATATCATCATGGAATGTCGTCGTTCCTTCTGTCGGCATATTCACACGAATGACATATGGCTTGCCGGCAGCCAGATTCGCCTCGATCTCTTCTTTGCTTAAAGAGAGACAATGCTTGTCATAAACTACAATCTCAGCGCCACCTTCGGTTGTCTCCGTACGAAGGGATTCCAATCTCTCTTTATCGCAGAAGCAATAGTAGGCATTTCCTGTCTCAATCAACTGTTTGGCATATTTGAGATACAATCCGGTCGCCTGTCTCTCACTCTGTACGTATGGGCCGTAGCCTCCATCTTTATCCGGTCCCTCATCATGAATCAGTCCGGTCTTTTCTAATGTGCGGTAAATAATATCTACTGCTCCCTCTACATAACGCTCCTGGTCTGTATCCTCAATTCGGAGAAGAAACTCTCCATCTTCATGCTTTGCAATCAAATAAGCATACAAAGCCGTTCTTAAATTACCTACATGCATCCGTCCGGTCGGGCTCGGTGCAAATCTTGTTCTTACCTTACTCATGCTTCTTCTCTCTCCTCTTATGCTCTTTCTTCTAAAATCTTATCGATACTTACTAACTTGACGCTTAATACAAAAACATCTGCTGCCACTGCCAACTCCTCCGGTGTCGGGAAAGACGGTGCAATACGAATATTGCTGTCTTTTGGATCCTTGCCGTATGGGAATGTTGCCCCGGCTTTGGTCATGATGACTCCTGCCTCTTTGGCCTTCTCTACAATGGCTTTTGCACAGCCTTCCATGGCATCAAAGGAAATGAAGTATCCACCTCGCGGGCGAATCCACTCACCAACTCCTAATCCTGCTAATTCCCGATCCAAAACATCTAAGACTGCCTCGAATTTCGGGCGCAAAATATCTGCATGTTTCTTCATATGCTGTACCATACCATGAATATCTTTATAAAATCTGGCATGACGCAACTGGTTCAATTTGTCATGTCCAATGGTCTGAATCTGCATCTGCTTGCGAATATCTACCAGGTTAGCCGTGGATGCTGCAATGGCTGCCACACCAGATCCCGGGAAACTTACCTTAGAGGTTGAGCAGAATTTGTAAACCATATCCGGATTTCCTTCTTTCTTACACTCCATCAGAATCTCAATCAGATAATCCTGTTTGTCTTCATAGAGATGATGAATGCCATAAGCATTATCCCAGAAGATACGGAAATCTTTTGCTGCCGGTTTCAGCTTCGCAAAACGATGCACGGTCTCATCGGAATAAGTGATACCCTGTGGATTGGAATACTTCGGCACGCACCAGATTCCTTTGATTGCCTCATCTGTGCTAACCAACTCTTCTACCATATCCATATCCGGACCATCCATGGTCATTGGGACATTAATCATCTCAATGCCAAAATGTTCCGTAATGGCAAAATGTCTGTCATACCCCGGTACCGGGCACAGGAATTTCACCTTGTCTAATTTACACCACGGTGTGCTTCCCATGACACCATGAGTCATGGAACGAGCGATGGTATCATACATGACATTCAAACTGGAATTACCAAAAATAACAATATTCTCCTTCGGTACTTCACACATATCAGAAAGAAGCTGTTTTGCTTCCTTAATGCCGTCTAAGACGCCGTAATTTCTACAGTCTACCCCTTCTTCGCAAATCAGATCCGAATCGCTTCCCAGAACATCCATCATCCCCATTGCCAAATCCAACTGGGCTGCAGATGGTTTTCCACGGGACATATCCAGTTTTAAATTCTTCGCTTTCACTTCTGCAAACTGTCTCTCTAACTCTGCTTTCAAACCTACCAGTTCTTCTGTCTGTAACTCTCTATATGGTATCATCGTCTATTCCTCCTACTTCTTGCCTACGATGTCACCCTTACCCTTTCAGATAAGAAGCAACTCATACCTGCTATTTTATACGATTTCCCTTCTTTCTTCAATCACTTTTTTGCTTTTTCGTCCATTGAATCCGAAACAAGGCATCTATCACAAAGATCGCCATGGCTATGGCTCCTGCAATTTCCAAGGTATGGGTCAGATAGTAACTCGCCATCGCCGTATCACCGGCAATGATATAATATACAATCTGATACATGCCGGCTCCCGGCACTGTCGGTAAAATTCCCGCAATCAAAAAAACGGTTACCGGCACTTTAAATACCCTTGCAAATATATGGGATACCAGGGCAATGGTTGCCGCCGACAAAAAGGTAGCCAATGTATCTCCCAATGGTTCCCCAAGCAAAAAAACGAGCCATCCCACTGCTCCGACACAACCGGCACACCATAAGTATTTCTTCGGTGTCTCAAGCAGCATAGCAAAGGTAAAAATCGCCAAAAATGCACCTATCACTTTTATCATAGTACCACACTCCTTCCAAGCAGACTGCCAAGAAGGGCCATGCCCACACCTACACCTAAAGCAATCATGGCTGCCTTTAGAAACGCCTCCAAAATACGGGCACAACCAGATAAGTAATCCCCATACAGGGTATCTCGTATGGCATTGGTAATAGCTACCCCCGGAACAATGGGCATCATAGCACTGACAATCACGATTCCCGTCTGGATGGAAATCTGAAACAGTTCCCGGCAGCCAAAGGTCATCAAGGCGATGCTCATGCCGGATAATACGTCCAAAATCAAGGCATTCATATGCACCACTTTGCCGGCTGTAATCACAAGTCCCAGCACAATGCCAACCACACCTGCAAGCACCGTCTCCGTCAGATTGCCCCCAAGCATCATGGCAAATCCCACCGCCACGCCAGCTGTTGCCAGATTATAAAGCGTGCGATTGTAATGTTTTTTTCGCAGCTGTCCCAGTTGCTCTTTTGCTTCTTCTAAGGTGATCTTATCTTCACAAAACTGTCTGGAAATCCCATTGACTTCCATAATCTTACTCATATTGGTAGAGCGACGGTTCACCGTCTTCATAACCGTCAGTGGTTGCGGTAGATCCCCTCCTTTTAAGGTTGCCACAATCCCGGTCATCAACGCTAAGGTCTCTACCGTATCTTTGTGCCAGTGGCGCAAAATCCGGTCCATGGTATCTTCTACCCGATAGGTCTCCGCACCACTTTCCAACATGATCGCACCTGCCTCCACTGCCACATCCAGCAATAATTGCTCTTTCATGCTGTATCTCCTACTTCTATTCTTAACGATATGCTGCCTTTAATGCCTGCACATCTCCTATATTTTCCTTACTCTCTGCCTCCATCGCTGCCAATTCCTGTTCAATCTCTGCATCCAGGCTTTGGTAAATTTCTTCTGTCAACAAAAGCTCCTGATACTGTTTTGGAGACTGATATTGCTTGCAGGCATAAAGATAGGCCTTGGCCATCTCTTTCTTTCGGCTAATCTCATAGGCTTTCTGGTACATCTTAGCCGCCTCTTCATATAGAAAGGATCTTCCATAAGCAGCTCCTAAAGCTCCATAGACCTGACCATAGAATCCGTATTCCACGCTTTCATCCCGTTCCTGATAGAGGATGGAACGATAGAGTAAAATCGCCTGACTTAGTTCTCCGCTTTTTAGGAGGCTGTCACCTTGATATTTCTTTTTCTCTACTTCTTTGAGATTCTTAAATCGATTCAAAGCATCCTTAATCTTTTCCATTTCCCCGGATGTATACAAGGACGCATAGGACAAGACTGCTAATACTTTCTGCGAAAAAGAGGCATACTGTGCCTCTAACTGCCGCAGTTGCTCTGCTAACTCCGGCAATTCCAACTCTTCCTCAAGCCAATCTGTCAGCCGCTGATCAAACATCTCTTCTTCCACCAGATAGAGATGATTGCGCAAAAAGTAACAAAACTCTTCCAAGGTGCCGATGCTTTTTCGGATTCTCCCAATATAATATGGCTCTTTCGCCTTCTTTTTATGACAAAGAATGAAACTGCCCATGGCTTCCTCCTAAATGTATCTCCACTTCTTCACAAAAGGATGTGGCCGGATAAAATTCGCCAAATCCTATATCTTTTAATCTCAATTTGCAAATATGCTCCTCCGTAAACATGACATCAATCTGCAAACGAATACTGTAATCCTTTCGTTTTGGCAATCCGTCCATCGGGATGGTTACCACCTGCACATTGGAATCTGCAAGAGATTCCACATGTAATTCCATATCTGTCGGTTCCGCCACTAAGACTTCCACCTGGGTATCCGCCTCATACCAATGGCTTCCCCAAGAAACGATTGGTGTCCACTCTTCCTGCCCGTTTCTTCGCAATCGCAGGCAGATCTGCTGGGTCATCTTCGTCTCGTCCAGATAGACCGGTCCTTCTTTGGTTCCCAGGCATTTTCTCATGCCACCATAGCAGGCGCCACGACTATAGAGATTATTTCCCAGGAAAGCTCTTCGACCATTACACAGGACTTTCAAAGAAGCCGGATACCAATTGTTTTCAAATCCTTCTCCCACAAGAAAAACGGAAGAAACTAATTTTTTATTAAAGACACCCTGTATAAATTGCTTAAATCTGGCATCTGCATCTTTTGCCCGATCCACATTCAATACCGGATAGATTGCTGCCAATTCTTTCATCTGGGCATTGGCCACTTCTTCCACGGTCACAAAAGCATCGGCCCCTTTGCCTGACCCTGTCCGTAATTTCCGAAGCATGTAGGCCCGAACCTCCTGCCGGTCGCAGTAAAAGAGTGCCGCCTCATATTGCCAAAGTTCTTTCGGCTGATAGAACATATAATGAAAGAAACTTTCCTTATGATCCATAACAGTAACCTGATGTTTAGACACACCCATCCGCTGTCCGATCCCTTTGAACAGATTCACAATATCCACATGTATCTCTGGCAAAGCAAAGACAAGTTCTCTAACCGTTGTAAACGATTGCAGAGAAATCTCTACAAATTTTGCCAAAAGCCAGACTGCTTCGAAACTTCTTTGCTCTAGGACTACTTTTTCGTGACGGATTGCTTTGCGGTACAGATCCTCGGCCACACTGCCTTCCTCTCTCTCCTGCATCCGTCTGGCATCATTTCCAATCAGCCATGTATCTCCTTTTAGCCCTATCACAAGAGGAATCTGGCTTTGCTGGTTCCCCGCCTCCACAGTCTGGGGCTCCTGCCATCCTTCCTGCCAGAAGCTGATTTGTCCATATGTCTGATTCAAATCATATCCGATTATATATTCCGACACCCTGTTCTCCTTTCTCTATCCAATCGGAAACAACTGCATTGCGGCCTCTTGTTCCCGACATATCTTCGCCATGGCTTCTTGCTGTAACTGTTCCTCCAATGCAAGAATCTCGTTAATTCTTCCGTAGATTCCCCCGGCACCTTGTGCTTTTTGAATGCTGACAGTTCGTTTCTCATCTTCTATCAGACCTTCCTTTGCCTCTTCCACAAATTGGTATTTCAAACATTCATCCTCATATATCACAAAGGTCTTCACATAAAGATTCTCATACATCGGAAGTAACACTTCCGATTTCATTCCCAGCCCTTCTGCCTGGTTCTGTCCAATCCGATATTGGAGTCTTACCCGGTTCTCTCTCTTCGTACTGCGATAGGTAACTAAGATTTTATCATGAAGCTGTACCTGTCTAAGCCATCCCATCGGATACTGCATATAGAACGGGAAAATCAATCCTTTTCCGCAGCACTCCTGGAAGAAGGCAAATAAAAGTTCTTCTACTTCCGGCGACATAGTCTGACCGGCATAATATTTCAAGGCTGCTACTTTACAAATATCTGCAAGATACTCCTTGTCCGCCGCATCCTGTAACATCAACTCAAAAAAGCAGCGATCGCTCTGTCTGTCAGAAACCACATACTCTCGGGATACAAAGGCGAAATAGGCCTGCTTCAGCCGAAAATATGCTTTTCCCTTGCAATATTCCTGAAAAATTCGATCTTCCCCAAACATATCCTCTGTATAGAGCATCTGGGTCAAGATTCTCTCTGCCAGCTCATGTGCCCGAAGTCCATATTCCCGCGCCAGATTCCATACCTGTTTCATATCCGCTGTGGCACCGCAATAATTACGGCATAGATAAGCGATGAGCACCTTATCATACATGCCTCGTTTTAACAATTCAAAGCATAGATAGGTTACAAAATCATCTTCCGGCTCCTCTTCTTCTCGAAGATAGCGACTGCAATACAGGAATACTTCCTGCTCTGAAAATAGCGACAGACCATATTTTTTCAAATTTTCAAAAGAGACTTCTAGGCGTACCCGCTCTTCCAAAACAGCCTCCTTCTCCGCCCGATATTTTCTGCAAAGGCTCATAAAGCTTGTCTCATAGAAGAGACGAATGGTATCATACGGAATGGAGTCTGTATAATGCACACCTTCCCGACTCTCCCAGATGATTCGTGCCTCCTTGTCATAGAGATAGACGACTGCTCCGCCGTCCTTGTGAGGAACTCTCTGCACCACACTGCCGTCTTTTTCAATGACTAATACATATTTCATATCCTTCCGGTCCGTCTGGATCCGATAAGCATAGCAAATATCATGCAAAGCCTCATAATGCTCCGGTTTCATCTCATTTTCCTTGATAAACCGTTTGTATAGAATCCGCAATGCTTTACTAATATGACGAAGCAGCAACTGCTCCCAGGTAAAATCATGGATCTCCTCTATGTATTGTTTGACCAAAGGACTATCATCCGGCTCATGGGTCAGTAAATTAGCATATAGCAAGGCTTTCTTCTGATATCCCAGGGAGTTCCCATGAAGGAAATAGAGATATACAATCTGCGGAAATGGTTTCTTCAAATATTCCTCATCCACTGCCAACATATAATATTCATAGAGCTGGGCAATCTTCAATTCCTCTTCTACTGCCTTCTCATACCAGCGAAAACTCTCTTTGTCCCGATGATTCCCCGTAATCAATTGGTTGCAGATTGCCTGCAAAATTGCCGGCTCCTCATAGACTTTATAAGCTCGTTTTAAAATTCGCAAAAATCGTTTGTCATAGCGTCTTTGCTGAATGACAAGGTCTGCAAAATATAAGGCAAGTTCTCTTGTCAAAATACCATATTTGGATGCAAAATCCATGATCTGAATCTCAAACGCTCCAAACTTTCGAAGCAATAATACATTGTCCCGATAACACTGATAGGCTTCTGCATACATTAATACATGGTTGGCACCATTCGAGAACTGCCGCTCATAAACCCGGATCCGTTCACTATAATCCCGATATTTGTGATCCAGATTCACGACCATACATAGAAGCGGCCAGGAATAGAGATTCTTCATAAAAAGTTTGGTCAATTCCTCTACGACTTTGGCTGTATACCCCGGTTCTTTTCGCAGGAGGGCCTGTAAGAACAAATAATATCCCAGAAGTTCCGGTTTCTTTCCTAAGGTCTGTCTGGAGCAAGTGGTCTGTTCCATAAGCCACCTTGCCTCTTCTTCCTGCTCTGTCATCAGATATACATGGCACAAGAGGAATTGATAATAGATATCATCCGGATTGGCATCCCGCAGCTTGGTAACACATTCCACTGCCTCCCTACCCCAGGTCTCTTTGTCCGTCTTGCCACCTAAATAAGCCAGATAGTGTTTCAAGCCTTGTCCCGCCATCATGCCGGTCATGCCGAATTTTGCATCTTTCTTTCCTTGCTGGAAGATGCGAACCTCCACTCCCAGGGTCTCATATGGGGTATCCAGATAGATGACTCCATAATTCTTTCCTGTATGGAGCTTGTCTACAACGATCTCATAAGGCAGTTCATACTGGTTTCCCAAGAAATCATCTGTGGTAACCAACGCTTTCTCAATCTGAATAAATTCTGCATCACTCCAGATATGAATCTCTCCATACCCCCAGGTATTCTTCTGCACCTCTATGGTATCTTTTCTATCATCTAGGAGATTCTCATAGGTTCTCCGATCCTCAGATAAGGTTAGGAAAATCTTCTCTTTCTGCTTAATTCCGACCAAAAATTCTTCCAAAGCTCTCTCATCCAATGCCCATTTTCGGATGTTGGTATAGAGATTCCGGATTCTGTCATCTTCGTAGCGCAGGATCTCCCCAAACTGTCTCATCCGAAATATCCGATTGGCTTCCACAAAATCTTCCATAGCCAGTTTTTTCAGATCCTGAATCGTCTGAATCTTTCCATATTTGGATACAATATAAGGTTTTTCAATGATTGCCGTAAATCGCAATTCATACTCGCCGCCGTTACATACCACCGTAAATTTGCCATTCTCCACCTGTCCCGGACGCATGCCTGTGGTATCATAAACAAATTTTAATTCTACCGGATTTCCTTCGAATCCCTGGTTGGTAAATCGCACACGAAAAGAAGATGGATATACCAACCCGCGAATATCTCCATCTTTTTCATTCTTTATCTGAAAACTTCCCTGATACAGTTCTCCTTCTCCTGCCGTAATTAAAATATGGGCATCAGAGAACCTAATCTCCGGGCGTTCCATTTGAAAATTGCCTTTTGCAAACCCTTTGATCTTGTTCTTCATCTCTCCACCTGCTTATCGTATGAATAAGTATGCCATATATGCAACATAGCTTACGCACATGGCAATGCCAAGCCCACGTCCAACCCGTCGGGTCTTGGCAATTGGTATAAAGGCCAGAATACTGACCACAATCAAGATTCCAATGTCATAGATATAGGTATTGCTTACCTTCATCGGTTCAACCACACCGGACACTCCTAAAATCAATAAAACGTTAAAAATATTGGAGCCAATGACATTTCCAATCGCAATCTCACTCTCTCCATTTCTTGCTGCTACAATGGAAGTAACCAATTCCGGCAAAGAGGTACCAAAAGCGACAATGGTCAGACCAATCATGGCTTCTGACATACCAAATCCCCTTGCAATCTCCTTGGCTCCATTGACGGACAGATCCGCCCCAATAATCACGCCAGCAAGGCCAAGTACCAAGAACAGAAGACTCGTCCAAATGGGTTTCCCCCTATTCTCTTCTCCCTCTTGTTCCTGCTCACTGCGTATGTTCTTACGCTCTTTTTTTGCTATAGATAAGGTCAGATACATAAATCCTGCAAAAAGCAGCAGTAAAATCAAGCCATCCACCCGGCCAATGGTAGTTTCTTTTGCACCGAACAAGGTATCAAGAGATAATGCTCCGAGAACAACAGCTGCCAAAACAGAAAGCGGATAATCTCTTCGAATCACTCCTTTTTCCACCGCCATAGGGCAGATTGCCGCGCTGCATCCCAAAACTACAAGTAAGTTGAAGAGATTCGACCCTACCACATTTCCAATGGCAATATCGTTACTGCCTTTCATGGCTGCTGTCACACTGACTGCAAGTTCCGGCGCACTGGTTCCAAAGGCCACCACCGTAAGTCCAATGACAAATACCGGGATATGCAATTTCCGTGCTACGGAAGAAGCACCATCCACAAAATAATCAGCTCCTTTTACTAAAAGTGCAAAACCAATAATCAAACTTATCCATGCAACTAACATCTTATCTCTCCTCGTCTTTCAAGCGGCTTTCCCCCGTCGCATAATCAATCTCGATTCCCGGTTGGGCATTGAATACATATACATGGAAGCATACCCCTTTTCCATTATCTTCCACAGACTTTGCTTCCATCTCCACGCCGGAAGCAAGCAAATTATCATCTTGATAAATCGGCGTAACGCGATACATTACATGATTCCCGGTCTCGTGAATATAGTCTGCCACTTCATCTTCAAATGGCAACATCCCATCCATATTCATATAACGGGTTCCTGTAATGAGATTCTGCCGATTGGCATTCTCTCCTGTCAATTGATAGCCAATCAAATGACACCGGTTATAGAGGTATTTGCCATCTACTATATCATACTTGATGGTATGCCATCCGGTTGGTTTCACCTGCCCGATCGCCCCTCTCTCTTCCGTCGGCATCAGTTCTTCGCCAACCATCGCTTCTACTACACCACAGCGCCCCTTCTCATCCAGCTTGCTATAATATTCGTAAGGTTCTTTTGACAGTTCTTCCTTCGTAAAATTCGGTTCGTTATCCGCTATAACCACATATGGTTCTCCGGAAAACTCCGGAAGTTCCGCATCTATCTGGGTAACAACCGGTGCTTTTTGTTGTGGCTGCCAATCAACAAACCAGGCTCCCTGCGCCGCAACAACTAAGGCTGCTGCCACTCCAATCCAACGTTTTTTTCTACTCATTTGCTTCTCATTCCGTTTCCTATCTATATTTCTATACAATTGTATCTATTATAAATCTTTTCTGTATGTTTCGCAAGTCTTGTTCACGAAACCTTGTTGAATCTTCCGGAAACTGTTATAATGGACTTTATCAAAAGAAAAAGTGAGAAAATACCATGTATCATTTTATTATTAATCCCAATGCCAGGTCTGGAATGGGCGCCCGTATCTGGCATTCTTTGGAACGGATTTTGAAAGAAAGAGGCATTTCCTATCAGGCGCATTTTACAACAAAGCCCCGACAGGCAACAGCCCTTGCTTCTTCCTTGACTGCTGATGGCAAGGAGCATACCTTGATTGTTCTTGGAGGAGACGGCTCCGTCAATGAAGTAATCAGTGGAATCTGTCACTACGACAAAGTTACTTTCGGCTATATCCCTCTTGGGTCCGGCAATGATTTTGCCAGAGGGCTGCATATCCCGAAGAACCCAAAGAAAGCCCTGGAACTTATTTTATCTTGCCAAGACCCACAGCCTCTGGATGTGGGGACCCTTCGCTATAAGGAGAAGACGAAACATTTTGCTGTCAGTTCCGGAATCGGCTTCGATGCTGACATCTGCCACGAGGTGGTCGTTTCTCCGCTGAAGGCCTTTTTGAATCGGCTGAAACTAGGAAAGCTTACCTATGTCTGCGTGGCATTTCACAGACTGGTTGTAACCTCTCCTTGCGATTATACCATTACCTTTGACGAGGGTGAGACGGTTACCTATCCGAAAGCCTATTTCGTAGCCTCTATGAATCAGCCTTACGAGGGTGGCGGTGTCAAGTTTGGTCCAGATGCCAAGAGTGACGATGGCATGTTGGATCTGTGTATCGTATCCGGCATTAATAAATGCAAAGCACTCTGTCTCTTTCCAATGGCATTTCTTGGAATCCACGATCGTTTTCGCGGAGTCGAGATCAGGCGTTGTAAGAGCGCACTCATTGAGACCGCAAAACCGCTTCCGATCCATACGGACGGTGAGCCGGCATTTCTGCAAAACCGAATTGAAGTCTTCTGTGCCAAGGAGCAATTACATGTCATTACCGGGAAAGGGAAGTAACATTCCTTTTCCTTTTTCATATACTAGGAGTAAATATTTGTCAGAGGTATCTCTATGCTTCCATTACAAGCCTTGCAAACAGGCAACAATATTGATCGTGGTCAGCTTCAGATTCAGGTCAACTCCGAAATCGACAATCGACCAATCGAAAATGCCACTATCTCCATCTCTTATACCGGGGAATCCGGCGAAATTCTAGAACAGTTAAAGACGAATCCTTCGGGTCAGACGGAAGCGATCACCCTTGCCACGCCGCCATTGGAATATAGTCTGAATCCTTCCATCGAATTGCAGCCTTACTCGGAATACACCTTGGAAGTGTCTGCTACCGGTTATGAACCTCTTATTATTTCCGGGACAGAACTGCTTCCAAATATCCGTGCTCTGCAGCCTGTGACTATGCGCCCTCGGATTCCAGGCGAGCAGGAACAAGTCTATGTCATCCCTGCCCATACTCTCTACGGGGAATATCCGCCAAAGATTGCCGAAGCAGAAACGAAACCCACCAATGAAACCGGAGAAATCGTCCTAAGTCGTGTCGTCATTCCGGAATATATTGTGGTCCACGACGGATCTCCTCGGGATTCTACAGCTACAAACTATTATGTTCGCTACAAGGACTATATCAAAAACGTTGCATCCAGTGAAATCTATGCCACTTGGCCGGCAAATACCATACGGGCAAATGTGCTTGCCATTATGTCCTTTACCTTGAATCGAGTCTATACAGAGTATTATCGAAATCAGGGATATGATTTTACCATTACCTCTTCCACTGCTTTTGATCACAAGTGGATTCCGGAGCGAAATTACTACGATACCATCTCCGTTATCGTTGATGAGCTTTTTGCAAATTATCTATCCCGGCCAAATGTCCGGCAGCCAATCCTTACCCAGTACTGTGACGGCAGACGGGTTAGCTGCCCGAATTGGATGACCCAATGGGGTTCCAAAGCCCTTGGCGACCAAGGTTACTCCACAATCGAGATTCTCCGCTACTATTACGGAGATGACATGTACATCAATACTGCTCAGGAAATCTCCGGCATTCCGGCTTCCTGGCCGGGCTACGATCTAGCGATAGGTTCCACCGGTGATAAAGTCCGACAGATGCAGGAGCAGTTAAATGTCATTGCCGGCGCTTATCCCGCTATTCCCAAAATCACCGCCGACGGCATCTACGGCACCGCTACAGAAGATGCCGTAGATGCCTTCCAGTCCGTCTTTGGACTTCCACAAACCGGAATCGTAGATTATAAAACCTGGTATAAGATTTCCGAAATCTACGTAGGGGTATCCCGGATTGCAGAATTGAATTAATCCTTCAATAAGAAAGGATATGTGCCAACGTCTTCACGTACACATATCCTTTTATGTTTAGTTCAAAATCCCTGCCGCCGAGGTCTCCAATCGTTCCTTTGCCTGTCGCAGGGTGATCACTTCTTCTTCTGACACCTGATTCACCTTCAATTTCATCAATCGCTTCTGCAACATGGCCAAATCACTCTTAATGAGTTTCTTCTGGGATTTATCCATCTTCTTGTGCTCTTTCAATGCCACCTGTACTTTCCCTACCAGCCGCTGAGATTCATTCTGCACTTCCAGTGCTTCTTTTCGAATCTGATCTGTACCGGCGTACTCCTGTGCATCCCGGATTGCCTGCTCAATCTCACTATCTGACATCCTATCATCTGCCGAAATAGTAATGGACTGGGCTTTTCCTGTATCCATATCCCGGGCAGAAACTTGTAAAATTCCATTGGCATCAATGTCAAAGGTTACTTCAATCTGCGGCACACCTGCCGGTGCCCGTTTAATTCCCTTTAAGCGGAATTTCCCAATGCTCTTATTATCTTTAGCCATTGGCCGTTCTCCCTGAAGTACATTGATCTCCACATTGGTCTGATACGGCGATGCCGTAGAAAAAATCCGAGAATATTTGGTTGGCAAGGTTGTATTGCGTTCCACCAGTCTAGTTGCTACGCCTCCCACCGTCTCAATAGACAGGCTCAGTGGTGTTACATCCAGAAGCAACAGACTCTGTCCGGTTCCTGCCGCCATAAGGGCATTCCCCTGCAAGGTGCTTCCAAGCACAGCCGCACCCATTGCCACACATTCATCCGGATTGATATTTCTTGATGGTTCTTTCCCTGTCAAGGCACGAACACGATTCTGAACAGCAGGGATTCTGGTAGAACCACCCACCAATAATACTTTTCCCAATTCCGATGCCGAAATCCCCGCATCATTTAATGCGGTCTGAACCGGTGTTGCCGTCTTCTCAATCAGATCAGCTACCAACTCTTCAAACTTTGCTCTGGTCAAAGTCAAATCCATATGCACCGGTTGGCCTTTTGCCTGAGTCAGATACGGAAGATTCACCTGGGTGCTGGTTGCTGTAGATAATTCTTTCTTCGCCTGTTCTGCCGCTTCCTTTACCCGTTGAAGTGCCGAAAAATCTTTCCGAAGATCGATTCGATTCTCCTTCTTAAAAGTCTCTACAAGCCAGTCGGTAATTCGCTTATCAAAATCATCTCCACCTAAATGATTATCCCCGGCAGTTGCTAAAACTTCGATGACTCCCTCACCAATCTCAATGATGGATACGTCAAAGGTTCCACCACCCAAATCATAGACCATGACTTTCTGCGGTTCTCCATGATTGAGTCCATAGGAAAGGGCTGCACTGGTAGGCTCATTGATAATTCGCTTCACAGACAATCCTGCGATCTTTCCTGCATCCTTCGTAGCCTGGCGCTGCACATCATTAAAATAAGCCGGCACCGTGATAACTGCTTCTGTCACCGGCTCTCCCAAGAAATCTTCTGCCTGTTTTTTTAGTTCCATCAATACCATGGCGCTAATGGTCTGTGGCTTGTAATCTGTTCCATCAATTCGAGTACTCCACTCGGTTCCCATATGACGCTTCACAGAGCTTATCGTCCGCTCCGGATTGGTTACCATCTGTCGTCTGGCACTCTCTCCCACCAAACGCTCTCCGGCTTTTGTAAAGGCTACCACACTAGGCGTAGTGCGTCCACCGGAAGTCGTATGCACAATCACCGGTTCTCCATTCTCCACAACAGCAACGCAGCTATTGGTGGTTCCCAAATCAATTCCTATTACTTTTCCCATAATCTATAACTCCTTCTTAACAGCATCTACAAAATGTACAAAACAGCTGAGCCAGACAAAATGTAGTACACATTCGATTCATACTATTGGCATACTGGGTAAACTCCTGTCCACTGTTGGTATAACCTCTTCCTGTCTGTCGCATCACTCGTAACACCTTCTGGTAGGTCTGATTCTCCGGCTCTAAGCGAATGGCTTTCTGAATCTGTTCTTCTGCCATCATCTGATTGCCAAGTCCGTGATTCGCCAAAGCACTCAAGTAATACCAACGGCCGTCCCGATAGGTACTGACCGTCTGAGAGAGCAGCTGATTGGCATCCCCATAGCGATTCTGAGAGAGCAACTGAATAACTTGACGAATTACCATGCTATCCTGTGGCTCTACCTGTGGCTTTGGCATCTCATAGGATTCCCTGCCAAATCCAAACATCTCATCAAAGCTGCCATACCAGGTATAACCGCCCCCATTCCCATAGGAGTATCCACCTGTACTTCCTTGGCCTGTCTGTCGCTGATAGGCCTGCTGTCTTCGTGCTTCTTCCTGCTCTCTTTTTCTATATTTTTCCGGGTTGCTAAGCATATCATATGCTTCATTGACTTCATTCATCTTCTCTGCCGCAACCGGGTCATCCGGATGCAAATCCGGGTGATATTGCTTTGCTTTCTGCCGATATGCTTTTTTTATTTCCTCCGGTGTGGCATCCTTCGAGATACCAAGCACACTATATGGATCACTTACCATGTTCTTCTCCTTTATTCTCACCTGCACGATACTTCTGCCATACTCCGGCATATAGGATGTTCCGTATCAAATGGGCATCCTGTATCATCGGTAATCTCTCAAATTCTTCTGTGGCGCGTCCGATCATGCCCTTTAAGGTCTCTTCCATCTCTTTTGGTTCATGCTGCAATCTTAACAATGGATTATAATTGCCACTCTTTTGATCCTTCTCATAATCCATAACCGCATCCATCAGATAGATAAATCTACCCAATTCATATCCAAAGGTACGCAGGGAATCTGCCCAAAAATCCTCCTGATAGACGAACACTTCCGCTAGCATTCTTCCGGAGCAATTCACTGCCTCATCCGGGATCGAATTCGGATCCTCCTCAATCTTGCGCAGACTCTCCACACTCTCTGCAATGGCCTGACATTGTCTTGGATACTGCTCCTGAATCTTCTGAAAACTCTTCTTCAAATAGGAACTCAAAACCAGACCACCCATATGCTTCTCATCCTGCCAGTCATCCAGGCTTTTATAATAATACAAGGCAATTGTCATATCCGCCGCATAAGCCAGATAAGGATTCTCGATGGCTTCCTTCTTCCCCCTGGGATGTACTGCACATCGAAAATGTTCCCGCTTCTCTTCCGGCTCATAAAGGGAAGATAAAACCAATGCCAAAAAAGTCAAATCATAACTCAAAGTCATGCGCTTCCCCTGTCCAAACCGCTTACCCAATTGTCTGCACAATCCACAATATACTTGCTGATACCGATCTAGTTCTGCTTGCTCTAGACCTTCCTTCTGACATACCACATATCCAAACATACTATATCTCTCTTTCTTGTGCCAATCATATAGGAATTATCTTATCACGATTTTTCCTTCTCTTCAATAAACCAAGTGTGAAAGAAATATTAAAAAACTATAAAAAAGGATGAAACTGCCATGGTCTCATCCCTTTCCACAATCCTTCTATACTTTAAAAGAGCTTCTTGATATCATTGAACATAACAAATACCATCAAAAGCATTAAAAGCACAAATCCTATCATATGCACGAATCCTTCCTTCTCCGGTGGGATTCGTTTGCGTCGTATCGCCTCTACAATGAGAAATACCAGACGCCCGCCATCTAAAGCCGGAATTGGAAGCAGATTCATAACGCCTAAGTTTGCTGAGAGCAGAATGCCGATGTTAAGCATCTGTATCATAACCACGAAAAATCCATAACTTCTCGCCTCATTATAGGTATCTCCTACCATACTGACGATCCCCACAGGTCCCGACATCTCATTGACACCGACCTGACCGGTAATCAACATCTTCAGACTCTCAATCGTACTCCAAATCCAGAATTTCACTTCGTACACTCCATATTGTACAGCTGTCAGTACATTGGCTTTCTCATAGGCCGTCGGTCCTACTACACCTAATTTATAAGCGCCTGACTCATCCTTTGTCGGAGTGACGGTGGTTGTATGCTTCTCCCCGTCTCGCAAATAGGTCACCTCCACCGGCTCCCCATCCCCATTAAAGAGATTATAATATACCACTTCCCGCCATACATTGATCTTCTTATGATTCAGCTTCACAATGGTATCACCCGGTAAAATCCCGGCCTCTTCTGCCGCATATCCTTTGGAAACATCGGAAAGCACCGGTTTGTCATAGCCCACACATGCCACAATAATCACAGCAAAGATGAAAGCTAAGATAAAGTTAAATACCGGGCCAGCCGCAATGACTGAAATTCTTGCCCATACAGATTTGCTATTAAAGCTTCCCTCTGACATATCGTCATCGTCTTCGCCCATCATGCAGGATCCTCCAAGTGGAAGCAATTTGATACAATATTTTGTCTCTCCTATCTGTTTTGCAAATAAATTCGGTCCCATTCCAATAGAAAATTCATCCACCCGAATTCCATTCTTTTTTGCAAGCAGGAAATGTCCCAGTTCGTGCACCAAAACGATAACACTAAATACAACAATCGCCAGAACGATACCCACTATTGCCACCTACTTTCTATCATTTCATAAATCTCTCGTTCCGCCTGTAAGATTTCTTCCACAGTCGGATTCTCTATCATCGGATATTCTCGCATACAGGTTTCTATAATCTCTATAATATCCAAATATCCAATCTTCTTCTCTAAGAACAAGGCAACGGCCCGTTCATTTGCCGCATTAAGTACGGTCGGCAAGATGCCACCCTTTTTACAGGCTTCCATAGCCAGCGCCAAACCTCTAAACGTCTCAAGATCCGGTTCTTCAAAAGTGAGTTGCCCCAGTTTTGCAAGACTTAACCGTTCTCCCGGCAAATACCGGCGCTGCGGATAATAGAGGGCATACTGAATCGGAAGCTTCATATCCGGCGTTCCCAGTTGGGCAATCATCGCACCATCCTCATATTCCACTGCTGAGTGGATGATACTCTGGGGATGCACTACAACCTCGATCTGTTCCAACTCTACGTCAAACAGCCATTTGGCTTCCATTACTTCCAGCCCTTTGTTAATCAAAGTCGACGAATCAATGGTAATCTTTCTTCCCATCTCCCAGTTCGGATGTTTCAGGGCATCTTCTACCTGAATCTGTTCCAGATCTTCTCGTTTCTTTCCACGGAACGGTCCGCCGGATGCCGTCAAAAGAATCTTATGAAGGGCTTTCTTTTGTCCACCTTGGAGTGACTGAAAAATGGCGCTGTGCTCGCTATCCACCGGTAGAATCTGAACCTGCTTTTCTTTTGCCAAAGGCATAATCAAATGGCCGGCACAGACTAACGTCTCTTTGTTCGCTAAGGCAATATCCTTTCCTGCCTCTATGGCTGCAATCGTCGGCTGAATTCCAATCATTCCTACAATCGCAGTAACTAACATCTCTGTCTCTTCCATAGCTGCCACCTGCAAAAGGCCCTCCATACCGGAAACAATCGACACCTCCATGTCCTGCAATCTCTGTCGCAGAATCTCTGCATCCTCTTCTTTCCATACTCCTGCCAGTTTAGGATGAAATTCCCGAATCTGCTGTTCTAACAAATCAAGATTCCGTCCTGCCGTTAGGCCCAGAACCTGAATATCCTTTTTTTCTCTGACAATTTCTAAAGTCTGGGTTCCAATCGAACCGGTGGAGCCCAGAATTGCTATCTTCTTCATAGAAGTTCCTCCTACATCAGCACTACTGCCATGTAATAAATAATCGGTGCTGTAAAGATGACACTGTCAAACCGATCCAGAATTCCACCGTGCCCCGGAATCAATCGACCATAGTCTTTGATCTCATGATTTCGCTTAATGCCGGAAGCTGCCAAATCTCCGATCTGGGAAATCACAGCACCCGCCGCACAGATCAATGCATAATATAGCACATCTGCATCTGCCCCTGCAAACTGACGGATACATACGGCATACAGCGCCCCAAGTAAGGCCGCTCCAACCACACCGCCGATGGCACCTTCCACTGATTTCTTCGGGCTAAGTACCGGCGCCAATTTGTGTTTTCCAAGGAGCATACCAAAGCAATAAGCAGACGTATCGCATCCCCAAGAACACAGGAAGATGAGCCATACTAAAAATACCCCTTGATGAAGCATTCTTGTCTGGTATACATAGGATAACATCATCCCCACATAGAATAAGCCAAAATAAACCAGCATCACGTGTTCAGCCCGGTATTTTGGATAGGCAAATACATAGATTGCCATTAGAACGACCAAAACACCTATCACATAAGGTACCACCCACTGATTCAAGTCAAATCGAATCAAAGCATAATATCCGACTGCAGATAGATAGCCTGCAATGCCAAGTAATTGATTCTGCATTCCTAATACTTTATATAGTTCCATCATTCCGATGACACTGATTCCCAAAATCGTCCAAAACAAAATATCGCCGCCACTAATGATTGTCAGAAGGGCAATCAATACCAATACAATTCCACTGATGAGTCTTGTCTTAAACATCTTCTTTCTCTCCTTTTCCAACACCGCCATAGCGTCGCTCTCTACTATTATAGTACACAATGGCTTTTTCTAATTCTTCTTTTGTAAAGTCCGGCCAAAGAACATCTGTAAAATAAAATTCCGTATAAGCCAGCTGCCACAGCAGATAGTTGGAGAGCCGCTGTTCTCCGCTGGTACGAATCAATAGATCTGGATCCGGAATCCCACGGGTATCTAGGTAGGAGGCAAATAATGTCTCATCAATCTGAGCCGGCTCTACCTTCTTGTCTACACAGTCTTCTGCCAGGTGACGCATAGCACGGATCATCTCATCCCGGCTTCCATAATTAAGGGCAATCTGAAAACACAATCCATCATTGTCTTTCGTTGCTTCCTCTAATTCCGCAATCCGTTTCTGAATATCTTCATCCAGACGACTCTTATCCCCAAGCACGCGGACGCACATCCGATTCTGTGCTGCCGTCTTCAAGCAGGTCTTCATATAGTCCCGAAGTAACTTCATAAGAGTATCTACTTCTTTCTTAGGACGATTCCAGTTCTCCGTTGAAAATGCGTAGACTGTCAGGTACTTAACTCCCATCTTATAAGCTTCCTCACAGATTCGCTCTACATTCTTACTTCCCTGGGCATGACCATAATTACGAGGCATTCCCCGCTTCTTGGCCCATCGACCGTTTCCGTCTAGGATAATAGCAACATGTTGTGGTATGTTCATCTTCCATCCTCCACTTTCTTTCCATATGCTTAAAAAGAAGATAAGCAAGGCTACTTATCTTCCTTTTTTGTCTTCTATATTCCTTACTCTATACAGTAAGAACTTCTTTGGATTTTGCTTCTACAGACTTGTCAACTTCTGCTACGTATTTGTCTGTAATCTTCTGAAGCTGTGCTTCCAAATCTTTGATCTCATCTTCTGATACTTCAGATCCTTTTAATTTCTTAAAGGCATCATTGCCATCGCGGCGGATGTTACGGATTGCAACTTTCGCTGCTTCTCCTTTTTTCTTAACATCTTTCACCAATTCTTTTCTTCGATCTTCTGTCAATTCCGGAAATACCAGACGAACTACAGTTCCATCATTGGTCGGATTGATTCCGATATCAGACATCAAAATCGCTTTCTCAATCTCTTTCAACATGCTCTTTTCCCACGGCTGAATCTGAATCATACGTGCCTCCGGTACCGATACATTAGCTACCTGCTGAATCGGAGTCGGCATTCCATAATAATCTACGGAAAGCTTATTCAACACATTCGGATTGGCTCTTCCTGCACGGATGGTTGCCAACTCTGTATCTAAGCTGTGTAAGGTCTTTTGCATCTTGCTGTCATATACTTCTAATCTTTCATTCATCTTCTTATCCTCCATCTTATACAGTCACTTTGGTGCCTGTAAAATTCCCTTTCATTGTCTCTACGATACTATTCTCCTCATTCAAGCCAAATACCAGCATTGGCATCTTATTCTCCATACATAAGATAGAAGCTGCCAAATCCACTGCTGCCAGACGCTTATCAATGGTCTCCTGAATCGTAATCTCATCATACTTCTTCGCTTCCGGATTCAACTTCGGATCGCTGTCATAGATACCGTCGATGGCTTTTGCCAGCAACATGGCATCTGCCTCAATCTCAATTGCACGAAGGACTGCACCTGTATCCGTCGAAAAATACGGATGTCCTGTGCCGCCTGCAAAGAAAATAACTTTTCCTTCTTCCAATGCCTTTACCGCTGCATCCTTGGAAAAGAGGCTGGTAAATGCACCACATGTAAATGGGGTAAAGACTTCTGTCTGCATTCCCACATGCCGGAAAATCTCAGATACATAGATGCAGTTCATAACAGTTGCCAACATCCCGATCTGATCGGCCTTCGTACGATCAATGGTCTCACTGGTACGTCCACGCCAGAAATTACCACCGCCGGTCACGATTGCCACCTGAATTCCGTCATCCACCAGTTGCTTTACCTGATTCGCCACGCCGATACAAGTTGCTTCATCAAACCCGGTCTTTTTATCTCCCGCAAGTGCTTCACCACTTAGCTTCAGTAATACTCTCTTCATAATATCTTTCATGTTCCCTTCTCATAGTCTTTCGTTCCATAGGCCTTGCCTATTTCCACTTACTTGCACCCATTATAGCATAAACTTCCGGTATTTCACAGTAGAATTTTTGGCGGTTTATAGTTTTTTTATTTTTTCTTTATACTTTATTCATGTTATTTTTCTTCCAAACATGCTACAATCTCTTTGTGAGGTGAAAATTATGCGAGAAAGATTACAAAAATTTATGTATGGAAGATATGGATCAGACGAATTCGGGAACTTTAATCTATGGTTTACTATTATACTATATGTAGTGAATCTCTTTGTCCGAAGCGGACTTCTTAGTTGGCTTGCTTTTGCTTCTGCCATCTATGGAATCTTTCGAATGTTCTCTCGAAACCACCAGAAGCGGTACCAGGAGAATTTGAAATTCATCAATTTCAAGAATAAGATTGCACTGAAGTTTCGTCGCAGCAAATCCGACATGCAGCAACGAAAGACCCACCATATCTATCGTTGTCCAACCTGTGGACAGAAGATTCGAATCCCGAAGGGCAAGGGACGTATCTGCATCACCTGCCCAAAATGTAAGACAGAATTTACCAAGACCAGTTGGTAGACTTCCTGATGCCTTTGACGGATATGCAAAAAGGCCTTTCTCCGGTTCAATACCGGGAAAGACCTTTTTCTTACTGTTCAATTCCACTTAGGATCCGTTCATCTTTCTCACGTTTTCCTTGATAGAAAGCTGCTTTTCTTCGGTACATCTGCCGCTCAGCTCTCTTCATAAGTTCTTCCGCATCTGTCACTTTGCTGATCCATTCCATTCCAATGGCGCAACTGACATCTGCTTCCTCGAACTTCTCCTGTAAGATCTGAATCTTCTCTATAAACGCAGATTCTGTTATCTCCTTTGCCACGACCATGAACTCATCGCCTCCTATTCGATACGCCTCATTATGAAAGACCTCGTATAGAACCTTCGCGGTCCGTTGCAAATAGCGATCCCCTGCCTCATGAGACTGCGAATCATTCAAAACTTTCAAACCATTCAGATCCATATAGGCAATTCCCAGTTTTCCTGGCGGATCTTCCTGAATCGCATTTAAATCAAACATGAATTTATTGCGGTTATATAATTGTGTCAACAAGTCTGTATATCCAATCCGAACCAATTCTTCTTTTTGCTGCTGAATATAGAGATAGCTCTTCTCTAATTGCTTTACATTTCGAAAATGAAAGAAGAAATAGATTCCGAACAAAATCACTTCCATAACACTAGCCAGCCAGAAAATCCGTTTCAACGGATAAACGTCAGCAAATAGTACGTCCTCCTGGGCAAAAATGAAAAGCTGCCAATCAAATTGCTCCAACGGTGTAAAGTATAGATATATATTTTTTCCTGTTGTCTTGGAACGAAAAACCGCCGAGCCGGTCTCACGATTCGTAAGTGCTTCCCCCGCATCTACCCCTTCATATCCAGGCAGCGTCTCTCGTCCTTCCTCTTGAAATACATTGCCAAGCTTCTCATGCCAGGAATCCATAATATAATTACCATCTGTTGCATCTACAATACAGATATTGGCTACTCCGTTGTAAATGATTGGTTCAAAGATGGATGTCAGCCTCCCTGTATCTAGGGCTGCAATCAGGACCGCCCGAACGGAGTCTCCCTCTTCGACCGGAAGAACATAATAGATATATTGATCCCCGGTAAAGAAATCGGTCCGTCTATGGCTCATCCCTTCTCCTTGCTGAACGATTTTCTGAAAATCCAGTTCCGCATGCTCCGTTACCACTTTTCCATTTGATATTACAGTATTGTCCGGATAGAGAATGTCAATTCGCGTAAATATTGTAGTTGGTTGTACTATTTCCAAATACAACGACTCTATATTCTCTGCTGTATAGATTCGATTCTCCTGCATGATTTTTCGCATCAATTGCAATTTCGTAATCTCATCCGTAAATTTCGTTGAAATCTCTTCTTTCACACTCTGCGTTGTCGTCTGAAGCTCATCCCAACCCTGTTCGGTCTCATGATTCATTACAACCTCATACAAGGAAAGAGAAACCATACACGTAAACAGAATCAGGACAAGGATCGGAAACAACCGTCTTGCCGTTCTCATTCTACTCCACTCCCTTTATCGAATGTATAAAATACATTTTACTGCAGAGTACTCATGATTGCAATGCTTTTTAGAGGCAATTCGCTTATCAGCAACTCTTATAATCGTAATCCATCTATCGCTCCTTGTACGGCAATCAATGCAGCACCTTTCACCGCTTGCTTGCTCTCTTCCACAATCGTTAATGCTACCTTCTCATCTTGCATAAATTCATAGAACTTCCTACATAACGCTTCCTCAAACTGTTCGTGGTACTTAACCAGACGGCCTGTCACAATCAATTCCTCTGCATTAAATATCTTTGCCATATTATACATGGTCATTGCCAGTGGAAAAATCATCTCTGACAGTGCTTCTTTCTGCACATTTCCCTTCTCAAGACATGGAGAAATATAGCTTTCCAAGCATCCTTGCCTCTGGCACCTACATTCTTTTCCTTCCGGCACAACCATACAGTGAGCAATCTCTAAGATTCCACTTCCCTGCAAAATCTCTCCCTCTACAGATGCCGCCATTCCAATGCTGTTATCCACACGAAACAATAGCATATTTTCTCCATCCTCTTCATTTAGGAAATGATATAACATGCAATTTGGATCATGTTCCACGAATACATTTACTCCAAAAGCTTCCTGCATCAAATCCCGAAGTGGTACATTTTCCCATCCTTGGCAACGTGGAAAGGATTTCGAAATTCCATTCTTTGCATCTACAATTCCCTGCATGGCAATCCCTATAGAGAGCAATTGCCGATCCTGATAATCTTCTATGATATCTTTTGTAAAATCAAATATATAATTCAACAGACTTTCCCGATCTGATATTGTAACCTCTCGTTCATATTCTTTTAGAACATTCCCGCATAGATTCATTACATAGGCACCAAATCCTGCCCGGTTAATATCAAGTCCTATGACATAATACTGCTTATCATTGACCCGAAGGAGTCCCGGGGCACGACCGGTATTCGTTGTATTCTCCCCTTTTTCCTCAACAATATAAGCATGCTCTATCAGTCTGTTTACAATCTTCGTCATGCCGCCCCAACTAAGGCCGGTAATATCAGAAATCTGTTTTCTTGATAATGCCCCACAATTTCTGATTACATTTAGAACAGAAGCGCAGTTCCCATTACTCATCTCTGTTAATCCAATATATTGTTTCAACGTTCTGCTCCTTTCCTTGTTTTCTTCACTTTAATAAGCAAAGCACGGTCTTAATCTCAACCGTGCTTTGAAAATCATATCTCTTATTGATGCCACA
>CAYVDA010000011.1:0-38508 GCA_964450635.1 uncultured Faecalimonas sp. | reverse complement strand
AGCCGAGAGCATATCAGCGCGATATGCTCTTTTTTCTGACCATTTTGGGGAAAATTGAGCAGCTGATTTTTTCACCGTACATGTTTGATGAGAAAATCGTATCGTTTCCAGGCGGCATTATTTTCATAGATATAGCAATCGATGAGATCCGGATCTAAGGCAGAGTCAAAATGATTGTTGACCGTATCCATCTGTTCCCGCAGGCGACGGATTTCCTGCCGGATTTCTTGCTCCGGGCCAGGCTGTTTCTTCTTCTTGCGAAATAGGTTCATGGAACTCCCTCCTTTGTTATCAGTATAAGCAAAAAATAGAATAAAATACCATATTTACAAATCTTTGTATCTAGGATAAAATAAGATGGCAGGAGGAGTTAAGAGTATGGACGTGAAGTCAATTAGTATGAATTGTACAAGAACAGAATTTGTCGGAACAGCAGTACTAGATACCATCGGTCTTGTGATACCGGGGATTGATTCGACATTACTGGAACATATGAATATTGGTAAAGATTATCATGCCCTTGGACTATTTAGCTCCCGAACCGGTGCGGCAGGACAATTTACTGCGCTGGATGATGCAGTGAAGGCGACGAATACGGAAGTGCTTAGTATTGAACTTCCGAGAGATACGAAGGGCTGGGGCGGCCATGGGAACTATGTTGTTCTGGGCGGTCAGGATGTGTCCGATGTGCGAAGTGCCATTTCCATGGCGTTAGAGTTGACCAATAAGTATGCCGGCGAATTGTATATTAGCGAAGCCGGACACTTGGAGTTTGCTTATTCCGCTTCTGCAGGACCGGTACTTCAGAAGGCATTCGGAGCCCATCCGGGGCAGGCATTTGGATTCTTTGCAGGTTCACCGGCGGCAATCGGTCTTGTAATGGCTGATACTGCTATGAAGGCGGCAGGGGTTGAGATTGTCAAGTATATGACACCGGATCATGGAACCAGTCATTCCAATGAAGTGATTCTGGCATTTTCCGGAGATGCAAGTTCTGTGAAGACGGCCGTGTTAGAGGCAAGACAGATTGGTTTGGAATTGTTGATTGCCATGGGAAGCTATCCGGAGATACCGGGAACCCCATATCTATAAAAATGCACAAGGATATTTCAGCAGATTTGTTGAAATATCCTTTTTTTAAAATCATTATTGACAAATATAACGGAGTGGGTTATCTTAGTATTCACACAAACGACTCTATTTTTATATTTTTTCATTTGCCGATTTCGGCAATAGTTCAGCAAAGGAAAATTTCATAAGGTAAGGAGGGTTTTTTTGAGAAGAAAACATCTAATGATATGTGAGGAAGAGTTTTCTTATGCCAATTCTCTCATGGAAAATATCCTGGATCGGAAGGAGCTTGCCGTGCGGGTTTCTATCTGTACCAATGTCCAGAAAGTGCTTCTGATGTTACAGGAATGCGAAGCGGATATGGTCCTGATTACAGAGGAGTGGTTGGAGATTGCAAAGGAAGCTCTTTGGGGAAAGGAAGTGACGGTTTTGACGGAGAGCCGGCAAGGATCCGACGCATCCCCTTATCCCACCTTGTATAAATATCAATCAGCGGATCTGATTGTGGCATCCCTTTTTGAGCAGACCGGCGTATATTGCCGGGTTCGAGAGGAGAAGCAGATTTTAGTAGGCGTATATTCGCCGGTGCACCGCTGTGGGAAGACCTCATTTGCCATGGCACTTGCCAGAGAATGGGGCAAATATAAACAGACCTTGTACATCAATCTGGAAACCTATCCCGGAACGTATCCGTGCCTGCGGGGAATGGCAGGGAATCATTTGGGAGATTTTCTCTACTATATCAAGCAGGATTGCGCGGATTCGGGACTTCGCCTTTCGGCCATGGTTCGGAAGGAGGAAGGGCTTCATTATCTGGCACCGATCGGAAGAGCCAGCGATCTGAAAGAAGTGCCCCTAGAAGATTGGGAATTGTTTTTGGCGGAAGTGGCAAAGAGCAGCTATGAGGTGTTGGTTCTGGATTTTGGTGAGAGTATTCAGGGATTGCCGGAACTTTTGAATCAGTGTAGCCATCTCTACATGCCGATACTTCCGGAGGAGGCAGCAAGAGAAAAAGTGTCCTGTTTCAAGGAAGAGAGCCGGCAGAATGGATATGGCGCGATGACAGACCGTTTCCTGGAACTTGACAAAGAGCGAAATGTGCGGGACCTGGTAGCAGAATATGTGGGGGTATCCCATGGATAAGGCGCAGGAATTGCAAGAGAGAATTCTAGAACGGATGGATCTGTCAAAGGAGACAGATGATGAAGAACTTTTGGAACTAATACATGGAGTTTTGAAAGAGGAAAGTCAGAAAGGGGGGTTGTCTCTGCGGGAGCAGACTCATCTGGGGAAGGATTTATTCAATAGCTTGCGAAAACTGGATTTGCTACAGGAACTGATTGAGGACGAGGATATTACCGAGATTATGATCAACGGAACGGAGCATATCTTCGTGGAGAAGGCGGGGGCCATTACGGAGTTGGACAAACGTTTTGGCAATCATCGGAAATTAGAGGATTTGATTCAACAGATTGTGGCAGGTTCTAACCGTCTGGTAAATGAGTCTATTCCTATAGCCGATGCCCGGCTTGCGGATGGTTCCCGTGTCAATGTTGTGTTGCCACCGGTGGCGCTCAATGGTCCCATTGTAACCATCCGTAAGTTTCCAAAAGAGAATCGAAGCATGGATGATTTGGTAGCAATTGGGGCTTTGAGCAAAGAGGTTGCAAGGCTTTTGCAGGTGCTTATGGCATCGAAATATAACATTTTCGTCAGTGGCGGAACCGGTTCGGGAAAGACCACCTTTCTCAATGCCTTATCGGATTATATTCCCAAAGACGAACGCATTATCACCATTGAAGATAATGCGGAGCTTCGGATCTGTGGGGTTCCGAATCTGGTACGGATGGAAGCAAGAAGTGCCAATGTGGAAGGGACCGGTGAGATTACCATTCGGGATCTTTTGAAGGCCTCTCTTCGTATGCGTCCTTCCCGGATTATTGTAGGAGAGGTCCGAGGAGGAGAAGCCATTGATATGTTACAGAGTCTCAATACCGGACATGCGGGAGCCAGTACCGGACATGCCAACAGCCCGGAAGATATGCTAAGTCGTCTGGAAACGATGGTTTTGATGGGAATGGAGATCCCCTTAGAGGCCATTCGCAGGCAGATTGCGTCAGCTATTGATATTATTGTTCATCTGGGGCGGCTTCGGGATAAGAGCCGGAAAGTATTAAAGATTGTGGAAATTACAGGATTTGAAAAAGGAGAGGTCAGAATGCAGACCCTTTATGAATTTCAGGAACAGGGGGTGTATCATGGGAAGATTCAAGGAACTTGGGAGAGGCGAGGCGACTTGCAAGGAACCGAGAAATTATTGGCGGCAGGATATTCATTGGAAGGAATATCTGTGGATGTTCGGGAAAGGTGTGGGAATCACAGTACTACTGGCAGTGGTATTTTATAATTCCTTGTGGGCCATGCTCCCACTTTTGATTGTCTGCGGCTTGTATCTGCGACTGGAATATCATACTTTGCTTCGGAAGAAGGAACTGTCATGGAACAAGGAGTTTCAGAGTGGAATTCAAGCTATATCGGCAGCTTTGCGCGTGGGATATTCTCTGGAAAATGCTTTGGTGGAAGCGAGAAAAGACGTTAAGAATCTCTATCCGGAAGGCAGTCCGATTCTGCGGGAATTGGATTATATGATTCGGCAGTTACACGTGCGGGTTCCTGTTGAACAGGCACTTTTGCAGATGGCGGAACGAACCGGAGATGAAGAGGCTGAGAATTTTGCTCTGGTCTGTAGCATGGCGAAACATAGCGGCGGTGACATGATTAGCGTGATTCAAAGAGCAGTAAACCGGATCTCAGAGAAGATGGAGCGGATTCGGGAGGCGGAGACGTTGATTTCAGCCAAGAAGATGGAGTTTCAGATTATGAGTGCCATCCCCCTTGGAATGCTCTTATATATGCGCTTATCCTTTCCTGAATTTATGAAAATCTTATATGGAAATGTGGCCGGGATTCTCTTTATGAGCGTATGCCTTATCGTTTATCTGGCAGCATATGTGGCAGGCAATCGAATCGCCAGTCCGGAGGTGTAAGATGGATGTAAAGAAGAAGATGGTATTGATTTTTCTGTGTAGTGTCGGTTTGGCGTTGGTGTGCTATCTGACCGAAGGGCAGGGCGAGGTAAAGATCCTTCAGAGAGAAGGAGTAACCGGAAATACCCAGAAAAAGGAAGTCCTGGTAACGGTAGAGGGGGATCTGGATCAGGAACCAATGGAGATTGATGTGGAGCCGGAACAGTATACGGCGAAAGAGGCAGAGGAAGCTTTTGAAACGGCCATGGAAGTGTTAGATCAGACAGTTCTTGGCGAGAATCCGAGTTATGACCGAGTGGAGACGGATCTACATTTTACAAAGGAAGTGGAGAATCTTCCCATTTCAGTGGAGTGGGAATTGGATTCTTATGAGACCTTGGATACGGATGGTGTCATTATACGGGAAAATATCCCAAAAGAGGGTGTCATGGTGGAGATTCGTGGAATTCTGACCTATGGTGAGCGACAGGCCTATTATATCCGAACTGCTTGTATTTATCCTAAGACGAAATCGAAAAAGGAAGCCTTGGTGTCGGAACTTACGAAGGAAGTGGAGAAAGCCAAGAATGAGAGCAAGGAGAAGAAGGAAATTTCCTTGCCAACTAAGATACAGGGGAAGAAGGTTAAGTGGGAATATCCACCCAGTTATACACCGCTCATCCTCCTACTTTTGGGATTGGTAGCAGCTCTGCTTATGCCTGCATTAAAGAAACAGAAACTTTCCAAGGAGCAGAAAGAGCGAAAGGAACAGATGCTTGGAGATTATGCACGGATCATTGGCGATTTTACCTTGTTATTGGATACAGGGATGACGACCAAACAGGTCTGGGAGCGCATGGTCAGACAGTATGAGTCGAAGAAAACGTCCCACCTTCGGCATGCCTATGAGGAAATGAAAGAGACTTATTATCAGATGAAAGGCGGGGTAACAGAAGGAGAGGCTTACGAGCGATTTGGAGAGCGTTGCGGTCTTGCGCCTTACCGAAAATTCGGTGCCTTGCTGTCTCAGAATCTGAAAAAAGGAACCAAAGGTCTGGCAAATCTGTTGCAAATGGAGGCGATTACAGCCAATGAAGAAGAGAAGGCAAGAGATAGAAGAAAGGCGGAAGAAGCAGGCACGAAGCTTCTCATCCCCATGTTTGTCATGTTGGGTGTGGTGATGGCAGTGGTGATTGTGCCAGCCTTTTTATCCATGAATGTATAGAGAAGAGATTACAAAGGAGGATGGAAGATGCGAGAATTTAGAAAGATGTTACAGGAAGAAAAAGGAGTTGGAGTGGTGGAGATTATCCTGATTCTGGTGGTTTTGATTGCATTGGTGGCAATCTTCAAAAGTCAGCTAACAACCTTGGTTAGTACGATCTTTGCGAAGATTACCAAAGAAAGTGCCGGGATTTAAGAAGGTCCAGAAGGGAGAGATTACGGTATTTTTAAGCCTGATTTTAATCCTGTTACTTTCTCTTCTGGCAGCCTTATTAGAAAGTGCATCTGTGCGGATGGCAAGGAGTGAGCGGCAGATTCAATTGACTTATGGATTGGAAAGTGTGTTTGCCGAGTATCACAAGGAACTGTGGAAGCAATATCATATTTTTGCCATAGATGAGGGTTATGAGAGTAACCATTATTCTTACGATAGCATTTTAAGTCGCCTGTCTTATTATGGTGCTTCGCACACGGACAATCAGGTTGCAGAGGCGAAACGTCTGACAGACGACAAGGGAATGGAATTTTACCGCTTGGCAGTTGCCTATGAACTTGGGAAATATGGATTGGAAAATGGTTCTTCCGATGGAGGCAAAGAATGGAGTGAGCAGACCCAGGAGGGAAACGGATACCTAAAGCAGGAGGAAGATCTGCGGACGGAGATATCCTCTCAATTACAGGAGGCAGAAGAGAGTCTGCCGATGGAAGATAATCCAATGGGGATTTTTGATCAGATTTCCGGAAGCGGGATTCTGGCACTTTTAGATACTGGAGAGAGGACCGTTTCGGAGGAAGTGAAGGATGCAGAGAAACTTCCCTCCCATAGAAAGCTACAGAAAGGGAACAGTTCCTTTCAGGAGGAGGGAACAGGCGGCGTAATCGGAAAAGGATTGTTTCAGAATTACCTTATGAATCATTTTTCCTATTTTACGAAAGAAGGAGAAGAGAGTGGATGTGAGATCGAATACCTTCTGGTAGGCGGGGAGAGTGACAAGGAGAATCTGGAAAAGACCTTGAACCGTATCTTGCTCTTACGATTGCCGGTCAATTATGCTTATCTGATGAAATCCACAGCAAAGAAAGCGGAGGCCGAAGCTCTGGCGGCGAGTATTTGCAGTGTTCTGACGGTTCCGGCGGTGACAAGCCTGGTCAAACAGGGGATTTTGCTGGCTTGGGCCTACGGGGAAAGTGTGGTGGATCTGCAGGTGTTGTTAGATGGGAAGAAGGTGCCGCTTTTAAAAGATGATGAAAGTTGGCAATTACAATTATCTTCTGTTGTCAGCCTGGGGAAAGAGAAGATACAGGATGCAGAAAAAGAAACGGAGAAAGGGATGGCATATGAGGATTATCTGCGGGCTTTGCTGTTGATTACAGGGAAAGAGACCTTGTGTATGCGTGGGTTGGATGTGATGGAGGAGAACTTGTCACTTCCTATGGATTGTTGTATTACCCAGATGAGAGTCGCAGGAACCTGTGTCATCAGAAACGGAAAGAAACATGTATTGGAAGCAGAATTTCATTATGAATAAGAGAAGGGGGTGTACACAGATGTCCTTTCCTGTCACCCATACGCAAAGAAAACCAACCAACCAATTAAACAATAGAAAGGAGAATGGCTCTCGCCGGCCACATCATACGCGAAAAAGATATGAAGAAAGGGCATCTGCGTGTGCCCTCCCGGGAAGCCTTTCTGTGGAAGCAGCCCTGGCAGCTCCCTTTTTCTTCTTTACCCTTTTGAGTTTCGTATGTCTTTTCGAGATTATGGCCACAAAGAGTATGGTCAAACATGCCCTTCAGGCAGCGGGGCGGGAACTGGCAGTAGAAAGTGTAGATAATACTATTGGGATTGGAAGTCGATTAGAGAGAAAAATGGTTTCTAATCTGGGGAGTCTAAGACTGGAACAAAGTTATATCAAAGGGAAAGCGTCGGGCCTTGATTGCAGCGAAAGTAAGGTCTATCCGGGGACCACGATTATGAAATTGGCGGTGGATTATGGGATGGAATTTCCTGTATTTGGAATTGACATTCCACTGGTAAAACAGCAGGAGAAGATTCTGGTGAAAGGATGGACCGGATACGAAGGGAATGGCTTCTATCAAGGAACCGAGGAAGCGGTCTATATTACGCCGACCGGGTTGGTTTATCACAAGGATCCTTCCTGTAGCTATCTGGATCTGTCTATTCGAAAAGCAAAATGGGAGGATGTAGAAAATTCTTATCGACAGTGTAAACGATGCCGCGGCACGAAGATGGAAGACTGGGTCTATGTAACAGAATATGGCGAGTGTTATCATATGACCTTATCTTGTAGCGGTTTGAAACGAACGGTATATAAGGTACCGATATCGGAAGTATTTGGAAGAGGAGGATGTCAGAAATGTACGAAATAAGTGTTTGGATGATGGGCATATGTTTGCTCTTTTGCAGCCTCTGTGATTGGAAAAAGGGAGGCGTTCGAACCTGGATCTTGTTGGGGATGACGGTAGCGACCTTGGGATATGTGATAGGTTGTTCCGGGGAGAGCATAAGATCTATCCTGTTTGGCGGGCTCCTAGGAGGCGTGTTCTTGCTGGTTAGTTTCTGCTCAAAAGAGGAATTTGGCTATGCGGACAGTTGGATGCTGTCTATTCTCGGGCTTTTTCTAGGTGGGAAGAAAGTTCTGCTGCTTGCGGTTCTGGCATTTTTTGCTGCAGGATTATGGGCCTTATGTGGCATGATTTTTCGCCATTGGAATCGAAAGAAAACCATACCATTTATTCCTTTTTTATTCCTGGGATATATGGGAGTAATGTTATGAGAAGACGTTTAAAAGGATCTTTTTCAGTGGAAGCAAGTGTGATTGTTCCGGTGCTTCTTCTCCTATGTGTCACTGCGATAACCACCTTGTTTTACTACCATGACAAGGTGGTGTTAGAAGGGGTGGCAAGAGAGACGGCATCTTTTGGAACCTGCAGGCAGGAGAAGACAGAACAGGAATTGAAACAAACATATGAGAAATTAGTGAAAGGAAAGTTACTCTGGTTTCCAAAAACCCAGGTGCAGATTACGAAATCTGCCTCGGAGGTGGAAGTGTCTGTGCAGGCGAAACATCGGGGAATGAGTCTAAAGACGAAGACTTCTGTGACCCTAACGAAACCGGAGCAGAAATTACGAAAGAAGGAATTGATTTATGAACATACATTACAAAAGTGATTTGAATAAAAGCTATCTGATTGTAGATGGGGAAGGGGTGGAGCAGGAGAATTATCAACTGCAAATGTTGCGGGAAAATGAGATTCCCGGCATCCTGCATATGGAAGCCAGATTGGTGGATGGCATCCTGCAATATTATTATGATATAAGCGGAACTACGTCCTTACAACACAAATACGAGCATGAAAAGTTAAGTTATGAGGACATTAAGAAGATTGTGGATAGCCTGTCTGAGGCCATGGAAGCGGTCAAGAAATATATGTTAAAAGGAGAAAACCTGTTGCTTGATCCGGATTATATTTTCTGCAATGCTAAGAAAATATCATTCTGCTACTGTTTGCTTGGAGAGCAGGATATGAAAGAGGCATTCCATGGTTTGACAGAATTCTTCGTACGAGAAGTGGATTATCGAGATGAGAAGGCAGTCCATTTGGCTTATTTGTTACATAAAGCAACCATGGAAGAACATTATAGTATCGAACAGATTATGCAGGAATTTGCTAAGGAGCGGGAAGAAAAAGAGAAACCGGCAGAGGAAACGAGTGGGGTACAGATCACCTATGATAGCAGCGTTCCCCTAGAGGAGTCTTGCAATATGGTAGAGGAGGCGAAGAAAAATTGGTCTCCTATGGAGAAAATAAAAAAGGTCATCCGCAAGACCTTTGTGGTACAGATTTAGACATTTCACAAAGATTACAGCAGCATGACCAATCGTTTTTTGAGTTTCTTTCCTAGGATCCAAGAGAGGATGATTTTTATAATTGTAGCCGGAAGGAAGGGAAGAACCACCGCTAGGATACCAGCCATCACAGATGTGTGGGTAGTAAGGCAATAAAGCAGGGTGCCGAAAAAGAGGTTGACCAGATTCCCAAGAACTAAGCTCATAAGGAGAGTGGCTTTGGACTTTCTTCGGGATTCGCTTCCAAGACCGATGATGTATGCCATCAGCGGGAAAGATAATAAGAAACCACCGGTAGGTCCTACGAAACATTGATATCCTCCCGTGAAGTTAGAAAAGACGGGAAGCCCCACTGCACCGATGAGCAGATAGAGCAGGCAAGCCATACTTCCGTGCTTAGCACCAAGCAAAATGGCAGCCAGGGAGATGATCAAAGTCTGTAAGGTGATAGGTACACCGGCAGGCATGGGGATCGCCAAAGGTGCCAGAATGCAAATGGCTGCACTGACAACTCCAATCATACATACGCTTTGAACTTTCATTCTTTGAGTCGTTTTCAAATAGTTTCCTCCTTGAGATGACTTTTTCGTGAAAATTATAGGCGATTTGACAGAGGCTGTCAACCTTTATCCCGGATTGGGCAAATGAGCTCTGTGCCTGGAATTCGGGAAAGGCGGAATGTATGATGGAGAAAATAATCTTTTTACTATCAAATGAGTGGAACCTGTGGTACCATAGTAGAAAAGATTGTACAAAGGGAGGTACCACAGATGGAAAAACAGACCTTGGGAGTGATGATAGATTGCTCCAGAAATGCGGTGATGAAGCCGGAAAAAGTAAAAGAATTTGCAAAGATAATCGCTGACATGGGATATAACATGTTGCAACTGTATACAGAGGATACCTACGAGATGGAAGGAGAGCCATTCTTTGGCTATATGCGTGGACGATATTCCAAAGAAGAATTGAAAGATATGGACGCGTATTGCGCAAGTATCGGTGTGGAATTGGTTCCGTGTATTCAGGTATTGGCGCATCTTGGACGATTGACTCAGTGGGAACCATATGCAGATATGTTTGATAAGGATGATATCTTAATGGTAGGTGATGAGCGAGTCTACCGTCTGATTGACAAGATGTTTGAGACTGCAAAAGAATGTTTCACATCCCGAAGAATCCATGTGGGAATGGATGAAGCTTTTGCACTTGGCCGCGGGAAATACCAAGACTTACATGGGGTTCGAGACCGGGTAGATATTCTGACGGAACATCTGGATAAAGTGGTAGAATTGGCCAAAAAACATGGATTTACCATTATGATGTGGAGTGATATGTTCATTCGGCTGCATAATCAAGGAGAATATTATGGTAAGGATATGGTAATTCCGCAAGAAACCATCGAGAAGGTACCTGAGAATGTGGAATTGGTTTATTGGGATTACTATAGTAAGGAAAAGAGCCATTATGACAGTATGATTCAGACCCATCTGGCATTTCGGAATCCGGTTGTTTTTGCCGGAGGTTTGTGGACTTGGTCCGGTTATGCACCGAATCTTCGTTTCACTTGGGATAGTACCAAGGCCGCGCTGGAAAGTGTTGTGGAGCATTCCATTCAGACAGTTTTCTTCACGATGTGGGGCGACAATGGAAAAGACTGTTCCTTTTTCACCCAATTGCCGATGCTCTATGCTGCTTCCCGCATGATGCAGGGAGAGTTTGACAGAGACGTTATTGCGAAAGAATTTGAGGAAGCATATGGTTATTCTTTTGATGAATTCTTCAACCTGGAATTGCCGAACCTGACAGAGGAAGAGGAAAGTCATTTCCACAGTCCGTCCAAATACTTGCTTTATAATGATCCGTTTATCGGATTGTTCGATTTTAGTGTGCCGGAAGATCTTAGTGCGCGTTACGAAAAAGCTTCCGAAATTTTGGCAGAAAGTATCAATGGAAGGGCTTATGATTATTTGTTCCGGGTAGAGAAGACTCTGCTGGATGTGTTGGCTTCTAAGACTGAGTTGGCTATAAGACTTCGGAAGGCATATCAGGAAAATGACAAGGCAACCTTGCAGGTGTTGGTAGATACTGTTTTCCCAAGAGCAATCGAACATATGCAGGCATTCTTTGATGCCTTCAGTACGATGTGGCATATTGAGAACAAAGGATTTGGCTTAGAAGTACAAGAACAACGATTTGGCGGTGCCTTATATCGGATGCAAAGTTGCAAAAAACAAGTGGAGCAGTATCTGAAGGGCGAGATTTCCAAGATTGATGAATTGGAAGAAACCATTCTGACAAGATGCACCGGTTTTGAAGGGAAAGGATTGTGCTGGGGCGAGTGGAGAACTACAGTGACTGCTTGTGTGAATTAAGAATAAAAAGATGGAATTGCAAATGGGATTGATGCATATTTCTCTCCGAAAAAGTAAAACAACCATTGCATTTTGATGCAAATTATGGTATAAACTAGTAGTCGGATCTTTTGAGCCGATTACATGGATGGATTCCCGAGTGGCCAAAGGGGGCAGACTGTAAATCTGTTGGCACCGCCTTCGAAGGTTCGAATCCTTCTCCATCCACTTACAAAGCGACAATTTTCATTTTGAAGATTGTCGCTTTATTTGTAGCATGAAGAAGAAATACAAGAAAGAATATGAACATGCAACAAAATTATAAGACACTCAAATTAGCATGTTATTCCTCTAATATATGTATGGCATCGTGACAGACCATTCCGATTGGAACATAGGAATGGCAGTGGGGACTTTATTTCCGCTGATTGCTGTTTTTCTTTATTTCTATATGTGGAAAACAGAAAAAAAGTGATATAATGATATTAATAATATCCAAAAAAGAAAGTGAGGAGACAGGATGCAGAAAATGGATACGAAATACGAAGCCCTTTTTACACCTTGGAAGATAGGAAATGTGGAGATTAAGAACAGAATTGTCCTATGTCCAATGGGTGGAACCTCCCTGTTTGGATGGATGGAGCCGAATCATTTTGACAAGGAAGCGGCGAAATTCTTCTTAGAGAGAGCGAAGAACAATGTAGGATTGATTATCCCGGGGATTGCGCCGATTCGAGACACCTTGGGAAGAAGATGGCTCTGGCAGAACAAGCGGATGTTTAAAGAATTGAAACCGTATATGGAGGAGATTCATAAGACCGGAGCGAAATTATTTGTTCAGATGACAGCAGGAATGGGACGTTCCTGGGCGATTCCGGACAACATGGTAACCTTACATAAGAATAAAGTGTTACGTACCATTGCCAAACCGATTATTGATACGGACCACGAATTGGCAAGCCCGAGTGCCCTGCCGTCCAGATGGGCGCCGGATATTACCTGCCGTCCGATGACAGTCAAAGAGATTCAGGCAATTGTGGATGGATTTGCTAAGACAGCAAAACTCTGTAAAGATGCAGGAGTCGATGGTGTCGAGGTCCATGCAGTACACGAAGGTTATCTGTTAGACCAGTTTACCCTTCCGTATACCAACCAGAGAACTGACGAATACGGTGGCTCTTTTGAAAACCGGTATCGCTTCGCCACAGACATTGTGAAAGCAATCAAGGCAGTCTGCGGGGAAGATTATCCGGTATCGCTTCGTTATTCCGTAGAATCGAAGGTAAAAGATTTCCGTGTGGGCGCTCTTCCGGGAGAAGAATATACAGAGATCGGACGTACCATGGAAGAAAGTGAGAAAGCAGCGAAATATCTGCAGGATGCAGGTTATGATATGCTAAATGCGGACAACGGAACCTACGATTCCTGGTACTGGGCACATCCGCCGCAGTACATGCCGCAGAACTGTAACTTAGACAGCGTGGCACATATTAAGAAATTTGTGGATATTCCGGTAGTCTGTGCAGGACGTATGGATCCGGAGACCGGAGCCAAAGCAGTAGCAGACGGTATGATTGATGGTGTGGGAGTTGCCCGTCAGTTCCTTGCGGACAGCGAGTGGGTAACCAAACTCATCGAAGACCGGGTAGAAGACATTCGCCCGTGTATCTGTTGCCACAACGCATGTTTCAACTTCTCCAGCCAGAAAGGACATGCGAACACCCAGGATTTCGGAGACACTACACACCTTGCCCGTTGCGCGTTGGTACCGAGTGTTATGCAGTCTAACAAATATAAGATTGTTCCGGCGAAAAAGAAAAAGAAAATTGCCATTATCGGTGGCGGTATCGGTGGTATGGAGACAGCCATTGTCTGCGCAAAACGAGGACATGAAGTGACTCTTTATGAGAAAGAGGACAGACTTGGCGGTATTTTCATCGCAGCAGCGGCTCCTTCTTTTAAAGAAAAAGATCGAGAATTGATTGCCTGGTATGAACGTGAGATTACCCGGTATCCGATTACCGTTCAATTAAATACAGAAGTAACAGATGTTGCCGCTCTCGGCGCAGATGAAGTGGTGATTGCGACCGGAGCAAAGGCTAGAAAACTGCCAATCAAGGGAGCGAATTATGCAATGGATGCAGTGGATTATCTCCTTGGCACAAAAGAAGTGGGAGAAAATGTAACCATTATCGGTGGTGGACTCACAGGTTGTGAGATTGCTTATGATCTCTATTTGCAGGGCAAGAAACCGACCATCGTAGAGATGCAGGATGATTTGATTGCGGTAAAAGGCATCTGCCTTGCCAACACCAGTTATCTTCGCGATTTCTTTACAGCGAACAAAGTTCCGGTACATTTGGAGACCAAGGTATGCAAGATTGAAGAAGATAGTGTTGTCGTATCAGATAAAGAAGGAAAATTAGAAAAGATTCCGGCAGACAGTGTGATCTTATCTGTGGGATATGAGCCGGCACCTTTGGCGCAGAAAGGGGCTCATATGCATGTGGTAGGAGATGCTTCGAAAGTAGGTAACTTACGTACTGTTATCTGGCAGGCGTGGGATGTAGCAATGAAATTGTAAGAGATGAGGTGACGGAATATGATGAAATTGACAGAAGAACAGCAAGCCATTTTAGATGGAGCGCAGGGCGAGACTATGGCGAAAGTCATGAAGACCCAGGTGATGTTTGGCGAAGCCTTCGGTGCAGAAAAATTAGTGCCGGTGACCTCTCCGTGCAATCATTTGGTAACCTCTTTTGGCTTGAAGATGCTAGGACCGGTTTATGATTTGATGAATCAACTTCTGGAGGCAGGAGCCGTATCCAAACAGAAATTCTCTGTGGATCCAAGGCCGTTGGATCCGAATGTGCCGGCGAATTTTCTGCAGAATCTAGTCTTTAAGAAATTCATGTATAGCAAACAGGATTTCTATGAAGGACAGTTGCGGGAATTAGGGCTGATGCAGGAAGATGCATTTACCTGTGCCTGCTATTTAGACGAAGTAGGTAACAAACCAAAACAAGGAGATGTACTGAGCTGGGCAGAATCCTCAGCAGTGGTTTATGCGAACTCCGTATTGGGAGCAAGATGCAACCGAAACTCCGGCATTATGGACATTATGGGTTCTGTTTTGGGATACGTTCCGTATTTTGGACTTTTGACAGAGGAAGGCAGAAAAGCCACTTGGGAGATCCGGGTGGAGACGACGAAGAAGCCGGAGGCACAGCTTCTTGGATCTGCCATTGGCATGAAAGTCATGGAAGACGTTCCTTATATAAGAGGTTTAGATAGATGGCTTGGCACGGAGTTAGACGAAGCGGCTTGTACCTATTTGAAAGATTTCGGAGCAGCGACGGCAAGTAACGGTGCCGTGGGACTCTACCATATCGAGAATCTGACACCGGAAGCCAAAGACCAGGGCGATAGCCTCTTAGTATCCGAGCCACAAGTCTATGTGATTGATGATGCAGAGTTAGAGCGAGTGAAGAAGAATTATCCGGTCATCTGGAAGAATCCGGATGCCAAACCGAAACTCTGCTTCATGGGTTGTCCGCATATGAGTTTGCAGCAGTTAAAAGACTGGACAGATAAGGTGGAGGCAGGCTTGAAGGAAGCAGGCAATTCCAAGGTCGTAATCCCAACGGTCTTTACGACAGCTCCGGCGGTACAGAGAGAATTTGACAAGACACCGTATGCTGAGCGGCTGAAGAAAACAGGCGTGATTGTATCGAACATCTGTCCATTGATGTACATGAACAATCCGTTGTGCGCATCCATGCCGGTCATTACATCATCCAATAAATTGCGTACCTATACCACATCTCGATATTATACAGACGAAGAGATTCTGGTACAGATCACGAAAGGAGGCAAATAATATGAAGACATTTCAAGGACGCATCGTAACACCGGGAACCATACAGGCGGAAGCGGTGGTTACCCACAGTGGATTCAATACCCTTGCCTCTTTGCAAAAAGCATTGCAGTTTGGGGATAAACAGGCCAAATGTAACGATCAGAACAATCCGGAATTGCTTGGCAAACCGATTGCAGGAAAGGCACTTTGCCTTCCGCAGACCATTGGTTCTACCACAGGTGGTTTGGTGCTCTATTGTGCCTGTGCCATGAAACGGCAGCCGGCATGTATGCTATTTTCAAATCATATTGATTCCCTGGCAGCAGCCGGAGCAATTTTGGCGGACGTGTGGATTGACGACATAACCATGCCGGTAATCGATTGTCTGGGCGATGAATTTTTAGAGTATGTAAAAGACGGTATGACCATTACCATCAAAGAAGACGGTGTGGTAACTGTAGAATAAAAAGGAATTTAATTATGCAGGAATTAAGAGAACGATTGGAACGTACCATCAACGAAGACTTTGTAGGAGCCACTTTGAGTAATCCTCGTAAAAAAGAGGAGATTACCAAGGTTAAGATTCGGCCGATCAAGAAAAAAGGACAATTTTTATTTCAATGTGAAACCTTCCGGAACAATCAGGTATTTCATGAGAATCTGGAGCAGGATAGGACCATTTCCTATATTTTAGAGCAAATGGAGCAGATGAAGCAGATGCAATGGGAGACCAAGAGTGCTGTATATACCGCATTGGTCAGCAAAAAAGGAAAGGTGACCATTCGGGAAAAGAGAAGAAATACGCCGGCAAAAGAAGTCTGCCTTGCGCATAATAAGCAGAAAGCTTATATTTTGCAAGAAGGCATGGATGTGCCATTTCTGCGTGATCTTGGGGTAATGACCCAGGAGGGCAAGATTGTACGTACCAAGTTCGACAAATTCCGACAGATTAACCGATTTTTGGAATTTGTGGAGGATATCCTGCCAAAGCTTTCCAAAGAGCGGGAAGTGACGATCTTAGATTTCGGTTGCGGAAAATCCTATCTGACTTTTGCCATGTACTATTATCTACATGAAATGAAAGGCTATGATGTACGGATTATCGGACTGGATCTAAAAAAAGATGTCATTTCTCATTGCAATGCCTTAAGTCAGAAATATGGATATGAAAAACTTACGTTCCTTGTGGGAGACATTGCAGATTATGAAGGGGTCAGTCAGGTAGATATGGTAGTAACGCTACATGCCTGCGATACGGCCACAGATTATGCCCTTGCTAAGGCAGTGGGCTGGGATGCCAAAGTTATTTTATCCGTTCCTTGCTGTCAGCATGAACTGAACGGTCAGATGGAAAGCGAGATTCTATCGCCGATCCTGGGATATGGCCTGATCAAAGAGCGAATGGCAGCTCTGGTGACCGATGCCCTTCGGGCAGAATATCTCTGTGGACAGGGATATGAGACACAGATTCTGGAATTTATCGATATGGAACATACACCGAAGAACATTTTGCTTCGGGCGGTAAAGACCGGAAAACAGAAAGCAAATGGAGAGGCTCTGCGTCGATGTGAAGAGTTATTCCACGTGGAGCCTACCTTGAAGAGATTGTTAGAACAAAAAGGGGAAACAACCGATGAAGGGAAAAATAATTAAGATAGTTGTTCTAAGTCTGACATTTATCCTGGCAGTCATGGGATTTAGCGCTTGGATGAACCGGGGAGAGGCGGATGTGATTGTTGCCATGGAAGAGGCAACCTATCCGACGGTTTCTTTCACTTCTCATGGCTATCGGATGAATCCATTGGTGGGATATCGGAAAGAGATGCGGATTCCGGCTATGCGGGATACCATTACGCCCTTGGAAAAAGACGGGAGCCTTAGTATGGAAGTGCAACCCTATCAGATGACCATCGAATCCGCGAAAGCGGAGCTTTATTCTCTGAACGGCAGTCAGCTACTGGCAGAAGAGAATTTGGAAAATCAGGAAAATGTGATGCAACTGACAATCGGAGAGAAACTTCCTGAGGCAGTAGAAGGCGTTTTGCGTCTGACACTGTATAATCAGGAAGGGGAAGCGTTCTACTATTACACCCGACTGGTTAGTTGTGAAAATTATGAGACCAAGGCATGCTTAGATTTCACCAAACAGCTTCATGAGAATATGTTGAATAAGAAGGAAAATGAGGTCAAATCCTATCTGGAACCGGATGAGACTGCAGATAATGGAACCTTGCATATGGTTACGATTCATTCCGATGTGACCCAAGCGATGTGGGGGGCCTTAAAGCCACAGGTGGAAGGCGAAATTACCTGGGAGATTAAGGAATGCAATGGCACCTATCATTCCATTTTGCTGCGCTACAAGGTGCAGGTGGAAGAAGAAGGCATAATGACAGAGCATCGTGTCAGAGAATTCTTCAAAGTCCGCAAATTAGGTAACAAATATTATCTTCTCACTTACGAGCGCACCATGGATCAGATATTGTCATCGGTAGAGCAGATGGTGACGGTAAAAGGCATTGATCTGGGGATTTCCGGAGAAGATGTGTCCTATCAGGTGAGCGAAGATGGTCAGCAGGTAGCTTTTGTAAGAAATGGAGAACTCTGGGTATATGACCGGAGTGAGGATACTCTATCTTGTGTATTTACCTTTGCAGAGGAAGGAGACAGCCGCGGAGAATATGACCAGCATGACATTCAGATTGTAAAGATGGAAAAAGACGGCAATCTGATCTTCATGGTATATGGTTATATGAATCGGGGATTCCACGAAGGAGAAGTGGGCGTTGCGATCTATAAGTATCACCACGCATACAGCACCATCGAAGAAAAAGTCTTCTTGTCCAGTGACAAGGCATATGCCGTTGCGGCGGAAGAATTATGCAAATTAGTATATTATAATGAAGAAAGTAATTCCATTTATCTGATGATGGAGGAACAATTGATCTCCAAAAGCTTGCAGGATCAGACCACGAAGGTCCTAGCAGAGGAGATGACTGCGGATCGTTATACGGTATCGGATGATGGCCGCTATGTGGCATACCAATCCGGGGAAAATGGTATCTGCATGTTGGATTTTGCAACCGGCAGACAGCAGGAGATTTTACCGACAGCAGGAGAATGGCTGATGCCTTTATCCTATGTGGAGAATGATTTGATCGTGGGCTATGTACGGGAAGCGGATCAAGGCAAGACCTTGTCCGGCGCCTCTATTACGCCGATGTATCAATTGAAGATTTATGACGGAAATAACGAAGTGGTAAAAGTATATCAGGAAAATGGAATCTGGGTATCGGATGTCTTCGTGGCAGACGATATGGTAACTCTAAAACGAGTGAAAAAAGAGAGTGGAAAATACAAGGGAATCAAAGACGACTATGTAACCAATCATGAGGAGCAGCAGGAAGAAAATGTGACCTTGGAGAGTTATTCTACGACCTTAAAACAGAGACAATATCGTTTGGCATATGCCAATCGAATTGAGGATTTGAAACCAAGAATGCGGTATCCAAAACAGGTACTGTCGAATCAGACCATGGAACTTGCCATGCACAGCACACCGAAAGAGAATTGCTATTATGTCTACGGTGCCGGGGAGATGGCAGGCGTATTTGACCAGGCAGGCTATGCGGTGGAGAAAGCAGATGAGATAGAAGGCGTGGTAGTATCTGCCAACCAGACCTATATCTGGGAGCGAGGCAATTATCAGGGCTGGTATCAGATACCGGGCTTGATAGGACGGGCAAGAAAGAGCAAGGAGACAACCCTTTCCGTTTGCCTGAAATTATTGCTTGCCTATGAAGGTAAAGAGACCTCTGATCTGGATAAAAAAGAACCTTTGGAAATCCTGAAGGAAAAAGGGGTAGGAGAGCCACTGGATCTGACCGGATGTGAAGCGGAGGATTTGCGCTATATCATAGGAAAAGGAACGCCGATTTTAGCAATGAGAGACAGTAAAAATGCCTATTTGCTCATTGGGTATCAGGGATCGACTATTGTATATATCGATCCGGCTGATGGAAAGATTAAGACGCATTCCATGAAGGTTATGGATGAGATGACAGAAGGAAGTGGACATACCTATTTAGGCTATGCCAAACCACAGGAATATCAGCAATAGAAATGGGAGTGACTATGAAGATTCAATTACCTCAAAAGGTACAGACGATTATTCAAACATTGCAGGCACACGGATATGAAGCCTATGCCGTTGGCGGATGTGTGCGGGATTCGATCCTTGGCCGGATACCGGATGACTGGGACATTACCACATCCGCGCTGCCGGAAGAGACCAAGGCATTATTTCCCCGTACATTTGACACCGGCATCGCCCACGGCACCATTACGGTGCTTTTAGAAAAAGAAGGATTCGAAGTTACGACTTACCGGGTAGACGGAGAATATGAAGACGGCCGACATCCCAAGGAAGTGACCTTCACAAGAAGCCTGAAGGAAGATCTTCTTCGGCGGGATTTTACCATCAATGCCATGGCATATAATGACCGGGAAGGCTTGGTGGATATTTTTGGCGGTGTGGAAGATTTGCAGAAGAAAATCATTCGCTGCGTGGGAAATGCAGAGGAACGATTTACGGAAGATGCCCTTCGGATTCTGCGTGCTGTCCGATTTGCAGCCCAACTGGGTTTTGCCATTGAGGAAAAGACCCGGGACGGCATTCGCAAACTGGCTCCGAATCTTCAGCACATCAGTGCAGAGCGGATTCAGGTGGAGTTGGTAAAATTGTTGGTATCCCCGCATCCGGAAGAGGTTCGTACCGCATGGGAACTGGGAATTACCAAAGAATTTCTCCCGGAATTTGATGCTTTGATGGAGACCACCCAGGAGACGCCCCACCACGAAAATACCGTAGGAGAGCATACCCTTTTGGCAGTTACCCTTGTGCCGGCGGACAAAGTACTAAGGCTTACCATGTTGCTTCACGACATGGGAAAACCAGTCTGCAAAACCATAGATGAGAACGGGCGGGCACATTTTCACATGCATGACATAAAGAGCAGCGAGATGGCCAAGGCAATTTTACGTCGTCTGAAGTTCGATAATGATACCATGCATCAAGTGGTGAAACTGGTGCAGTATCACGACTATCGCATGCCAGGGAAGAAGCGAAATGTGCGTCGCGCCATGAATCAGATTGGGAAAGAATTATTTCCGCTATATCTGCAGGTGCGAAAGGCGGACACCTTGGCGCAGAGCCAGTATCAGCGAGAGGAGAAACTTCAGAATCTGGAAGAAATAAAAGCTTGCTATGAAGAAATCTTGGAGTTGCAGGAATGCGTAACTTTGCAGGATCTGGCAATCAATGGAAAAGATTTGATTCAGGAGGGCATGAAGCCGGGGAAAGAATTAGGCGCTGTCTTGAAGAAACTTCTTGAAATAGTTCTGGAACATCCGGATTATAACAATCGGGAGAAACTTCTGGAGCTTTGGAGAGAGATGTAAAAAAGAGAGACATACTTTTTATAGTCCTGTCATACATTAGAGAGAAGATCCAAGCGGACGCGATGTAGGGGGCAGGTATGAAAGAACAAGAATATCAGGTATTGGAGCAGTACCAAGTCGATGTGAACAGCACCCGTAAAGTTAGGGGTGCTGTTTTATGTGATACCAAGCAAGGGTTGTTATTGTTAAAAGAATTAAATACATCCAAAGGCCGGGTGCCGGTTCTTTGTGATTTGTGCGAATGTCTGCAAAAGAATGGGATGGGACGAGTAGATATGCCGTTGAAAAATCGGGAAGATGCCTATATCAGTACTGGATTGGATGGCAATGCTTATCTCTTGAAGCGATGGTTTGCAGGTCGAGAGTGCGAGGTGAGGCGGGAAGAAGATACGATGATGGCTGTATCCAATCTGGCGCGGCTGCATAGGGTATTGCGAAATCGTGATTTTACAGCGGATATGGAACAACCGCCGGTTTTAGAAGGAGAGGATATGCGAAAAATGTACCTGCGGTACAACCGGGAAATGAAGAAAGTTCGCTCCTTTATCCGAAAGAAAGTGGATAAAGGGGAGTTCGAGCGACTGTATCTAACTTATTACGAATCCATGTATGATCTGGCAGAGCAGGCCAGAGAGGCATTGGAAGAATCCGGATATGAACAGCTCTATCGAAGGAGTTTGGAACAGGGACATTACACCCATGGAGAATACAACTATCACAATCTTCTGATGACAGCAAAAGGAATTGCGACTACCAATCTGGAGCATTTTCACAAAGATTTGCAATTAACGGATCTGTGCTACTATATGCGAAAAATCCTAGAGAAAAATCAGTGGAATGTCAGACTGGGAAACCGCATTCTGGAAGTCTACAATCGAATCTGTCCGTTGGGGGAGGACGAATTGACTGTTCTTGCTATCTCCATTTCTTATCCAGAGAAATTTCGAAAGGTCGCCAATTCTTATGGTCGTTCCAACAAAGCATTTATCCCAAAGAAAAATCAGGAAAAATTGGAAATTGCTGTCAGTCAGAGTGAGATGAGAAAAGCGTTTTTGGATGCGATATTTTCTTTCCATTTGACATAAAGTGCGGTATAATGGTTACAAAAGCGACAGGAGGTAGCAAAAAACATGCAAGCGAAAGAGCAGTATCAAGAATGGTTGCAGAATCCGTATTTCGACGAAGATACGAAAGCGGAATTACGTAGTATTGCAGAGGATGAGAATGAGATAAAGGAACGTTTTTACAAAGATTTGGAATTTGGAACAGCAGGTCTTCGAGGAATTATCGGTGCAGGATGCAATCGTATGAATATCTATACGGTTCGTAGAGCCACCCAGGGACTTGCTAATTATATTATAGAACAGGGAGCAGCAGATCGGGGTGTTGCGGTGGCATACGATTCCAGACGGATGTCACCGGAATTTGCCGATGAAGCAGCTCTTTGTCTGGCAGCGAATGGAATTCGGGCTTATGTATTTGAATCCTTACGTCCGACTCCGGAGTTGTCCTATGCAGTGCGGAAGTTGGGATGCATTGCCGGTATTAATATTACCGCGAGCCACAATCCGCCGGAATATAACGGATATAAAGTATACTGGGAGGATGGTGCACAGATTACACCGCCTCATGACAAAGGAATTATGGACAAGGTTCTTGCAGTGACCGATTACAGCACGGTGCAGACCATGGAACTTGCCGAGGCAAAAGAAGCGGGGCTCTATCAGGTTATCGGAGAAGAGATTGACAGTGCATATATGGAAGAATTGAAGAAACAGGTTCTTCACTGGGATAGTATTGAGCAGATGAAGAAGGAATTGAAGATCGTCTACAGTCCGCTTCACGGAACCGGTAATATCCCGGCAAGACGGGTTCTTAGAGAACTAGGATTTGAGAATGTCTATGTAGTAAAAGAGCAGGAACTTCCGGATGGAGAATTCCCGACGGTTTCCTATCCGAATCCGGAGGCGGCAGAGGCATTTACCTTGGGACTTACTCTTGCAAAAGAGGTAGATGCAGATCTAATCCTGGCAACAGACCCGGATGCGGATCGCTTGGGAGTTTATGTCAAAGATAGCAAGTCAGGAGAGTATAAGGTGCTCACCGGTAATATGTCAGGATGTCTGCTGGCAGATTATGAGATTGGCCAGAGAAAAGCATTGAAAGGCTTACCGGAGGATGGTTGTCTGATTAAGACCATTGTGACCACCAACATGGCTGATGCCATTGCAAATGCCTATGGTGTGAAATTAATTGAAGTCCTTACCGGATTCAAATACATCGGACAGCAGATCCTTGGATTTGAGCAGACAGGTGTGGGACAATATCTTTTTGGTTTTGAAGAAAGCTATGGTTGTCTGATCGGTACCCATGCAAGAGACAAGGATGCCATTGTCGCGACGATGGCACTTTGCGAGGCGGCAGCTTACTATAAGACACAAGGTAAGACCCTGTGGGATGCCATGATTGATATGTATGAGAAATATGGTTACTACAAAGATGATATTCAGTCCATTACTTTAAAAGGAATGGAGGGACTTGCGAAGATTCAGGAGATTATGGAGACTTTGCGTCAGAACACACCGGATACCATCGGCGCTTATCAGGTGGTAAAAGCCAGAGATTACAAAGCAGATACCATCCGTGATCAGAAGAGTGGGGAAGTGGTTCCGACAGGATTGCCAAGCTCCAACGTGTTATATTACGATCTGACAGAGGATGCATGGCTCTGCGTACGTCCATCCGGAACAGAACCGAAGGTAAAATTCTATTATGGTGTGAAAGGAACATCCTTAGAGGATGCAGATGCCAAATCAGCAGCACTCGGTCAGGAAGTGTTAGCGATGATTGATAAAATGTTGTAAAAACCTTGAAAAATAGCCAAAAATAGGGAAAAAACTTAAAATACTCTTGACAAATACGTCATAAAACGGTATAACACTATTTAAGATGGATTTTCGCCCGATTGGGCGGTTTTCAAAACAATTATTGTTTAAATTTAGAGGAGGAAGATATCCATGAACAGAACAGAATTAGTAGCAGCTATGGCTGAAAAGGCTGAAATCTCTAAGAAAGACGCTGAAAAAGCTTTAAAGGCTTTCTCTGATGCTGTAACAGAAGAATTAAAGAATGGTGGTAAAGTACAGTTAGTTGGCTTTGGTACATTCGAAGTTAGCGAAAGAGCAGCAAGAGAAGGAAGAAACCCAAGCACAGGCGAGACAATGACAATCGCAGCTTGCAAAGCTCCTAAGTTCAAAGCTGGTAAAGCATTCAAAGATGCTATCAACTAATTAAAGTAGATGATATGACGACGACAGGTTATCCTGTCGTCGTTTTTGGTTTATTTTGAAAAGAAATTCCATCTCCTTTCCCCGGAACTATTGACAAGAGATAGCAGAAATGGTATAAAAACAGAGTACACTCTAATTTTTAGAGGGATGTAAAAAGAATGAATGAGACAAATCAGTAGAAAGGAAGGACGCAAGATGAGTAATCTTACAGAAATCAGATGGCATGGCCGCGGTGGACAGGGTGCGAAGACAGCTGCACTTCTCCTGGCAGACGTGGCATTTCAGACAGGAAAATATGTGCAGGGATTTCCGGAATATGGTCCGGAACGAATGGGAGCACCGATTACCGCTTACAATCGAATCAGCGACAAGCAGATCCGGGTACATTCTAATATCTATGAACCACAGTACGTGGTTGTGGTAGACGAGTCATTATTAGAGACCGTAGATGTGACGAAAGGATTGAAGAAGGACGGTGCGATTTTGGTGAACACCTCTCGGGCGAAGGAAGAATTACTTCCACATCTGAAAGGATACGAAGGAAAGGTATATACCTTAGATGCCCACAAAGTATCCATGGCTACTTTGGGAAAATACTTCCCGAATACACCCCTTTTGGCCGGCATTGTAAAAGTAGCAGGAATCATGGACGAAGAGACCTTTTTGACAGAGATGCGTGCGTCATTCCAACATAAATTTGCCAGCAAACCGGAAGTCATTGAAGGAAATATGCAGGCATTGGAAATGGCATTGAAGGAGGTGCAATAATGGCAACAGATATTAGCAAATTGGGAGTCAAGGCAACTTGGAAAGATTTGACAGAAGGTATGATCGTTGCAGGAGCAGGCACATCGAAAGGATTTCATACAGGAGAATGGTCTTCTGTGAAACCGCAATTTATCGAAGATAAATGTAAACAATGTCTGTTATGCGTGCCGGTATGTCCGGATAGCTGCATTCCGGTCAAGGATATGAAACGTGGCGAATTCGACGTTCTTCACTGCAAAGGCTGCGGCATTTGTGTGAAAGCATGTCCGTTTGGCGCGATTACAATGGAAGGAGTGGAGTAAGATGGGTAAGAGAGAACGATTATCAGGAAACGAGGCAGTGGCAATTGCCTTGAGACAGATCAACCCGGATGTATTTCCGGCATTTCCAATCACACCATCCACAGAGATTCCGCAGTATTTCGCGTCTTTTGTGGCAAATGGACAAGTGGATACAGAATTTATTACCGTAGAAAGTGAGCACAGTTCCATGAGCGCTGCAATCGGAGCTTCGGCAGCAGGTGCCAGATCCCTGACAGCAACTTCCTCTTGCGGACTTGCCTATATGTGGGAAGAATTATATATTGCAGCTTCTAACCGGTTGCCACTTGCTTTGGCATTGGTAAACCGTGCCCTGTCCGGTCCAATCAACATCAACTGTGACCATTCCGACAGTATGGGAGCAAGAGATGCAGGATGGATTCAGATTTATGCGGAGAATAACCAGGAAGCATATGATAATATGGTGCAGGCATATCGGATTTCCGAGCACAAAGATGTGCACCTGCCGATTATGATCTGTCAGGATGGTTTTATCACCAGCCATGCAGTGGAGAACATTGAACTGTTAGAAGATGATGTAGTAAAGAACTTCGTTGGCGAATATGAGCCGGAGAACTATTTGCTTAATCCGAATCAGCCGATGGCAGTTGGACCATATGCGATTACAGATTATTATATGGAAGCAAAACGGAATCAAGCTGAGGCTATGAGCCATGTACCGGGTGTGGTCAAAGAGATCGCCAAAGAATTTGCTGCCATTTCCGGAAGAGAATATGGCTTGTTTGAAGAATATGCTATGGAAGATGCAGAGCGTGCGATTGTTATCATCGGTTCTGCAGCAGGAACGACAAAAGATGCCATTGACAAACTGCGTGCACAGGGAGAAAAAGTTGGTCTCATTAAGATCCGTCTTTTCCGTCCGTTCCCGGCAGAAGAGATCGCAGAGGCACTTCGTGGTGTGAAGGCAGTTGCCGTTATGGATCGTGCAGAAAGCTATACCAACCATGGTGGTCCATTAGGAGCAGATGTGATGAGCGCATTGTTTAGAGCACGTTCTGACGCATTTGCCGTAAACTACATCTACGGACTTGGTGGACGTGATGTAAGAGTGGAAGACATGGAAGGGGTATATGCAGACCTTCAGGAAATCATCGACAACCAGGATGCAGGCGAGACCTATCGCTACATGGGCATCCGTGAGTAAGGAGGAAGAAGAACATGGCATATAATTTTAAAGAGACAATGAATAAGCCGGAACGTCTTGCTCCGGGACATAGAATGTGCGCCGGCTGTGGCGGTACCATTGCAGTAAGAAACGTCCTTCGAGGACTTCATGAAGGAGACAAAGCAGTCATTGGTAATGCCACCGGCTGTCTGGAAGTTTCTACCTTCACCTATCCGTATACCGCATGGGAAGACAGCTACATCCACAATGCATTTGAAAATGCAGGGGCAACCATGAGTGGTGTGGAAGGTGCATACAATGCCTTGAAACGAAAAGGCAAATTAGATGAAACGTATAAATTTATTACCTTCGGTGGTGACGGCGGTACTTATGATATTGGTATGCAGTCCCTTTCCGGAGCCATGGAGCGTAACCATGATATGGTTTACGTCTGCTATGACAATGGTGCTTATATGAATACAGGTATCCAACGGTCCTCTGCAACACCGATGTATGCGGATACGACGACAACACCGGTGGGAAGTGCAAGCAACGGAAAGATGCAGAATCGTAAAGATCTGGCATCTGTCATTGCAGCTCACGATATTCCATATGTGGCACAGACTACATTTGTACAGAATTTCAAAGATTTACATACAAAGGCAGAAAAAGCGATCTACACACCGGGAGCAGCCTTCCTTAATATTATGGCACCGTGTCCACGTGGATGGCGCTACAACACACCGGATATTATGGAAATCTGTAAGTTGGGTGTGGAGACCTGCTACTGGCCACTATTTGAAGTTGTAGATGGCAAATGGATTCTGAATTATGAACCGAAGAAGAAATTGCCGATTGAAGACTTCCTTAGCAAACAGGGACGCTTCAAACATTTATTTAAGAAGGGAAATGAGCATCTGATTGAACAGTTCCAGCAGGAAGTGGATAGAAGATGGGAAGAATTGTTATTTAGATGTTCCAAATAGGTGAAAGATGTTTAACGAATTGACGCAAAAAGATATTGATGCCATGAAAGCGGAGGTAGAACATCGGAAATGTGTGGTCCGAAAAGAACTTCTGGAAGATGTGAAAACTGCCCGTGCGCATGGAGATCTGAGCGAGAATTTTGAATATAAGGCTGCCAAGCAGGCGAAGAATCAGAATGAGAGCCGAATCCGATATCTGGAACGAATGATGAAGACGGCTGTGATCGTCAGCGATGAGTCTCAGGAAGACGAAGTGGGGATTCAGAAAGTGGTAGACCTTTATTTTGAAGAGGACGAAGAAGTGGAGAGCTTCAAAATCGTCACCACCGTTCGCGGGAACTCCTTGAAGAATCTGATTAGTACCGAGTCGCCAATCGGCAAAGCGGTACTTGGTCACAAAGTAGGAGATCGGGTGCAAGTGGTCATGGAAAACGGAACCAGTTACTATGTACAGATCCGTTCCATTCGCGAAGATCAGGAAGAAGAAGCCCTGCGAAAATTCTAATATAAGCGTTACTAATAACTAACGACATATAAAAACAATAGCCCAAGGTCTAGTATTTTCACAAGACTTTGGGCTATAATATTTTTAGCACTGGGTGAAGGCAAGAAGGCATGAACCTAGGAATTAACAGGGACAAAAGAAAGGAAGAAAAACCCATGGAAATGTTATCCATTCAGAACGAGTTAGAGAACAATGCATATCCGGGCCGTGGAATTATCATTGGCAAGACACCGGATGGAAGCCGGGCAGTAACGGCTTATTTTATTATGGGAAGAAGCGAAAATAGCAGAAACCGTATCTTCGTAGAAGAAGGAGAAGGAATCCGCACCCAGGCATTCGACCCATCGAAGCTGACGGATCCGAGCTTGATTATTTATGCACCGGTTCGTGTATTGGGCGATGATACCATTGTGACCAACGGAGATCAGACGGATACGATTTATGAAGGAATGGGAAAAGGAGAGAGCTTTGAACAGTCTCTTCGTTGTAGAGAATTTGAGCCGGATGGCCCGAACTACACACCACGTATTTCCGGGGTTTTACGGGTAAAAGAAGGAAGCTTCCACTATGCCATGTCTATTTTAAAGAGCAATAATGGCAATCCGGATGCTTGCAATCGTTATACCTATACATATGAGAACCCGGTAGCAGGGGAAGGGCATTTCATCCATACATACAAATGCGATGGCAATCCGCTGCCGAGTTTTGAGGGAGAACCAAAATGGATTCAGGTAGAAGATGACATTGACAGCTTCACCAATCACCTTTGGACAAGTCTGAATCAGGACAACAAAGTCTCTTTGTTTGTTCGCTATATCGACATTGCAACCGGCACATATGAAACCAGAATTGTAAATAAGAATCAATAGGAGAGAGGACATGCAAGAATTAGAATTAAAATACGGCTGTAACCCGAATCAGAAACCTTCCAGAATTTATATGGAGCAGGGAGAACTTCCGATTAAAGTGTTGAGCGGCAGACCAGGTTACATCAATTTTTTAGATGCGTTTAATGGTTGGCAATTGGTACGGGAATTAAAGAAGGCAACCGGACTTCCGGCGGCAACTTCTTTCAAACATGTTTCACCGGCAGGTGCTGCGGTTGGACTTCCGATGGATGAGACCTTGGCGAAGATCTATTGGGTGGATGACATGGGAGAGTTATCTCCGTTAGCATGCGCCTATGCAAGAGCAAGAGGAGCTGACAGAATGTCTTCTTTTGGTGATTTCATCTCTCTGTCTGATGTGTGCGATGTGGCAACTGCCAAATTAATCAAACGGGAAGTGTCTGATGGTGTCATTGCACCGGGATATGAGCCGGAAGCTTTGGAAATCCTAAAGGCGAAGAAAAAAGGCAATTATGCCATTATTGAAATTGATCCGGAGTATGAACCGGCGCCGATTGAGCACAAAGAAGTATTTGGAATTACCTTTGAGCAGGGAAGAAATGAGCTTGTCATTGATGATGCGCTGCTTTCTAACGTGGTAACAGAGAACAAAGAGATTCCGGAAAGTGCGAAGATTGATCTTGCAATCGCATTGATTACTTTAAAATATACCCAGTCCAACTCCGTTTGCTACGCAAAAGGCGGACAGGCAATCGGAATCGGAGCAGGACAGCAGTCTCGTATCCATTGTACCAGATTGGCTGGACAGAAAGCAGATAACTGGTGGCTTCGCCAATCTCCACAGGTTCTTAATCTGCAGTTCGTAGATGGAATCGGAAGAGCAGACAGAGACAATTCCATTGACCTCTATATCGGAGAAGAATATATGGATGTTCTGGCAGAAGGTACCTGGCAGAATATTTTCAAAGAGAAACCGCCGGTTTTCACAGCAGAAGAGAAACGGGCGTGGTTAGATAAGATGACCGATGTGGCACTCGGCTCAGATGCCTTCTTCCCATTTGGCGACAACATTGAGCGAGCAAAGAAAAGCGGTGTCAAATATATTGCACAGCCAGGCGGTTCTGTGCGGGATGACAATGTCATTGATACATGTAATAAATATGGAATGGCTATGGCATTTACCGGCATTCGTTTGTTCCATCACTAAAAACAAGTATAAAATTTCTCCCTTGTCGTATAACAACTATAGAACGACAAGGGAGGTTTTTTTATGGGAAAATATTTTGGAACGGATGGTTTCCGCGGGGAAGCCAATGGAACATTAAAGGTAGAACATGCCTTTTTAATCGGAAGATATCTGGGCTGGTACTACGGGCAGAAGAAAAAGGCTCAAGTGGTGATTGGAAAAGATACCCGAAGAAGCAGCTATATGTTCGAAGAAGCATTGTCCGCCGGTTTGACCGCATCGGGAGCGGATGTCTATCTCTTACACGTGACCACCACACCCAGCGTCTCTTATGTAACACGGACGGAGCGGTTCGATTGTGGAATCATGATATCAGCCAGCCATAATCCCTTTTATGATAATGGTATCAAGCTGCTGCAGTCCGATGGCTCGAAAATGGATGAAAAAGCAACAGCGGCCATTGAAGAATATCTAGATGGAAAGGGAGCGATTCCCTATGCAACCAGGGAACATATCGGAAAGACTGTCGACTATGCCGCCGGTCGCAATCGCTATATCGGGCATCTGATCTCTCTGGCTACCAGATCCTTCAAAGGCAAACGGATTGGACTGGATTGTGCCAATGGAAGCACATTTTCCATTGCAAAAAGTGTCTTTGATGCGTTGGGGGCAGCGACCTATGTGATTGCAAATGAACCTGACGGCACCAATATCAATCGCAATTGCGGTTCGACCCATATGGAGGATTTGCAGAGGCTGGTAGTACAGGAAGGCCTGGATGTGGGATTTGCCTATGACGGAGATGGGGATCGTTGCCTGGCAGTGGATGAAAAAGGTGCCGTGGTGGATGGAGATGGGATTCTCTATGTATGCGGGAAATATCTAAATGAGCGTGGACAATTGCCGGGCAATGCGCTGGTGGCAACGATTATGTCCAATTTGGGTCTCCATGTCGCATGCAAGAAAGCAGGGATTTTGGTGAAAGAAACGGAAGTGGGAGATCGGAATGTTTATGAAGGAATGCAGGCACATCAATATGCCTTAGGTGGAGAACAGTCCGGCCATCTGATTTTTCGGAAATATGCTACCACCGGCGATGGAATCCTTACTTCTCTGATGTTGATGGAAGTACTGCTAGAAGAAAAAAAGACCTTATCCGGTCTTGTAAAAGACATGGTTTCTTATCCTCAGGTTCTGAAAAATGTGAGGGTAGGCAATCAAAAACAGGTGTTGGAAAATAGGGATTTGCAGGAAGAAATCCACCTGATTGAGAAAGAATTAGCAGGCAAAGGACGAATTCTGGTGCGTTCTTCCGGCACGGAACCGGTTCTTCGTGTTATGGTAGAAGGAGAGATAGAATCTTGTTGCAGAGACTATGCAGACAGAGTGGCGGCGCGCATAAAAGAGGCAGATTCTGTGGATACTAACTCCAAAAAAGGGGAGGCTTAGTCAGATGTATCCAAAGATTTTGATTACGGATGTTTACGCAAGAGAAATTCTGGATTCCAGAGGAGAACCCACAGTGGAAGTAGAAGTGCTGGCCGGCGATGGATTCTGGGGAAGAGCGGCAGTGCCATCCGGCGCTTCGACCGGGAAATATGAGGCAGTGGAACTGCGAGATGGAGAGAAACGTTATGGGGGACGGGGAGTACGAAGGGCAGTGGAACATGTCAACCAGATTCTGGCTCCGGAGGTGATAGGCATGCAGGTGTTCGCCCAGCGGGAGATTGACCGGGTACTGTGCAAAAAAGATGGAAGCGCCAACAAAGGAGAGCTGGGGGCCAATGCCATTCTCGGCATTTCCATGGCGGTAGCAGTGGCGGCGGCCAATGCCTGCAATCTTCCGCTGTATCAATATCTCGGCGGCGTGACGGCAGATACCTTGCCGGTTCCTATGATGAACGTGTTAAATGGCGGACGCCATGGAGATAACTATCTGGATTTCCAAGAATTTATGCTTGTACCAATGGGGGCAGAGAATGAAAAGATGGCAATTCAGATGTGCGGAGAGATCTACCAGACCCTAAAAGCGTTGCTGAAAGAAAAAGGACTTTCCACAGCTGTGGGAGATGAGGGGGGATTTGCCCCGCTGCTTTCCGATGCAAAAGATGCCCTCACTCTCTTGGTGGAAGCCATCCGTAAAAGTGGATATCAGCCGGGAAAAGATGTGGGCATTGCCATAGATGTGGCGGCTTCGGAACTCTATGACCCTGCATTTAAGAAATATGTCTTTGCAGGTGAAGGACAGGGGAAAGGGGAGAAGGTCATCCGCTCGGCAGAAGAAATGATCGACTATTATGAGGAATTATTGGAGACCTATCCTATTATTTCCATAGAAGATCCTTTGGGTGAGGAGGATTGGGATGGATGGGAACTTCTGACAACACGGTTAGGCAGGCAGGTGCAACTGGTGGGAGATGATCTATTTGCCACCAACGAAAAACGTCTGGCAGATGGGATTTTACGGGGCGTTGCCAATGCGATACTCATCAAACTGAATCAGATCGGCACCCTTTCAGAGGCTTTGGATACCGTGGAACGTGCGAAAAAGGCCGGCTATAGGGTGATTATCTCGCACCGATCCGGGGAGACGGAGGATACCTTCCTTGCGGATCTGGCCGTGGCGTGCCGGGGCGGACAGATCAAAACCGGAGCTCCTTGCAGGGGTGAGCGGACCGCCAAATATAATCGCCTGCTTCGAATAGAAGAGAAAATGGAAAATGGTGGAAAATGGGCAGAAAACCCCTTTAAGAATTTACCACGATAAAGCAAAAAAGCCTTGACATTTGATGGGGAAAACGGTATTATTAGATATGTTATGGTTCAATGGGCGGGGAGTAGGATTCCCCGCTATGTACAAATATCGTAAATAAGTGTAAAGGAGTAGAATTATGTTAAAGTACATTTCAAAAAGAACAGCAATGGCTTTGTTAACGATTTTCATCGTAGCCACACTGACATTTTTTGTTATGAATTTAGTGCCGGGTGGACCGTTCTTGTCAGAAAAAGCGATTTCACCGGAAGCAACAGCAGCATTGGAAGCGAAGTATGGTCTGGATAAACCTTTGTTTGAACAGTACCTTACATATATGAAAGGAGCCATTCAGGGAGATTTCGGCGACAGCTTGAAACAGCGTGGACGTTCCGTAGCAGAGATTATTGCAACGAAGTTCCCGGTATCTGCGAAGCTTGGTGGTCTTGCCGTATTGGTATCCTTGTTAATTGGTGTGCCGCTTGGATGTATCGCAGCACTGAATCGTGGAAAATGGATTGATAACGTATTGATCGTAATTGCAACTTGTGGTATTGCCGTACCAGGTTTTGTAGTATGTACCGTGCTTATGTATTTCTTTGGCGTGAAGCTGGGATGGCTACCGACCTTTGGTCTGGAGACAGGACTTCATTATGTGATGCCGGTAATAGCTCTGGCATTCTATCCGACTGCATACATTACCCGTTTGATGCGTTCCTCTATGTTGGACGTTCTGGGTCAGGATTATATGCGTACCGCGAAAGCGAAGGGACTTTCTCAATTCGTATCTTTGTTCAAACATGCTTTGAGAAATGCTATCCTTCCGGTTGTAACCTATGTAGGACCGCTTACAGCATATACCATCAGTGGTTCCTTCATCGTTGAGAAGATTTTTACCATCCCGGGATTGGGTGGAGAATTTATCGGTTCCATTACCGCACGTGATTACACCATTATTATGGGAACAACCATTTTCCTTGCAACGATAATGGTAATTATCAATTTGATTGTAGATATACTTTATACGGTAATTGACCCTCGTATTAAGTTGAAGTAGAAAGGAGAAAATGAAAAGATGCAGGATTCAAAGAAAAATCCATTGAGCTTTCAGATGAACTTGTCTCCGGAAGATTTTCTCCCGGCAAGTGAGAATGAGAAGCAGAGTCTGGTTGTCATGCGTGACAGTGTGGGATTCTGGAAAGATGGATTAAGAAGATTATTAAAGAATAAGATTGCAATGGTCAGTTTGGTTGTCATTGTATTCATTATGTTTTGTTCCTTTGTTGCACCAAGTTTTTATCCATATGATTATAGAACACAGATTAAGGGTGCAAGAAACTTAAAACCATTTGAGTATTCAGAAGAAGAGCAGGCGAAGATTGAAGCCGGGGAAGATGTCTTCCCACATATTCTGGGTACCGATAAGATGGGACGTGACTATGCCATCCGTGTGATGATGGGTAGCCGGATCTCTTTGATTGTAGGTCTTGTGGCAGCAGCAATCATTCTTGTGATTGGTGCGACCGTAGGTTCCATCGCAGCTTTCTTCGGAGGCTGGATTGATATTATTATCATGCGTCTGGTAGATATTATCTATACCATTCCGGACGTACTTTTGATCATTCTCCTGAGTGTATCCATTAAGGAACCGTTGGAGAACCTGGCAGAGAAGCCGGGATTTGGTTGGATGAATACGATTGGACCGAATATGATCAGTATTTTCATTGTATTTGCCCTTCTTTACTGGGTAAGTATGGCACGTATGGTACGTGGTCAGATTTTAACTTTGAAACAGAGCGAATATGTAACAGCAGCCAGAGCACTTGGTGCAGGCAGTGGTCGTATCATTAAGAAGCATTTGTTGACAAACTGTCTGGGTACTTTGATCGTTATGACAACCTTGCAGATTCCATCCTCTATTTTTACGGAAAGTTTCCTTTCCTTCTTGGGACTTGGAGTTGCAGTACCGCTTCCGTCACTGGGCTCTTTGGCAGGTGATGCCATTAATGGTATCAATACCAATCCGCACTTGCTCTTTATTCCGGCAGTGCTGATCAGTTTGATTATTTTGAGCTTTAACTTGTTCGGCGATGGTCTTCGTGACGCATTCGACCCGAAACTGAAGAATTAAAGAAAGGATACGTATTATGAGTGAATATTTAGTAAATATACAGGATGAACGTCTCTCTTTCTTTACTCCGGCAGGAGAAGTAAAGGCTTTGAATGGAGTTTCTATCCATTTGGAAGAGGGAGAAGTTCTTGGAATCGTTGGTGAGAGTGGTTCCGGTAAATCCGTAACCGCCTACAGTTTGATGGGATTGACCGCTTATCCGGGTAGACTGGTTGGAGGTTCTCTGGATTTCAACGGACATCACATCAATGATATGACAGAACGTCAGATGAGAAAGATTCGTGGAAATGAAGTTTCTATCATTTTCCAGGATCCGATGACCAGTCTGAACCCGGTATATACTATCGGTAATCAGATTGAAGAAGTGATTCGTCTTCATACAGACAAGACGAAGAAAGAGGCGAAGGCACGTGCTAAGGAACTCTTGGAATTGGTTGGTATTAACGAACCGGAGAAGAGATTAAAGCAGTATCCGCATGAGCTTTCCGGTGGTATGCGTCAGCGTATCATGATCGCGATTGCATTGGCTTGTGAGCCGAAGCTTTTGATTGCAGATGAGCCGACAACGGCTCTTGATGTGACCATTCAGGCACAGATTCTGGAATTGATGATGGAATTAAAAGACAAACTTGGCATGGCAATCATTATGATCACCCATGACCTTGGCATCGTGGCAAGCATCTGTGAGAAGATTGCCGTTATGTATGCAGGTAATATTGTAGAATATGGAACAACAGATGATATTTTCTACAATCCGAAGCATGAATATACAAAGGGTCTGATCCGCAGTATTCCACGTATGGATGCGACGGAACATGAAAGACTGGTTCCAATCGAAGGAACACCGGTGGATATGTTGAATCCGCCGAAGGGATGTAAGTTTGCTTCCAGATGTGATTCTTGTATGAAGATTTGTCTGGAGAAGATGCCACCGAAGACAGAGTTTGACGATGTGCATTATACACATTGCTGGCTGAACCAGAAAGCAGAATTTGAAGGAGGTGCTGCAAATGAGTGATGAATTAATTAAAGTAGAACACCTGAAGCAGTATTTTCCGGCTGGTGGTGTTGGTAAGAAGAAAAAATATGTCAAAGCCGTAGATGATGTTTCTTTCACCATCAAGAAAGGGGAGACCCTTGGTCTGGTTGGTGAGTCCGGTTGCGGTAAGACAACGACAGGACGTAGTTTGCTTCGTCTGTATGAGCCGACTGCAGGACGTATCACTTACGATGGAGAAGTAATCTATGACAGCGGTCTTCCGAATGAGGATGGAACCGTAAGTCGGAAAGTAAAACAGAACATGCTTCCGTATCGCCGGAAGATGCAGATTGTTTTCCAGGATCCATATGCAAGCCTTGACCCACGTATGACCGTTGGTGATATCGTAGGAGAGGCCATTGACATTCATAAATTGGCAGCGAACAAAGAGGATCGTTACAATCAGATTATTTCTCTTTTAGAGAAAGTAGGATTGAACTCCGAGCATGCGAACCGTTATCCACACGAATTCTCCGGTGGACAGCGTCAGAGAGTTGGTATTGCCCGTGCCTTAGCTGTGAATCCGGAATTCATCGTATGTGATGAGCCGATTTCCGCATTGGACGTATCTATCCAAGCACAGGTTGTCAACATGTTTGAAGATTTACAGGAGTCTATGGGACTTACCTATTTATTTATTGCCCATGACTTGTCCGTAGTAAAACATATTTCCGATCGAATCGGGGTTATGTACCTTGGTAAATTAGTGGAACTTGCAGATAGTTATGAACTTTGTTTCAACAGTATGCATCCATATACAAGAAGTTTGATCTCAGCCATTCCGGTTGCAGATCCGAAGGTGGCTAGAGCCAACAAACGTATTGTATTGGAAGGAGATGTTCCAAGTCCATTGAACCCACCGAGTGGTTGTCGGTTCCGTACACGTTGTCCATATGCGGATGAGCGTTGTGCTTGTGAGGAACCACAGTTCAAGGAAGTAAGACCGGGACATTATGCAGCTTGCCATCATCTGGATAAGCTGAACTAATTCGTTATCAATTCGGCTTATGCCGATTGAGCAATAAAAACCCTATATTAAAGGAGGAATTTACTATGAAAAAGAGAGTACTCTCAATGGCTTTAGCAGTTGCTATGGTTGCTACAATGGTAGTTGGCTGTGGCGATAAAGCACAAAAGGAACAGAAAGCGAACGGCGAAAAGCAGTTGGCAGTTCAGATTGGACCGAACCCGGAGACAATCGACCCAGCACTCAACTCCTCAGTTGATGGTGGTAACATGATTCTTCACTTGTTTGAAGGTCTTCTTACAGTGGATAAAGACGAGCAGATCCAGGCTGGATGTGCTGAAAAATGGGAGACATCAGAAGATGGTCTTACATGGACATTTACACTTCGTGATGGTTTGAAATGGTCAGATGGATCAGAACTTACAGCTGAAGACTTCGTTTACAGCTGGAAGCGTGTATGTGATCCTAAGACAGCTGCTCCATATGCAGAAACTGTACTTGGTATGGTAAAAGGATATGACAAAGCGATAACAGGTGACTTAGATGCTCTTGCAGTATCTGCTCCAGATGCAAAAACTTTAGTTGTTGAACTGGCTAATCCATGTACATATTTCGATAGTCTTGCAGCATTTGCTACATTGAGCCCGGTTCAGAAGGCAACGATCGAAGCGAACAATGACAAATGGGCAACAAAACCAGAAAGTTTCATTTCTAACGGTGCATTCAAGGTAACAGAATGGGTACCGGATTCACACATCACTGTAAGCAAGAATGAAAACTACTGGGATGCAGATTCTATCAAACTTGACAGCATCAAGTTCGTATTGATGGAAGATGCAAATGCAGCTTATAGCGCATTCCAGAAGGGTGACATCTTATTTGCAAAAGACGTTCCTACAGAAGAAATCCCAAGTCTGAAAGACAACAGCGATTTCCATGTTGATCCGATTATCGGAACATACTATCTGTCATTGAACTTAAATGCAAAACAGTTCAAGAATGCTGACGTTCGTAAAGCTATGAACATTGCAGTCGACAGAGAATATCTTGCAGATGAAATCATGCAGGGAACTTACACAGCAGCTTACAACTTCATGGGACCAGGTTGGGTTGATACAGACGGATCTAGCTTCATGGACAAAGCTAACGGTGGAGAAAAATACCTGAGCAATGATTACGATGCAAATGTAGCAGAAGCTAAGAAATTAATGGAAGCAGCTGGCTACAACGAAAACAACAAGCTTAAATTCACATATTCTACAAACGACAGTGGATATCACAAAGCTGTAGCTGAATACTTACAGGAAGCATGGGCTAAGATCTACATTGATATGAAAGTAGAAGTAGTAGAATGGTCAAGCTTCACACCAATGCGTCGTAACGGTGATTACGAAGCATCCCGTAATGGTTGGGTTGGTGACTACACAGACCCATCTAATATGTTAGAATTATTCTATTCTACAAACGGAAATAACGATGGTAAATTCAACGATGCTGAATTCGATGCAGCAATTGATGAGTCTAGAACAACTACAGATGCTGCTAAGCGTTCAGAAGCACTTCATAAAGCAGAAGATATCATGACAGCTAAGACTGCATGTATCCCGCTTGCTTACTACAATGACTTCTGGTTACAGAATTCTAAGATTGAAGGATGCTGGCACTCCCCAAGAGGATACTGGTACTTCATGTATGCAGATATCGCTGAATAATATTTGAAAATTAAA